>JAVXVI010000156.1:0-4847 GCA_032230005.1 Actinomycetota bacterium | reverse complement strand
AGGGGACGGACAGTGCCGTGTCGGCCGCCTGGCGGACGATCGGCTTGGCGTTGAAGGCGATGCCCAGGCCGGCAGCCGCCAGCATGTCGAGGTCGTTGGCCCCGTCGCCGATCGCCACCGTCTGAGCCAGGGTCAGCCCCTCGGCGGCGGCGAACCTGCGCAGGGCAGCAGCCTTGGCGGCCCGGTCGACGACGTCGCCGGCCACCCGCCCGGTCAGCCGCCCGTCGGCGATCTCGAGGACGTTGGCCAGCGAGTGGTCGAGTCCGAGCGTCTCGACCAGGTCGTCGGTGACCGCCGTGAAGCCGCCGCTGACGATCGCGACGGCGTAGCCGAGGCGCTTCAGGGTGCGCACCAGGGTGCGGGCTCCAGGGGTGAGACGTACGGCGGAGCGCACCCGCTCCACGGCGTCGACCGGCAGTCCGGCCAGCAGCGCGACGCGAGCCCGCAGCGACTCCTCGAAGTCGAGCTCACCGGCCATCGCAGCGGCGGTCACCTTGGCGACCTCGGCCTCGCAGCCGGCCTCCGCCGCGAGCATCTCGATGACCTCGCCCTGCACCAGCGTCGAGTCGACGTCCATCACGACGAGGCGACGTGCCCGCCGGTAGAGAGACGCGCGCTCGACCGCCACGTCGACGCGCTGGCGCACGGCCTCCTCGGCCAGAGCGACCTGGAGCAGGCGGGTCTCGCCGCCGGCGACGAGCAGCTCGTAGGCCGGTGCCGGATAGCTGGCCAGTCGCTGGATGCGCTCGATATTGGCGCCGCAGTCGGCGAGCCGACGGGCGATCGCCGCCATCGCTGCCGGTGGCAGCGGCAGGCCGAGCACCGTGACGTGGTGATGGCCGCCGGACGACGGCTCGGCGTCTTCCAGTCCGGTGAACTCGATACCGACGCGCAAGGCCGCGGCCGCAGCCGTGAGTCGTTCGCGCGCCGGTGCGTCGTCGCCTTCGAGGACGAAGCCCAGCAGCAGCCGGCCGTGCACGACGACCTGCTCGACGTCGGAGACCTCGACGCCGTCGAGAGCGTCGAACAACCCGGCTGTTACGCCGGGGTGGTCCAGGCCGGTCACCGTGACGAGCAGGCTCATGACGGCAGGCCGTAGGAGTTGTAGGCCGCGACCCGGGCCCGGCGGACCAGCTGCTCCAGACCCCGCAGGGCACGCTCCCGCTCGACGGTCTCGCGGGTGTCGACGGCTCCGCCGCTGTCGGCCGTCGCCAGCGACAGCACGTCCGCCAGCTGCCGCGCCTGCACCAGCAGCAGCCGTGCGCGCGGCGGGTAGCTGCTCGGGAGCTCGTCGTCGTCGATGCCGTGCCGCGCCCGTGCCCGCAGGTCCTCCAGCGCACCCGCGACCTCGGGCCGCCAGCGCGCCACGTCGAGGTCACGGAGCACCTCCACGCACTCCACCAGACCGCGACGCAGGTCGTGCTCGGCGTCATGCAGGAACGGGCCGGGATCCGGACCGGGCACCGACACGTCGTACGCCGTCCACAGCACCGTCGTCACGGTGCCGTCGAAGGAGGACCCGTGGGCCGTGATCGTCGGGACCAGTCCGGTGCCCGTGCCGTCGTCACGCAGCGCCAGGACGCCCTCGCTGGCCAGGACAGCTGCCGAGGTGAACGGCCCTGGCCCTGGCAGGCCGAGGACGTCTCCGGGCGCCGGCAGCACCACCCGGAAGCGGGTCACCCCGTCGGCACGGAGCCGGCCGACGGCCTGCTCGACCGGGATGTCGTCGACCCACAGACCGGTGACCGACTGGTTGTCGTCCAGCGCTCCGACCCGCGCTGCGAGGTCGGGGAGGGCGGCGTCGCCGGACAGCCAGGCGTTGGCCCAGGCAGCCAGGAGGGCGCTGCGGGGCGGCGGGCTGCCCGGTGTCTGCACGAGCGTTCACGCTAGCCGCCGCCGGTCGGTTTGCCGTGTCGTTGCGGGGCGTACGACGGCGGCGGCCCTAGCGTCGACGGGTGCGCAGCAAGGACTACGGCCCCGACCTGGTGCGCCCTCCGGCGCGCCGGGTCGTCGAGACCGTCCCCGCCGAGCAGGGGCTCGTGGTGGAGGAGGCGTCGACCGGGTGGTGCGGTGCGGTCGTCGAGTGCGACAAGGAACGCGTGTCCCTGGAGGACCGGAACGGCAAGGTGCGCGTCTTCCCCCTCGACCCGGCCGGCTTCCTGCTCGACGGCGTCGTCGTCACCCTCGTGCGGCCAACCGGCACGGCGCCGGTGATCTCCCGTCGTACCGCCTCCGGCTCGGTCGCCGTCGTCGGGCAGCGCGCCCGCGTCGCGCGCGGCAGCCGCATCTGGGTGGAGGGCAAGCACGACGCAGAGCTGGTCGAGCGGGTCTGGGGCGATGACCTGCGGGTCGAGGGCGTCGTCGTCGAGGCGCTCGACGGGGTGGACGACCTCGCCCGGGCGGTGACCGCTTTCCGGCCCGGTCCTGACCGCCGGCTCGGGGTCCTCGTCGACCACCTTGTCGCCGGCAGCAAGGAGAGCCGCGTCGTCGCGACGGTGCGTCATCCGGAGGTGCTCGTGACCGGGCATCCCTACGTCGACATCTGGCAGGCCGTGAAGCCGGCCGCCGTCGGGATCGCCGCGTGGCCGGTCGTGCCGCCCGGGCAGTCCTGGAAGGACGGCGTCTGCGCTGCGCTCGGATGGGGCGCATCGTGGGAGGGGTGGCGGCGGATGCTGGCTGGGGTGGACTCCTACACCGACCTCGAGGTGCCCCTGCTGCAGTCGGTGGAGCGCTTGATCGACTTCGTCACGGCCTCGAAGTGACCGCAGAGTAACGTCCGGCCGATGCGCCGTCTGGGCTCCGTCGTCGTCATGTCCCTGGGACTCTCACTCACCGCAGCCGGCTTCGCGCTGCCGTCGCCGGCGGCCGCTGCCGACCAGGTGCAGGCCGGCGTCGGTCGGGCCGACATCACGTCGCCCACCGGTTACTACATGCAGGGCTGGGTGCGCAGCGATGCGGTGCTGCGCGGAGTGCACACCCGCATCGAGAACCGCGCCGTCGTGCTGTCCCGTGGCGGCCAGAAGCTGGCCCTGGTCGCGAGTGACCTCAACGGGATCGCCGGTGGCGTCGTCGCAGCCGCAGCGGAGCGCCTGAAGTCCCGCGGGTTCTCCGAGGCCAACATCATCGTCTCGGCCAGCCACACCCACGCGGCACCGAGCGGCTACTACCCGTTCAACACCTACAACACGGTCTTCATGACGACGAGCACGCTGACCGACCAGAACGTCGCCGGCACCCTCGACCCGCAGCTCTACGCGTTCGAGGTGCGCCAGCTGGTGCTGGCCATCACCCGGGCCGACGACGACCTCGCGCCGGCGAAGATCGGCTGGGCCACCGCGCACCTCGAAGGCATCACCGCCAACCGCAGCCTCGAGGCGCACCTGCGTGACCACGGGATCGTCAAGGACTTCGGGACCGGCAAGGTGTCGGACGACCCGGACGGCTACGTGCACACCATCGATCCCGAGGTGCAGGTGCTCCGGATCGACAAGAAGGTCGCCGGGTCCTACCGGCCCGTCGGCATCTGGTCGACGTTCGCGGATCACGGCACGGTCAACAAGTACACGTACGGCGTCTACAACGCCGACCACCACGGCTCGGCGATCCGCGTCGTCGAGGACACCATCCGACGGCTCGGCAACGTGCCTGCGTCGCAGGACGTGATCAACGCCTACGGCAACACCGACGAAGGCGACCAGTCGGCCGGCCTGACGCGGTCCGGGCCGGCCGCTGCCGACATGGTCGGCCGGGTCGAGGCAGCCAGGATGCTGGCCGCCTGGCAGGAGGCCGGCAGGCACCTGACGACCACGCCGGAGCTCGGCACGCGGTGGACGCGCGTGTGCTTCTGCGGGCAGACGACGGCGGGCGGCGCGGTGTCGATGAGCGCGTCGGCCGGGCTGCCGCTGTTCACCGGCTCGGAGGAGGGCCGCGGGCCGCTCTACGACATCACGCAGGTGCCGTTCGAGGGCCGCGCGAACCCGGTCGACGACCCGGCCGACCCGGCCCAGGGGCACAAGATCATCGTCACCCGCGCGCAGCTCACCGGCGGCAACTCCACACCGAAGGCGGTGCCGCTGACCGTCGCGCGGGTGGGGGAGCGGCTGATCGGGACGATCCCCGGCGAGATGACCGTCGACATGGGCCGCCGGGTCCGGGCGGCACTGACGAAGGCCGCGCCCTTGGGCGTGACGGGGGTGCAGCTGTCCGGGCTGGCGAACGAGTACCTCTCGTACTTCGTGACCCCGGAGGAGTACGACGCGCAGCACTACGAGGGCGGGTCGACGATGTACGGCCGCGAGGCGTCTGTGTTGCTGCAGGAGGAGCTCGTCAAGCTGGTTGGGCAGCTCCGTGCGGGGACACCCGCGGCCTCGCCGTACGCCGCCGATCCTCGCAACGGCGTCGTCGACACGGCGGCGCCCTTCGGCACCGGCGCGTCGTCGGCGACGCTGGACGCGCAGCCCACGACGACCCAGCGGCTGGCGCGCGCGACGTACTCGTGGACCGGCGCCGCCAAGGGCCTGGACATGCCGCTGGGCAAGGCTTTCGTCTCGGTGCAGCGGCTGACCGGCGGCACGTGGCGGCAGGCCACGGACGACTCCGGGTTGCAGATCGTCTGGCGCGTCGATGACAACGGGCGGTACACCGCGCAGTGGGAGGTGCCGCGAGACGAGCCGGTCGGGGCGCACCGGTTCGTCGTGACGGCCAACCACTACCGGCTGGTGTCGAAGGCGTTCGCCGTGACCGCTGCCACCACGCTCTCGGTGGAGCAGACGAGCACCGGGTCGGTGCGCGTCCGCTACCCGGACGCGGTGGTCGAGAAGGACATCACCTTCCGACCCGCGGTCGCT
>JAVXVI010000155.1:0-2950 GCA_032230005.1 Actinomycetota bacterium | reverse complement strand
GCCCTCCACGTCGAGCACCACCCGGTCGTCATCCTGGCCGGCCCCGACGGTGACACGCTGACCAGGCATCAGCCGGCCCTGCTCCAGCTCGAGCATGTGTCCGAGCTGCGTCTGCAGGTGCTCGTCGATGCGGCGTACGACGCAGGAGCGTCCCGCCAGCACGGTCGACAGTGGCTGGAGCGGGCCCGGGTCGACCGCGTTGGCCGAGCCGGGGATGGGGTTGCCGTGCGGGCACGCGCCGGGGTCGCCGAGGAGGGTGACGAGGTGCGCCTCGAGGCTCGGGCTGATCGCGTGCTCGAGGCGGCAGGCCTCCTCGTGGACCTGCGCCCACGGGACCTTGAGGATGTCGACGAGGAGCAGCTCGGCCAGGCGGTGGCGACGCAGCATGGACGTGGCGTAGGCGCGGCCGGTCCCGGTCAGGTGCAGGACCCGCTCCTCGTCGAGGGTGAGGTAGCCCTCGCGCTCCAGGCGCTTGACGGTCTCGCTCACGGCGGGAGCGGAGACGCCGAGGCGGTCGACCAGGCGGGCCCGCATCGGGACGATGCCGGACTCCTCGAGCTCCAGGATGGTCTCGAGGTACTGCTCAACCGCGGGATGGTGGCCGTCCACGCCGTCAATCGTACGGCGGAAAGCGCCTGGGACTCGTGGGAATCGGTCGACGCAGGTCCGGTGTTGCACCACCAGATGTCGCCGCACCTGGAGGACCGATGCTGGCCCGAATGCTCGCCCGTGAGCCGGGAAGCGGCGCGTCCTGCGTGCCCCGCTCCATCCGGCGCAGAGAGCCGCTGGCGGCCGCGACGGTAGAGTTGGCACTTCGCGTCAACGAGGAGGTGGGCAGGGTTTCGCCAGGAGCGGAGAACGAGACCAGCGAGCAGCGGGCTGCCCGCTTCGAGCGCGATGCGCTGCCGTTCCTCGACCAGCTCTACGCCGCCGCGATGCGGATGACGCGCAACCCGGCCGACGCCGAGGACCTGGTGCAGGAGACGTTCGTCAAGGCGTTCGCGGCGTTCCACCAGTTCCAGGAGGGCACCAACCTCAAGGCCTGGCTGTACCGCATCCTGACCAACACGTTCATCAACAGCTACCGCAAGAAGCAGCGCCAGCCGTTGCAGTCGCCGACCGACGAGATCACCGACTGGCAGCTCGCGTCCGCGGAGGCGCACCAGAGCACCGGCCTGCGCAGCGCCGAGATGGAGGCGCTGGACCACTTGCCGGACAGCGATGTCAAGAACGCGCTGCAGGAGCTGCCGGAAGACTTCAGAATGGCGGTCTACCTCGCCGACGTGGAGGGGTTCTCCTACAAGGAGATCGCCGAGATCATGGGCACACCGATCGGCACCGTGATGAGCCGACTGCACCGCGGTCGTCGCGGGCTCAAGAAGCTGCTGGGTGACTACGCCGTCGAGCGCGGCCTGGTGAAGGCGGGGGTCGAGGACTCATGAGCTGCGGCGAACCGCACGAGACCCCGTGCAGCGAAGTCCTGGAGAAGGTCTACCTGTACCTCGACGGTGAAGCCGACTCCGAGGACCACTCGCACGTTCGGATCCATCTGGACGAGTGCGCGCCGTGCCTGCGCCAGTACGGCCTCGAGCAGGCGGTCAAGGCACTCGTGGCCCGCTGCTGCGGCGGCGATGCGCCGCCGGCGGACCTGCGCGAGCGGGTGATGGTGCGCATCCAGGAGGTGCGCGTCGAGATCGACCACGTGGAGTTCCGGGCGGAGTAGCGCCCCGGCTAGCCTCGCCTCTCGAAGAGGCTGAGGAGTCACCGCATGACATGGCTGGTCACCGGCGGTGCCGGCTACATCGGCGCGCACGTCGTCCGCGCGATGGTCGAGGACGGCACGGACGTCGTCGCGCTCGACAACCTGTCCACCGGCGTTGCCGAGCGGGTTCAAGGCGCTCCACTCGTCGTGGGCAACGTCCTCGACATCGCGCTCCTCAAGCGCACCATCGCGGAGCACGAGGTCACCGGCGTCGTGCACATCGCCGCGAAGAAGCAGGTGGGCGAGTCGGTCGCTGACCCGCTGATGTACTACCGGGAGAACGTCGGCGGCGTGATGATGCTCGTGGAGGCGTGCCGGGATACCGGGGTCGACCGCGTCGTCTTCTCGAGCAGCGCCGCGACGTACGGGCTGCCCGACGTCGATCTCGTCAGCGAGGACACCCCGGGCGTGCCGC
Source organism: Actinomycetota bacterium (assembly GCA_032230005.1). Classification (GTDB taxonomy): domain Bacteria; phylum Actinomycetota; class Actinomycetes; order Mycobacteriales; family SCTD01; genus RYN-124. The sequence goes on along the minus strand of JAVXVI010000155.1, from coordinate 773 downwards.
TGTCGCCGTACGGCGAGAGCAAGCTCGTCGGCGAGTGGGTGATGCGCGACTGCGCCACTGCTTTTGGCCTGCGGTACATGGCGTTGCGGTACTTCAACGTCGCTGGGGCGGCGCGTCCCGATCTCGGTGACCCTGGTGTGTTCAACTTGATCCCGATGGTGTTCCGCGAGCTCGAGGCCGGCTCACCGCCGAAGGTGTTCGGCAACGACTACCCGACGCCGGACGGCACGTGCATCCGTGACTACGTGCACGTGGCCGACATCGCGGCCGCTCACCTGGCAGCGGCTCGCGCCCTCGACGCGGGGGCCCTGCCCGCGACGTACAACATCGGCCGCGGTGAGGGCTCGTCGGTGCTCGATGTGCTCGAGGTGATCGGCAAGGTGACAGGTCGCGATGTGAAGCCCGAGATCGCCGACCGGCGACCGGGTGACCCGGCTCGCATCGTTGCTGCGGTGGACCGGATCCGCGAGGGTCTCGGCTTCACCGCCACGCGCGACCTCGAGGACATGGTCGAGACGGCCTGGGCCGGCTGGCGCGCGCGTCACGGGTGAACGTCCTCGTCACAGGCGCGGCCGGGTTCCTCGGCAGCCATCTCGTCGACCGGCTCGTCGCCGACGGCCATGACGTCCACGGCATCGACGACCTGTCGACGGGCCGACTGGCCGACCTTGCCGACGCCCGCCGGAGCAAGCGCTTCGGATTCTCGCGCTTCGACGTGCGCGATCCGCTGCTCGGCGAGCTCCTCATGCACGAGCAGCCGGAGGTCGTCTGTC
>JAVXVI010000154.1:0-10708 GCA_032230005.1 Actinomycetota bacterium | reverse complement strand
CGGTGCTGATCGCCGTGAGGATGGCCGCGGTATCGGTCTTCTTGTACCCGCCGTTGCCGCGCAGGCCCGAGGAGAGGGCGAGCACCACGAGCAGGCCCAGGACGATGTAGAGGAAGGGACCACGGGTAAGGCGCTTGAAGTTCATCGACGCGGGGCGAAGCGCCCCGTCCCTCCTGACGAGTGATGGATCACGAAGATACCGCTACCGGGCCCAACGGTCGCCCTGACGCTGTCGTTCCAACTGTGACAGGAACGTCACCCCAGGTCAGCCGGCGTAGACCTCGGGCTTGAGCAGGCCCACGAACGGCAGGTCGCGGTACCTCTCCGCGTAGTCCAGGCCGTAGCCGACGACGAACTCGCTGGGGATGTCGAACCCCACGTAGCGCACCGGGAGGTCCACCTTGGCCGCCTCGGGCTTGCGCAGCAGCGCGCAGACCTCGACCGACGCCGGGCCGCGGCTCTTCATGTTGCGCAGGAGCCAGGACAGCGTCAGGCCGCTGTCGATGATGTCCTCGACGACCAGGACGTGCTTGTCAGCGACCTCCCGGTCGAGGTCCTTGAGGATGCGCACCACGCCTGAGCTGCTCGTGCTGCTGCCGTAGGACGAGACCGCCATGAACTCCATCGAGACCGGCGTCTTCAGGGCTCTGGCCAGGTCGGCCATGATCATGACGGCGCCCTTGAGCACGCCGACCAGGAGGATCTCGCGGCCCGCGTAGTCGCGGTCGATCTCCGCGGCCAGCTCGGCCACCTTCGCGCTGATCTCCGCCTCGGAGATCAGGACCTTCTCGATCTCGGGGGGAACGAAGTCGACCACCCGCAGAGGCTATCCGCCGCGGGCGGTCAGGCGTCCGTCGGTACGACGGATGCGAACCCTGCCGGGGAGGTCGACCGGCCCTTGGCCGGACCAGTCCTCCACGAGGGCCCGGAGGGCGCCGACGTGCACGGCGGTGACCGCGCTTCCCGACAGCCGCTCGGCCCAGCGCTTGAGCGCCCTCGACCTCAGCGCGCCGGGCATTGCGAGGAGGGCGGTGCAGTCGGGCTCGTCGGGCAGGTCGGGGGTCAACGCGTCGAGCGCGTCGGCGTCCTCGCGCAGCTGCCGGGCCGTGCGGGCCAGCGCGGCCGCAATGCCAGGACCGAGCTCCTCCTCCAGCACGGGCAGGACGCGGGAACGCACCCGGACCCGGGCGTACCACGGGTCGTGGTTGTGCGGGTCGTCCCACGGCTCCAGGCCGGCCTCTGCGCAGGCGGCGCGGGTCGTGGCCCGGTCCAGCCCCAGCAACGGCCGCCGGAAGATGCCGCGAGCTGCGGCCATCCCGGCCAGCGCGCGGCCGCCGGAGCCGCGGGCCAGCCCGAGCAGCACCGTCTCAGCCTGGTCGTCCTGCGTGTGCCCGAGCAGGACGACCTCGACCCCGTGCTGCCCGGCAGCCGTGTCGAGCAGCTCGTAGCGCAGCGACCTCGCGGAAGCCTCCGGCCCGCCACCGTCCAAGATCTTCGGGGAGCTGACCCGGTCAGGACCGGGTGAGATCCCCGAAGATCTTGAAGCTGCGCACAGGACGTGCGCCGTCAGGCCGAGGTCGCGGCACTGCTCGGCCGCCCGGGCAGCGACCTGGTCGGACCCCGCCTGCAGGCCGTGATCGACGACGAAGGCGACCGAGTCAGGCCGCTCGAAGGCCAGAGCAGCCGCCAGGGCGAGCGAGTCCGCACCGCCGCTCACCGCGGCGGCGACCGGCCCGGCGACATCGGCCAGCACCCGTCGTACCGCCACCCGCACCGCGGCGGTCGCAGCGGGAGGGCCCGTCACGTCAGGCGATCGCGCTGGTCCCGTGGATGCGGTGCACCCAGGCGAGCGGCTCGCGGATCTCCTGTCGGGTCGGCAGCGTCGCCGGCGACTCCCAGACGCGGTTGAACCCGGCCATCCCGACCTCGCGCACCGCCGTGTCCACGAACACCTTGCCCTCGGCGTACTGCAACGCCTTCAGGTCCAGGCCCAGCAGCCGGCGCAGGACCCGGTCGACGAGCCCGGATCCGTCCTTGCGTCGCTGGTCGAACCGGGCGCGGATCGTGGCAACCGTCGGCACCACCGACGGCCCGACGCCGTCCATGACGTGCTCGGCATGGCCCTCGAGCAGGGACATGAACGCGGTGACCCGCTCGAGCACGACGCGCTGCTCAGGCGTCTGCAGCAGCTCCACGACGGAGCCGCCGCGGGGCAGCTGCGTGATCGCGCCTTTCAGGCGGGACACCAGCTGGCCAGGGTCGTCCAGCGACGAGGCCTCCAGCAGAGCGCGCACCTCCGACCGCACGTGCTCATGCAGCCAGGGCACCGCCGTGAACTGCGTCCGGTGCGTCACCTCGTGGAGCGCCACCCACATCCGGAAGTCCGACGGGTCGACGCCGAGCCGGCGCTCTGTCTCGACGATGTTCGGAGCGACCAGGACGAGCCGGCCGGTGCCCTCTTCCGGCAGGAACACCTCGTACTGGCCGAGCACCTTGGACGACAGCCAGGCCAGCAGGGTGCCCATCTGGACGCCGGTGAGCCGGGACGCGGCGCCGAGCGCGAGCTGGCTCTGGTTCTTGAGCTTGAGCTTCTCCGCGAGCGGTTCGAGCACCACCTTGAAGCCGTCCACGTTGGCCGCCGCCCAGCCCGGGCGGTCGACGACGGTGGCCTCCTCGGGGTCGCCCGGCGGGATGAGCCCGGTCACGGACCGGACGTGCTCCTCGGCGCGTACGGCGAGGCCGCGCAGCTCCGTCACCGCATCGGACGCCTCCGCCCAGGACACCTGGGGACCGGCTGGAGCCAGGCGACGTGCCGTGCGGACGGCGAGGTCCCAGTCGACAGGGCTTGCGCTCATGGGCCCACGGTACGTCGCTCAGGCGCAGTGACACCCCTCGCTCGCTACACCAGCGGCGGGCACACCCGCTCCTTCGTCGCGGGGCACCCACCACAGGTTCCGCTCAGCAGCCGCAGCCGGCCAGCACAGCCGCCAGGCGGTCCAGCGCGGTCTGCGAGGCCAGGGTCGCACCGAGCGGGACGGCGTTGGCAGTGAGGTCGAAGGCGAGCAGCCGCCCGTCCTTGGTGCGCACCAGACCGGCGAGGGCACTGACGCCGTTGAGGGTCCCGGTCTTGGCGCGTACGACGCCGGCCGCGGGCAGCCCGGGGCCCTTGCGGTAGCGCCGCTCGAGCGTCCCGTCGAAGCCGGCCACGGGCAGTCCGGACAGGACCGGGAACAGCCTGTCCCGATCTGCGCCGGCCACGGCCGCGAGCAGCCGGGTCAGCGCACCGGGCTGGACCCGGTCCAGTCGCGACAGGCCGCTGGCGTCCGAGAGAAGCACAGCGCCAGGCGACGAGCCCACGTGGACGAGGACCGCCGCGAGCACGGAGCGGAGCGCGGCCGCGGCGCCGGCGAAGGTGGCCGGTTGCCCCTTCGCGATCGCGACCTGCCTCGCCAGTGCCTCGGCGAGGTCGTTGTCGCTGTGGGTCAGCATCGCCTCGACGAGCTGCTGCACCGTTGGGCTCTGAACAGCTGCGAGGAGCCGGCCCGCTGACGGCGCGCGCCCCCGCGTCACGGGGGCGGCGGGCACGCCGAGCAGCCGCGCAAGCGAGCGGCCCGCGGCCAGGGCGGGATCGCTCTGCCGAGGCGCCCGCGACGGCCCGACCAGCGGCGGCAGCGCCGTCCGGCCGCCGTCCACCATCAGCGCCATCACCGGCGCGACGTCACCGCTGGTGACGTACTGCGGGCGCCAGCCGGGACCGAGCACCGGGCCGCCGTACAGGGAGTCATCGACGAGCACCCGGCGAACGGGCGCACCGGCGAGCGCAATCCGCGCCTTGGCCGCCAGGTCGGCGAGGCGGGCCGGCGACGGGTAGCCGGGCCGGGTGAAGGGCCCGGCCAGCGTCGGGTCGCCCCCACCGACGAGCACGACGTCACCGGGCGCAGGACCGGCCACGACGCGGGTCGTCAGCCGCCGGTCGGCAGGCAGGGCTGTCAGCGCCGCGACCGCGGTAGCGATCTTGGCAGTGGAAGCCGGCAGCACGACCTCACGCGCCGCGTTCTCCAGCAACGGCCGCCCCGAGGCAGCGTCGATCACGGAGATAGCGACAGCACCGCCCAGTGCGCGGTCACCGAGCCCGGCTGCCAGCGCGCGACGCAGACCGGCCGCCGTCGGCAGAGGACCAAGGGCTGTCGCCGGACCGAGCAGCGGCGACCGGCTGATCTGCGGGGACGGGGAAGGAGAAGGCGACGGCAGCACCTTCGCGACGTCGTCCCGGAAGGCAACCGCGGCGACGCCGGCCGCGATGATCAGGACAGCAGCACTGCCCGCGACCAGCGCCACGCGCCGTCCGGACCAGCCCGTGCGCACTGCCTGCCCCTCGTCGAGTCACTCGCCGGAACGGCCGCTCCCGCCGTACGGGACACTAGGTGCTGCCGGTGCGAGGAGAGAGGCCCCCGTTGGAGTTCGACGTCACGATCGAGGTCCCGAAGGGGCAGCGCAACAAGTACGAGGTGGACCACGCGACCGGCCGCATCCGCCTCGACCGGATGCTGTTCACGAGCACCCGCTACCCGGCCGACTACGGCTTCGTCGAGGAGACCCTGGGCGGTGACGGCGATCCGCTGGACGCGCTGGTGCTCGTGGACGAGCCGACGTTCCCCGGCTGCCTCATCCGCTGCCGGACGATCGGCATGTTCCGCATGACCGACGAGGCCGGGCCGGACGAGAAGCTGCTGTGCGTGCCGGCCAACGACCCCCGGCTGTCGCACCTGCAGGACATCTTCCACGTGCCGGAGTTCGACCGTCTCGAGATCCAGCACTTCTTCGAGGTCTACAAGGACCTCGAGCCCGGCAAGTCCGTCGAGGGCGCGACGTGGGTGGGCCGGGTGCAGGCCGAGGCCGAGGTGCTGCGCTCACGCGAGCGCTACGTGCCGCCCAAGCCGCACGAGCACTAGCCTCGTCACGGGCGTGGGGCTACAGGATCTTGCTGCCGTACATCTCGCCGAGCGGGTCTGCCAGCAGCTCGAGGCGGGCGCCGTCGGGGTCGCGGAAGTACATCGATACTCCGCTCTCGAGGTGGTACTCCACGCCGGCGGCATCGAGCTTGCCCTGCAGGTGCTTCCACCGCTCCGGCTCGACCGAGATAGCGATGTGGTGCAGGCCTCCCAGCACCTCGGCGTAGGGGCCGACGTCGAGGCCGGGGAAGTCGAAGAAGGCCAGCAGGTTGCCGTTGCCGATGTCGAAGAAGAAGTGCGTGGAGCCGGCATAGTCGCGGTTCTCGAACATCTCCACGAGCGGGAACTCCAGCAGGTCCTGGTAGAAGCGCACCGTCCGCTCGACGTCACCCGACACGAGCGCGAAGTGGTGCAGTCCCCTGGCACTGCTGGCCGGACGGCTGTCATCGGGCCTGAGGTGCTGGGTCTTGATCTGCTCGCGGCGCTCGGCGATCTGCTCTCTGGTCACAGGTCGAACCGTACGACGGAGCGGCGCTGTGTCCACTGCTGATGCGGTGATGTTGTGCTTCGCGGCGTTTGCGGCCGGCGGCCTCGACGCGATCGTCGGCGGTGGCGGGCTGATCCAGCTGCCCGCACTGCTGCTCGTACTCCCGCACACACCTGTGGTGCAGCTGCTGGGGACGAACAAGCTGTCGTCCGTCTTCGGCACCGGATCGGCGGCGGCGACGTACGCGCGGCGCGTCGACATGCACGCACCCACGGCGGTCCGCATGGCGGTCGCGGCGTTCGTCGGGTCGGGCCTCGGCGCTTTCCTGGCCACCGTCGCCGGCAGCGCCGTACTCCGCCCGGCCATCCTCATCGCACTGGTCGGTGTCTGGCTCTACACGCTGCGCCGTCCCGGACTCGGCGAGGTGGAGACACTGCGCCTGACCTCGACGCACCAAGCGGGCGTCGCAGTCGGCGGCGGCGCCCTGATCGGGATGTACGACGGCTTCGTCGGCCCGGGCACCGGCAGCTTCCTGGTCTTCCTGCTGGTCGGGGTCGTGGGTCTGTCGTTCCTGCATGCCAGCGCGACGGCCAAGGCGGTGAACACGATGACGAACCTCGCGGCGCTGCTGCTGTTCGGCCTCGGCGGCCACGTGCTGTGGAAGCTGGGGGCCGCGATGGCGGCGTGCAACCTGGCCGGCGCGCAGCTCGGTGCCCGCCTGGCGATCCGCCGCGGCAGCGCCTGGGTCCGCCGCGTCTTCCTTGTGGTCGTCGCGGCGCTGATCGTCCGCCTCGCCCTCGACGTCATGACATGACGAAGGGGCGGCCCCTTGTCGGGACCGCCCCTTCGAGTACGGAGCTGCTAGGCGGCGCGCACCCGGCTGGCGGGAGCGACCTCTACCGGCGGCTCACCGGCGCGGTGGCCGAGGACGTGAACCACGGAGCGGATGAACTCGCCGCCACCGACGAGGACCAGGCCGGTTGCGACCGGGTGCATCCACTGGGCGCGCAGGTCCTGGCCGAACGCCGTGAAGACCGAGTAGTCGAGGGCCCACGCGAAGCCGGCTGCAAGGGCGACAGCGAGGGTGCGGGTCAAGGCGTTGGGGGCCTTGATGGGGACGATCTCGTCGATGACCTGCATGACGACGGTGAGGCCGAGAGCCAGTCCGAGGAAGACGACGAAGGCGTACATCTGCACCACTCCAGTGGCGTAGTCGGCGCTGCGATCTGCCGCGCTCACACCGTTGGACCGCGCGCCGCGACATCGGTTACAGGAAGTTTCTGAGAACTTTGGGACGTGGACGTCGACCCGGCCCTCGTGCGCGCTGTCCAGCGCGGCGAGAAGGGGGCCATGGACGCACTGATCCGTGCGTCGTACGCCGATGTCTACGCCCTCTGCCGGCGCCTGCTCGGGGACCCGTCCGACGCTGCCGACGCGACCCAGGAGGTCTACCTGCGGGTCGTGCGATCGGTGATGGCCTTCCGCGGCGAGTCCGCCTTCTCGACCTGGCTGCACCGGGTGACCGTCAACGTCTGCATGACGGCGCTTCGCCGCAGGGGCGACGTGCGGGCCCGCGGCCAGAGCGCCGGGCTGGTCGACTTCGCCCCCGACGAGCTGGTCTCCGACGAGGTGGGTCCCGAGGGCCACGCCGAGACGGCTGACCTCGCCTCGCGGACCGCCCGCGCGCTGGCCGAGCTGCCCGAGGACGCGCGCGAGGTCGTGGTGCTGCGCGACGTCCAGGGCTTGTCGACGAAGGAGACCGCCGAGGTGCTCGGGGTGACAGAGGGTGCGGTGAAGGTGCGGCTGCACCGGGCACACGCGCGACTGAGAGAGCTGGTGGGGACATGACGGCAAAGGACAGCCGCATCTGCAGGGAGGTGCAGTCGCAGCTGCCGTCGTACGTCGACCGGTCGCTGCCGCGACTGCGCCGGCGGCTCGTCGGCCTGCACCTGCGCCGGTGCGCCGAGTGCCAGGCGGAGTTCGCGCGGCAGCGCGACGTATCCACCGGGCTCGCCTCACTCGCGGGACCAGCCGAGGCACCGCCGGCCGGCCTGCTCGACTCGCTGCTCGACCAGGCGTCGCACCCCGGGATGAAGGGCCGCGCGGCGGTACCCGTGCGCGGCGCGGTCAGCGGGGCGCGGCCGGCCCTGTCGGTTGCCCTGCTCCTGGCGGGGGCGGCGGCCGGCACCGGCATCGGCTATGCCGGCTGGAAAGGAGCCCGGTCGGCCCGCCGCCACCTCGGCCGCCGAAATAGTTGAGGGCTCAACCGACTTGCGATAGAGTAGTCGTGTCGTCGAAACCCTGGAGCCCCGATGGCCATCTCACGCCTCAACCACGCCGTTCTCTACGTTCGGGACGTAGCGCGCACGGTCACGTTCTACCGGGACGTGCTCGGCTTCACGGTGAAGATGGAGCTCCCGGGCGGCCGGGCCGCCTTCCTGCAGGCACCGGACTCGACCAACGACCACGACATCGGTGTCTTCGGCATCGGCGCGCAGGCCGGCGACTCGCAGGCCGGGCGTGCGACGGTCGGGCTCTACCACCTCGCGTGGGAGGTGCAGACCCTCGACGACCTCGAGGACTACCAGCACCGCCTGGCCGAGGCGGGCGCCCTCGTCGGCGCGTCAGACCACGGCACGACCAAGAGCCTCTACGCCCACGACCCCGACGGGCTCGAGTTCGAGGTCGTCTGGATCATCCCCGCGCACCTGCTGGACGCCGCCGCGATCGAGCAGGGCAAGGCACGGATCCTGCCGTTGGACATCGCCAAGGAGAAGGCGAGGTACGGCGGAGACACCCGCGGTGGCCTCGGCATCTCGGTCCCGCTCGGCGTCACGGTCTGACCCGACCACCTGAGTTGGTAGGCGTCAGCAGGAGTCGACGCCGGGCCGTCGAAATCTCCTGCGCATGGGGGGAGCGGGCACTGTCGGGGCTGGGCTGCGCGCCCGTCCGTCCTCTGCCACCGTCTCCCTCGCGGTGGACCCGACGGGTCACGTGCGGCACGCCGAGTGGCACACCTCCGACGGCAGCGAGCCGCGCACGCTCGAGGGCCGGCGCCTGATCGACCTGGTCGCCGCGGAGGACCGGCGCGAGCTCACCAAGCTGTTCCTTGCCGCCACGAGCACCGGCGCCCGCACGCGCAGCCTCGTCACCGCCGACCTGGGGGACGGCTACCAGCCGGCATCGATCACCGTGGACGACCGGCTGTCGGACCTGGGCGTCCTCGTCGTACGCGTCCTGCGCCTTGCTGAAGCGGCGGACGAGCTCGATGCCTTGGCGCAGCTGGCGTTCTGGGACCCGCTGACCGGACTGGCCAACCGCGCGCTGTTCGGCGAGCACCTGCGCAACGAGCTCGAGCGCGGCCGGCGCTCGGGCCGCCAGCCGGCTGTCGTGTCCGCCGACGTCGACAAGCTCAAGAGGGTCAACGACGAGCTGGGGCATCGGGCCGGCGACGCCCTCCTGGTCGAGGTGGGCCGGCGGTTACGCACCGCGTGCCGGCCGTTCGACGTCCCGGCCAGGCTCTCAGGCGACGAGTACGCCGTGCTCTGCCCCGAGGTCGACAGCGAGCAGGACGTCCGACACCTGGTGCAGCGACTGGCCCGGTCGGTCAACGGCTCCGCGACGCTCTGCGGGGAACCGGTGTCGATCGAGGTCTCCATCGGCTGGGCACTCGCCAACGAGGACGACTACGCCGACGGCGGAGCCACGCTGCTGCACCGCGCCGACATGTGCATGTACGGCGTGAAGAGGTTCGGCGCCTCCGCGTGAGCGGATCAGACGGGTAGCGCCTGCGCAGGTGCCACTGCCGGCTCCCGGGCTGCAACAGCGGTGCAGCGGATGACGAGGACCGCAAGGTCGTCGCGCGAGGGTGCCGCCCCGAACCTGCGGACGTCGCTCTCAAGGTGCCCCGCCAGCAGATCTGCGCCACGACCCGATCCGGCCTGCAACGACGCGAGCAGCCGGGCCTCGCCGAACATCTCGTCGCCGTTGCGCCGCTCGGTGACGCCGTCGGTGTAGAAGACGAGCGACTCACCCGGGCCCAGCAGGATCTCGTCCTCGCTCACGTCGATGTCCGGGAGGACACCCAGGAGCGTCCCGCTCCGGCCGACGAACCGCGCCTCGCCGTGCGCGTCCACGAGCACCGGCGGCGGGTGACCGGCGCTCGACAGGCGGACCGTGACGCCTTCCGGCCCGGGCCGCAGGATGCCCAACGCCGCCGTGCAAAAGCGACCGCGCTCGTCCAGCTCGAGGATGCTCTCGTTCAGCCGCTGCAGGGCGACAGGCGGCGCCGCCCCGTCACGGACGAGCAGCCGCAGGACGTCTCTTGCCATCCCGGTGATGGCGGCGGCCTCCGCACCCTTGCCGCAGACGTCGCCGATAGCGACGCCCCAGCCGCCGGCCGGCAGGCCGAACACGTCGTAGAAGTCGCCGCCCACGTCGTTGCCCTCACCGGCAGCGGCATAACGGGCGCCGAACTCGAGGCCGGCGACGATGGGCAGCGTCGGCGGCAGCAGCGAGGCCTGCAGGGCCCGCGCGATCGACGTGCGCTCCTCGTAGAGCCGGGCGTTGTCGACGGCCAGCGCAGCTCGGCGGGCCAGATCGGTCAGCACGCCGACGTCGTCGGCGGCGTAGATGCTGCCTGGCGGGCGACCGACGAGCAGCAGCCCGAGCAGCCGACGCCGGGCAGCGAGCGGCAGCACGAGCACGTCGCCGTACGCGTCCTCACCGAGGTCGGCCGGCAGGTCGGCGCTGGGCACGAGCACGGTCCGCTGGCCCGGCAGCTCCTTGGCGAGGCGGTCGGTGAGGGCCTGCCCGTCGGTGCTCGACATGGCCACCCGCAGACCGGCCAGCCTGGTCTCGTCGCCGTGTGCGACGGCCACAACGCGCGGGGCCTCGGTGTACGTGGTGCAGACAGCGGCCCACGAGGCGAACCGGGGTACGACGAACTGCGCCGCGAGCGTGAGTGCGAGCTGCACGTCGAGCGTCCCGGCGAACATCTCGCTGGCCTCGGCCAGCAGCGCCAGTGAGCCGCGACTGCGCAGCTGACTGGCCTGCGCGCGGTCGTCGCGAAGCACCACGCTGATCCGGTCGCCGACCAGCCGCGCGAGCGCCACCTCCTCGGCGTTGAGGATGGCTGTGCCGTCGAGGACGAGCGCGCCGAACAGTCCCCAGCGGGCCCGGAGGGGCAGCACGAGGCCCTCCGGTGAACCGGGCAGCACGCCGAGCTGGCTGGCCTGCGCCAGCCGGCGGACGGCGTCGACGTCCGGCG
>JAVXVI010000153.1:0-4669 GCA_032230005.1 Actinomycetota bacterium | reverse complement strand
TGCCGACAGCCTGGCTGGTGCAGGTCGCCCACGTCGGCGCCGGGCTGCCCGGCGCGGCGGTGCCATGGCGGTCGGGGTCGACAGGCGCCTTGCTCCTGGTGGCGTTGACCGCGGTCGCCGCCGTGGTGCTGCGATCCCCGCCCCTTCGCCGGCTGTGCGCCGCGGGCTGCGCCGGTGTCCTCATCGCCGCCGCCGCGATCTGGTTGGTCGCACCGTCGTGGCCGCCGCCGGGCTGGTTCCTGGTGGCATGTGATGTCGGCCAGGGCGACGGCTTGGTCCTCGCAGCCGGCCCGCGCACTGCGGTGGTCATCGACACAGGGCCGGATCCGGGCGCGATGGACCGCTGCCTGCGCCGGCTGGGCGTCCGGCGGGTGCCGCTGGTGATCCTGACCCACCTGCACGCTGACCACGTGGAGGGACTGCCCGGGGTGCTGCGCCGCCGGGCCGTCGGGCAGATCGAGATCGGGCCGCTGGACGAGCCGCCGGTCGAGCGGGCCAGGGTGGTGCGGTGGGCTGCCGCGGCTGGGGTCCCGATCGTCCGGGCGGTCGTGGGGGAGGAGCGGCTGGCCGGCGAGGCGCGCTGGCAGGTGCTCGCTCCGGACCACGCGCACCACGGCACCGACAGCGACCCCAACAACTCGTCGCTCGTGCTGCGGCTGACCGCAGCCGGTGGGACCACGGTGCTGCTCACCGGTGATGTGGAGCAGGAGGCGCAGCGGGCGCTGCTCGATCTCGGCATCCCCCTCGCCGCCGATGTGCTGAAGGTCCCCCATCACGGCTCGTCCCACCAGCTGCCGGAGTTCCTCGATGCGGTGGGGGCGCGACTGACGATGACCTCGGTCGGCGCTGACAACCCCTTCGGCCACCCCTCTCCGCTGACCATCGGCCACCTGGTGGCCTCGGGTGCGCGGTCCTACCGGACCGATCGCGACGGGGACGTCGCGCTCGTCCAGCGGGGCGGCCGGCTGAGCAGCGAGGCGCGCCGCGGGAGGGGGACGGTCGCTGCCCGGCCACGGGCGGGCGGACTGGAGACCATCCCGGGCACGACGCTGACCGCGCGTTCACGTGACCTGTCGAGCCTGCCGGTCAACTGGTGCGGGACGTTGCCACAGCGGTCGGCGCGGGCTCCGCCCGGACCGCATCGAACGTGACCCCGTCATGGGACGATGAGGGCGTGCCGCCCGACCTGCTCTCGCCGCTGACGCTGGTGGTCGGCGACGAGGAGCTGCTCGTGACCAGGGCGTGCTCCGAGGTGGTGCGGGCTGCCCGGGCGGCGGATCCAGCTGTCGACGTACGCGAGCTCGAGGGCGCCGAAGTGCAGCCGGGCGATCTCGGCGAGCTGCTCAGCCCGTCGCTGTTCGCCGAGCGCCGCGTCCTGGTGATCCGCTCCGCCCAGGACCTCGACAAGGAGACCGCGGCCGAGGTGCTGGCCTACGCCGGCCAGCCGCTCGACGAGGTGACCCTGGTCATCCACCACGCAGGTGCGGCCAAGGGCAAGGCGCTGCTCGCGTCGCTGCAGGCAATCGCCGGCCGCCGCACCGTGGAAGCAGCCAAGATCACCCGGCCGGCCGAGCGGCGCGACTTCGTCCGCGCCGAGCTCCGGACCGACGGCCGGGTCGTCGAGGAGGAGGCTGTCGGCGCCCTCCTCGAGGCCGTCGGCAACGACCTGCGCGAACTGTCCTCGGCGGCCAGTCAGCTGCTGTCCGACACCGAGGGCCCGATCACGGCGGAGGCGGTCGCCCGCTACCACCGCGGCCGGGCCGAGGCCAACGGCTTCGCGGTCGCCGAACGTGCCGTGGAGGGCGACCTCGCCGGCGCCCTGGAGCTGGTCCGCTGGTGGAGCATGGTCAAGCTCGAGCACGTCCTGGTCACCAGCGCACTGGCCAACACGCTGCGGTCGATGGCGATGGTCGCCTCGGCCGGCCGCGCTCCGGCGGGGGTGCTCGCCGGGCAGCTCGGGATGCCCTCCTGGAAGGTCGAGAAGACCCAGCGGCAGGTGCGCGGCTGGCGGCCGGAGGGGCTCGTGGAGGCGTTCCAGGCGGTCGCCGCGGCGGACGCGGACGTCAAGGGCGGCGCGGTCGACCAGGACTACGCCGTCGAGCGGATGCTGCTCGCCGTCGTACAGGCCCGCGAGGCCGGCCGGTGACCGCGACCGACCAGCCGGCCGCGACCGGCCAGCCGGCCGCGACCGACCAGCCGGCCGCGAGCGGCCAGCCGGCCAAGCGACCGCTCTACCCGCGGCTGCTCCGGCTCCGGCACGTCCACCCCAACGCGTGGCAGCGGGCGCTGCTCGGTGAGGGGGCCGTCGGGCTCGCCGCCCTGCTGGTGCTCGCCGACCTCGCGACCGCGTGGATCCTGGTGGTGCTGCCGCTGTCGGTCGCCGTCGTCGTCAAGGCCCACGACCTCCTCGCCGCCCGCCTCGCGCACGATGCGGGAGACCCGCCGCCCTCCGGCGGCGGATGATCAACGCGGTGATCGCACCGCGAATAGGCCTCCGGAGAAGGCGCTAACCCGGCGTTGATCACTGGGCCGTCACGGCAACGGGGCCCGGGACGCGGAACGGCGCCGCATCCCCAGGGGGAGCGGCGCCGTCGTACGACGAAGTGGGGGTTAGGCCTTCGGAGCCCCGCTGAGCGCGGCGGTCCGCTTCGCCAGGGCGCTCTTGCGGTTGGCGGCCTGGTTGGCGTGGATCACGCCCTTGCTGGCGGCCTTGTCGAGCTGCTTGCTCGCGGTCTTCATGAGCTCGGTCGCGCCTGCGACGTCACCGGCGTCCGCGGCCTCGCGGAACTTGCGGATGGCGGTCTTCAGCGAGGACTTGACCGACTTGTTGCGCAGCCGCGCCTTCTCGTTCGTCTTGATGCGCTTGATCTGCGACTTGATGTTCGCCACGCGAAAGGGTCCTCGGTCAGTCGGGGGAGTGGAAGCGCACGGCATCGATCGACGCCTGGCGCGAGAGATCAGGATAGCAGCGGGCTCGGCGGCCGGCCAAACGCCGCAAACGTGACCGGGCGCCAGCGGCGCGGGTGCGAGAATGTGACGTGCCCACCACCGACCCGAAGATCATTCGGAACTTCTGCATCATCGCCCACATCGACCACGGCAAGTCGACGCTGGCGGACCGGATGCTCGAGGTGACCGGGGTCGTCGACGGGCGGCAGATGCGCGCGCAGTACCTCGACAAGATGGACATCGAGCGCGAGCGCGGCATCACCATCAAGGCGCAGAACGTCCGGCTCCCGTGGACCGCGGACGACGGCAGGGACTACGTCCTGCACATGATCGACACGCCCGGCCACGTCGACTTCACCTACGAGGTCAGCCGCAGCCTGGCCGCCTGCGAGGGCGCGATCCTGCTCGTCGACGCCGCCCAGGGGATCGAGGCCCAGACGCTGGCCAACCTCTACCTCGCGCTCGAGAACGACCTGCACATCATCCCGGTGCTCAACAAGATCGACCTGCCGGCCGCGCAGCCGGACAAGTACGCCGCGGAGATCGCCCACATCATCGGCTGCGACGCCGACGACGTGCTCCGGATCAGCGCCAAGACGGGCGAGGGCGTCAAGGACGTCCTCAACACGATCGTCCGGGACATCCCGGCGCCGATGGGCGATGTCAACGCACCTGCGCGGGCGATGATCTTCGACAGCGTGTACGACGCCTACCGGGGCGTCATCACCTACGTGCGCGTCTTCGACGGCCAGCTGTCCACGAAGGACCGGGGCCTGATGATGTCGACCAAGAACGCCCACGAGATCCTCGAGGTCGGCGTCGTCTCGCCGGAGATGACGCCCACCGAGACGCTGTCGGTCGGCGAGGTCGGCTACGTCATCCCGGGCGTGAAGAACGTCCGCCAGGCCCGCGTCGGAGACACCCTCACGACGGTGCGCAACCCGGCGACCGAGTCCCTCGGTGGCTACCGCGACCCCAAGCCGATGGTCTTCTCCGGCCTCTATCCGCTGGACGGCAGCGAGTACCCCGCGCTCCGCGAAGCCCTCGACAAGCTGCGGCTCAACGACGCCGCACTGGTCTACGAGCCGGAGACCTCCGCCGCTCTCGGGTTCGGCTTCCGGGTCGGCTTCCTCGGCCTGCTGCACCTCGAGATCGTCCGGGAGCGGCTCGACCGCGAGCACGGTCTCGCGCTGATCAGCACCGCCCCCAACGTCGTCTACAAGGTGGTGCTGGAGTCCGGTGAGGAGCTCGTCGTCACCAACCCGAGCGACTGGCCCAACACGGGCAAGATCAGCGAGGTGCGCGAGCCGGTCGCCAAGGCGATGGTGCTGCTGCCGAGCGACTACGTCGGCACGGTCATGGAGCTCTGCCAAGGCCGCCGCGGGATGCTGCAGGGGATGGACTACCTGTCCGAGGACCGCGTCGAGCTGCGCTACATCCTGCCGATGGGCGAGATCATCTTCGACTTCTTCGACCAGCTGAAGTCGCGCACCAAGGGCTACGCCAGCCTCGACTACGAGGTGTCCGGCGAGCAGGTCGCGGACCTGGTGAAGGTCGACATCCTCCTGCAGGGCGAGCCGGTCGACGCCTTCAGCGCGATCGTGCACAAGGACAAGGCCTTCGCTTACGGCACCAACATGACCACGAAGCTCCGTGGCCTGATCCCGCGGCAGAACTTCGAGGTCCCCATCCAGGCCGCGATCGGCGCCCGCGTCATCGC
>JAVXVI010000152.1:0-4315 GCA_032230005.1 Actinomycetota bacterium | reverse complement strand
CGATGAGCGACGTCGCGCCGACTGCCGTGACGAGCGGGTCGTTGGCGGGGTACTCAGGGCTCGGCTTCGAGCCCTGCGAGCTGTTGTCGCCGATCGACCCCGAGGCGAACAGCAGCGAGATGCCCGTTGCAGCGGCCTGCTGCGCGGTCTGGTTGATCTGCGCGATCTCGGCCGGGTTGGTGTTCTCTCCGGCGGAGTACCAGCCGTTCATGACGATGTCGCCCAGCCCCGCGTCGACCGCGAGCGTCGTGCCGTTGGCCAGGTCGAAGCTCGATGTCGTACCGAGGTAGACGAGGTCGGCGGCCGGCGCCATCGCGTGCAGGTTCTCGAACAGCATGTGCGCCTGCAGCGCCCAGACCTCCGGGCGCAGCACGGGTTCGGCGACCGGAGTCTGGTACGCCGTCGGGTACGAGATCTGCTGCAGCTGCCCTGGCCGCAGCGCCGGCAGACCACGTCGCTTCGACCACTCGGCGAGGTCACCCGGCAGCGTCTGGATCGCGTGCGACCCGACGACGACCACGGTCTGACCCCGTCCGTCGACCCCGCGCCTGTTGGCGCCGTACTGCGCCCGCTGCTGCGCGATCGTCGTCGCGCACGTGACAGCGGGCTGGTGCTTGCCGAGTGCCGGTGGCAGCGACCGCTGCACGGTCGCACCGTGGTACGCCGAGCACGGCTTCGCGTAGACCAGCGCCGTCGGCGGTGCGGAGTCAGCCGGCGTCGCGGGCTCGTCCGGCAGCGCGACCGGCAGCGGGTCCGGCACAGCGATCGGCAGATCAGCCAGACCTCGTACGCCGATGACCCGGCGGGCGATGTCCGCCGGCAGCGATGGTGCGCGATCGGGCGCGCGCAGGGCATCGCCGTGGAAGCGGTAGCGACGCAGGTGCACGTCAAAGGCGGCCGCGACGACCGCTGCGGGACCGCGGGCAGGGACGTAGAGGCGGTTGGCCGGCAGGCGCCCGACATCGAGGCCGGCCGACCGCAGCCACGACGAGACCGCAGCGACGTCCGACGTCGTGGGCGAGAACCGTGAACGGAAGCTCGCTGCCGAGATGTAGTCGCGATAGCGCGGGCTGTGCGGATCCGACACCGCGTGCACCAGCGCCATCGCACCCGCCCGGTCGCGCCACGGCAGCACCAGCTGCACGTCCACCGCCTCGTCGGCGCGCACTGGCGTACCCATGCCCACGGCCCATGCCGGCACGACCCCGCCCAGCCGGACCGCGGGACCCGGCGTCGCAGCGGCCAGCGGCGCCCCGGCAAGCAGCAGCCCAGCGGCCAGCGCAGCTGCCGTCGTACGCCTCACAGCCCTCCCCGTCGGTCAGGAGCAGAGGTTCGACAGCCGAGCCCCGCCTCCTGCCGAGACGGGATGGACCCGGAAGGTTCACGGTCAGGTCACGCGTTCGCAACACAGGACCGCCACCGTTCGGGGCGAAGCAATCCCCCTCCCGGAGGTCTCCATGTCCGTGACCAGCTTCGTCCGTCGTACCTCATACACCGGCCAGGCCGCCTTCCTGCTCCTCCTGCCCAACGGCGGCCAGAACCTCGCCCGCCGTAACGCCTGGGGCTCCATGTCTGTGGACGCCGCCCGTGCGCGCGCCCGCCGCGAGGCCGCCCAGGCCATGGCCCAGGCGAACCGCATCGCCGTCCCGCACCGGGTCGCGGCAATCGGGTAGGCCGCGTTAGCGTGCGGCATGCCCGAGCGCCGACGTGATCGCGTCTACCCGTCCGTCATCCGGTTCGCGAGGCTCGTCTTCCGCGCCCTCGGCATCCGCTTCGACATCACCGGCACCGACAACGTCCCCACCGAGGGCGGCGCGGTCATGGCCATCAACCACACCGGCTACCTGGACTTCACCTTCGCCGGGCTGACCACGCTGCCGCACCGCCGGCTGGTCCGCTTCATGGCGAAGAAGGAGGTCTTCGACCACAAGGTCTCCGGCCCCCTGATGCGCGGGATGCACCACATCCCGGTGGACCGGTCCTCGGGCGCGGAGTCCTACCAGGCCGCCGTGAAGGCACTGGCGGCCGGCGAGATCGTCGGCGTCTTCCCAGAGGCGACGATCTCGCAGTCGTTCGACCTCAAGGAGTTCAAGACCGGCGCGGCGCGGATGGCGATGGAGGCCGGCGTACCGCTCCTCCCGGTCGTGATCTGGGGCAGCCAGCGCATCATGACCAAGGGCCGCAAGCGCGACCTGCGGCGCGGCGCGCACATCCGGATCGTCGTCGGCCAGCCGATCTGGCCCGACCCCACGGCGGACGCGCTGGCTGTCACCGCGGACCTGAAGCTGCGCATGAAGGCGCTGCTCGACGAGGCCCGGGCGACCTACAAGGGCAAGCCGTACGACGAGGACGACACCTGGTGGGTCCCGGTGACCATGGGCGGCACCGCGCCGACCATGGCGGAGGCGGCGGCGCGCGACGCGGCCGAGCGGGAGCGGCGTGCGGCCAAGCGGGCCGCCCGCGGCTGAGCCCGGGCAGCTGACCCGCCTATCCTTGCTGCTCATGCCGTCGCTGCGCCGCAAGCCGAAGACCGCTCCGCCCCGATCGGGCCGGGCCGCGGCCAAGGCCGGCCCGGTCAAGCCGAGCCGCCGCGAGCGGGCGAAGCAGATCCGGGCCGCCTTCACGATGACCCGCCAGGCCGACTCGCGGCTGATCCCGCTGCTCCTGGCGGCCTTCCTGGGGCCCCTGGTGCTGCTGGTCGCGATCGGCCTCGTCCTCGGGCACCCGATCTACCTGGGGTTCCTCGGTCTGCTGGTCGGGTTCGTCGCGGTGATCGCGGTGTTCGGCCGCAGGATGCAGCGGATGCAGTACTCCCAGGTCGAGGGTCAGCCGGGCGCAGCGGCCGCCGTGCTGCAGACGGTGCGCGGCAACTGGCGGGTGACGCCGGCCGTGGGGTTCACCCGCGAGCAGGACCTGCTGCACCTCGTGATCGGCCTGCCAGGCGTGATCCTGGTCGGTGAGGGCAATGCCGGTCGCGTCCGCAACCTGATCGCCAACGAGAAGAAGAAGCTGGCCAGGATCGTCGGGGACACACCGGTGTACGACGTCGTCGTCGGCGACGGGGACGGCCAGCTCACGCTGCGGGGGCTCGAGCGGCACCTCATGAAGCTGCCCCGCAACATCAAGCCGGCCAGGGTCAACGAGCTCGACCGGATGCTCAAGGCGATGGGCTCGAAGCTGCCCATCCCCAAGGGCCCCATGCCGACCCGCGTGCCCCGCGGCAAGGTCCGCTAGCCACCGAGTCAGGCGCGCACGACGGCGGTGCCGGCCGCCTTGTCGTGCAGCCCCCGACCGTCACGGTCGGTGATCACGGCGGGGATCAGCAGGCACAGGAGCGCGAAGCGCAAGATCGCGCGCAGCACGCCGAGCCGCCGCGCGGCGCCAAGCCGGACCACGCGCAGCCCCAGCAGTCGCATCCCTACCGTCTGCCCCACAACGGGCACGGCCCCGACATACAGGATCCCGAGCGGGACGAAGCTCCAGAACCGCGGCGGATCCGGCGCCGTGAACAGCCCCGCCGCGAGGCCGGACAGGACGGCGTCGAGCACGAAGGCGACCAGCCGGGCGCCGAACGACGCCACCGAGCCCGAGCCGGACTCCGCCAGCCCGAACCGCTGACCACGCCAGTCGCCCCGCGGGGCGACCTCGACGCCGGCCGCGCCGAGCCCGGAGAGCCAGGTTCCGGTCCACCGCGCCATGGCCAAGAGGCTAGTGTCGGCCGCGTACGGTCCGCCCGGCCAGTGCTGCCCGCGCGTCCCGCCGTACGAGTCTCCGCACTGTTACTGCGGCGAAACACTCGGGACACTCCCGGGTCATGACCGCCGGATACCGTGGCGAGCAGTTGGCTCGCCTTGCCCGATGAGAGAGGGACGCACGTGTTCTCGAACGCCAAAGAGGTTCTCAGCTACATCGAGAAGGTAGGCGTCGAGATGGTCGACGTCCGGTTCTGCGACCTCCCCGGTGTGATGCAGCACTTCACCGTGCCGGTCGGGTCGTTCACGCAGGACGTGTTCGACGACGGTCTCGGCTTCGACGGCTCCTCGATCCGCGGCTTCCAGCAGATCCACGAGTCCGACATGCTGCTGCTGCCCGACCCGACGACCGCGCGCATCGACCCGTTCCGCACGCGCAAGACCCTGATCATCAACTTCTTCATCCACGACCCGCTGACCGGTGAGGCCTACTCCCGCGACCCGCGCAACGTGGCCAAGAAGGCCGAGGCCTACCTCAAGGGCTCCGGCATCGCCGACGTCGCCTTCTTCGGTGCCGAGGCGGAGTTCTACATCTTCGACTCGGTGCAGTACGACTCCCAGCC
>JAVXVI010000151.1:0-3014 GCA_032230005.1 Actinomycetota bacterium | reverse complement strand
CCGCCACCCATCGAGATGGCTGAGGTCCTCGGCGCCGACGAGAAGACCGGGGTCGCCGAGGAAGCCCAGCGAAGTCGTCCCTTCCGCGAGGCGGACCTGGCCGAGCCGCAGCGGCGGGCCGACTTCGGCAGCCAGTTCGCCGATGCCTTGGGCGGGCAGCTCCCAGACCTCCACTGCGAAGCCGGGGCCGTCCCCGTCGACCAGGGCCGGGCGGGGCGGCCCGTCAGGCACGCGCAGCATCCGGTAACCCGCGGCCGTCCTCGTGCGCCGCAGCAGCCGCCCTCCGCGTGACACGAGGGCCCCGTTCATCGGTAGCCCGCTCAGGTGCGCTCCCACAACGACCACGGTCGGACCCGCTACGACCGGCGGCGTCGGTTCGCCGCACCACCGGGAGGCGAGGTCCAGCAACGGCGGGTCGGAGAAAGCCGGGCCGATGAGTTGTACGCCGTAGGGCAGGCCGTCATCGCGGCGGCCCGCGGGGACGGCGATCGCCGCGAGGTCGAGCAGGTTCACGAAGTTGGTGAAGGTCCCCAGGCGGCTGTTCGTCCCGACCGGATCGGCCTGTACGGCGGCGACGGTGGGGTGACCGGGGGTGACCGGCAGCAGCAGCGCGTCGACGCGGTCCCAGATGGGCAGCGTCAGCTGCCGCAGGGCGGCGAGGCGGTCGAAGGCGCGGAAGGCATCGGCGGCGGTGAGCCCCGCGCCGGCCCGGATGATCGATGCGACCGTCGGGTCCAGGTGCGGTCCGTCCTGCTCCACCAGGTGCCCGACGGCGGCGTACCGCTCCGCGACCCACGGCCCGCCGTAGAGCAGCAATGCGGCGTCCAGGAACGGCGTGACGTCGACCGGGACCAGGTGAAGGCCGAGGTCTGAAGCGTGCCGGAGCGCACGGTCCCACGAGGTGCGCGTCTCGGCGTCGAGGTCGAGAGCGTGCAGCGGCACTCCGACGGTGGTCATGACCCGCGCCACCCCGGCCGGCAGGGCGACGGGGCGGACGCGCGACCAGGGGTCGAGGGAGTCGGGTGCCGTCATCACCGCAAGCGCGTGCCGGGCGAGGTCGACGGTTCGGGTCAGGGTGGTGACGCAGTCCAGCGACCGGCAGGCCGGCAGAACCCCATGGGTCGAGACCAGGCCGCGAGTGCTCTTCACCCCGACCAGGCCGTTGAACGCCGCCGGCACCCGGCCCGATCCGGCGGTGTCGGTGCCCAGCGCCAGCGGAACGATCCCGCTGGCGACCGCGACCGCGCTCCCGCTGCTGCTGCCGCCGCTGACCCGGGTCGGGTCGTCGACGCAGGTCGGGATGCCGTAAGGGCTGCGGGTGCCGACCAGCCCGGTGGCGAACTGGTCCATGTTGGTCTTGCCGACGGGCACCGCGCCGGCGTCGATGAGCCGCTGGACGACCGTCGCGTGGCGTTCGGCCGGCTGCTCGAGTGCGGGACATGCGGCCGTGCTCGGCAGTCCCGCCACGTCGATGTTGTCCTTGACGGCGAAGGGAAGTCCCGCCAGCGGACCTTCTCCTGCCGTTGCGTGCGAAGGGGTCGACAGGAAGACGGGTCGGCCGGCCGCGCGAGCGCGCTCAAGAGCGAGGTCGGCCTCGGTCGTAGACGTCGTGGTCACTGGGCCCAGCGCTCCCTCTCGGCGGTGAACGCGGCCTCGCGCCGCGTCCGGAACGTGTCGATCTCCTGCTGGTGCTCTGTATTGAGAGCTGCGACCTCGGCGAGGGCGAACGTCGCCGGAGTCGTCACCAGCGGGGCGCCGGCGTGCACGTCCGCGCGCAGGCGAGCCAGTTCGTCGGCACTGACCGGCACGAAGCGCAGTCGGTCGAACGGCCTGAGCAACCAAGGCTTCTCGGCCAGGTGGGGCAGGTGCCGCCACACGGGAACGGTCCGGCCGACGAGCTGGTAACCGCCGGGTCCCTCCATGCCGTAGATGCACAGGTAGACCCCGCCGATACCGACGGCGTTCTGCGGCGTCCACGTGCGAGCGGGGTCGTACTTGGTCGTGACGAGCCGGTGCCGCGGGTCGATCGGGACGGCTACGGGCGCGCCGAGGTAGACGTCGCCAAGGCCCACGACGAGGTACGTCGCCGCGGTCACGACGTCGAACACGTCGGTCCGCTCGCGCAGGTCGTTGATGCGCCGGATGAACTCGACGTTGTCCGGGCACCAGGGGGCGTCGGGACGCACCGACCTGGCGTAGCGGGCCATCGCCTCGTGCGCCTCGGGGTGATCGAGGCAGATCGGCAGGGTCACCTCGCGAACCTCGAGGGTGACTGCCTGCGGATCCGGGACCTCGACGGCGAGGTCCGCGAGCAGCTGCGCCAGGTCGGGTACGGCGAGCTGTCGCGGGTCCACCTTGACCAGCAGCGACCGAACGCCCTCGACGAGCTCGAGCACCCCGTCGAGCGCACGCGCCCGCAGCTGCTCCGCAAGCAGGTGCACCCAGACGCGGACCGTGAAGTCCAGCAACGGTGGGCCGCACTCGACGAGCACGTGGCAGTCGCCGGCCCGCCGTACGGTCAAGGACGGCCGGTGGCCCTCGGCGTCAAGAGCGGCGAGCACCGCGGGCCGCCTGGGCGACGACGCGACCTCGCACACGGTCGGCGCCGGCCCGAGGAGGTCCTGCTCGAAGGCGGTGGCGACCGCTCCCCGCGGGTCAGCCAGGAGGGCACTTCGTTCCGACAGGGCGTTGCCGGCCTGCTCCGGGCTGACCGGCAGCAGCCGGACGGTGTCGCCGGGGCGCAGCTGCGCGAGCTTCCATCGGTCCGCGGAGATCACCGCGCACGGGACGACGAAGCCGCCGAGCGAGGGCCCGTCCGGGCCGACGATCACGGGCGTGTCGCCCGACAGCATGATGCCGCCGACCGGGTAGGCGCTGTCGTGGACGTTGGACGGGTGCAGGCCGGCCTCGCCCCCGTCGGTCCGGGCCCACCCGGGCCGTGGCCCCACCAGGCGCACCCCGGTCCGGTCGGCTCGGTGGTCGACCGTCCAGGTGGCTGCGAACAGCTCCTCGAC
>JAVXVI010000150.1:0-3619 GCA_032230005.1 Actinomycetota bacterium | reverse complement strand
CTCTTCCCGCCCGGCTGTCGCAGCCCATCCGCTGACCTACCGCGTCCTCGTCGACGGCCATACGGCCGCCAACGCGGCGGCCCTCAGCGCCTTCTTCCCGAGGGTCGTCCGGGTCCACGCCGGTGACACCGTGGTGTTCCACCCGATGTCGTCCGGGCTGCCGCACACGGTCGCCTTCGGCACCGCCGTCGACAAGGCGCTGGGCAAGATCGAGACGCTCACGCAGACCGATCCGCAGGCACTCGACGCCGGGCCGCCCAAGGAGTACCTCGCGATCCCGCAGCTCCTCCCGCAGGACTCCGCGGACGCCGACCAGGCCGCGGCCCAGCCCTGCGTCGTCGCCGCCGGGGCTGCCCTCCCGACGGACAAGGCGTGCAAGAACCAGAGCCTGGATGCGTACGACGGCCGTCAGCAGCTGGCCACGAGTGGCTGGCTCGCCCCGACTCAGGACTGGTCGCTGCGCTTCGCGACGAGCACCAAGCCGGGCACCTATCGCTTCGTCTGCCAGGTGCACGGCCCGGACATGGCCGGCGCCGTGCAGGTGGAGCCCACGGCCACGGCCGTGAAGGACCCAGCTGCGGTGGAGGCCGAGGGGCTGGCGGCCCGCGACGCGCTCCTGCAGGGGGTGCAGCCCGGCTTCGAGCTGCTCAAGGCGGCGACCGCGGATCACGCGCTGGCCGGCTCGGGGGACCCGGGTGCGCCGAGCGCGCTGATCACGGCCTTCGCACCGCGCGACGTGACGGTCGTCGTCGGGCACCCGATCGCGTGGACAGTCATCGGGACGCACAGCCTGGCCTTCAACGCGCCGCAGGACGCGCGTGGGCTGCGTCAGGAAGGGCAGGCGGGCGCAGTGCACATCTCCGCGAAGGCCTCGCTGCCGGCCGGGGGCAACGGGGCCGGCCCTGCCGTGCCGGAGCCGCCCTCGGTCATCGACGGCGGCCGGTGGAGCGGGAGCGGGTTTCGGAGCTCCGGGCTCATCTTCGGCCCCCCGCCGCCGCACACGGCGTCGTTCCGCCTGACGTTCACGAAACCCGGCAGATACACGCTCGTGTGCCTGGTCCACCCGGACATGACGGGTTCGGTGACCGTCAAGGCCAGGTAGGTGTGACGAAGCCGACGGCGTGCCCGGCCCCCCTTCGGGCAGGGATGAGGGTGGAACCGTCCTCAACGCTTGGAGTGCAGCCACATGCCCGACGCCAGTCCCGCCCAGGAGGCCCGCATGGGCCTGCTCTCTTCCGTGACCGGCAAGGCCAAGGAGGTCGCCGGCGCGGTCCTCGGAAACGACTCGCTCGCCGCCGAGGGCCAGCTCCAGCAGGCCGAAGCCGCAGCGCGCAAGGAGGCCAGCGCCACCGAGGCCGTCGCCGACGTCGAGGCCCGCGAGGCCGCCGAGAAGCTGGCGCGCGAGCAGGCCATCGCAGCGCGGCAGATCGACGCCGCCGAGAACGCCGCGGAGGCCCGACTCGACGCGACCGACCGGGAGGCGCAGGTCAAGGAGCAGCTCGTCGAGGCCCGGATCGACGCCGAGCAGACCGTTGCTCAGCGCGAAGCCGAGATCGAGGCGCAGGAGGAGCTGCGCCGGACCGCCGCCCGCACCGCGCAGCAGCTCGCTGCCGCCGAGCAGCAGGAGGCCAACGCGCGCCGCGAGCGCGAGCAGGAAGCCGCCCGTGCGGAGGTCGCCGAGCAGGCCGCCGCCCGCGCCCGGGCCGAGGCAGACCGCCTCGCCGCGCAGGCCGACCTCCCCTCTTCCTGACCGCCCGACCCATCCCGAAGGAGCACCACCTCATGAAGGTCCTCGCACTTCCCAAGAAGGCCGCCGCGCTGGAGTACCGCGCGCTGCGACTGCCCTCGGCGCTCCTCGAGTCGAAGGTCCTCGTCCGCTACCTCGCCGACGACAGCAAGCTCCGGCTGGGCTTCGAGCGTGCGCTCGGTGCCTTGGACGAGAAGGCCGGCACGCTGCTGTCCGATGACGCCCTGGCGAGCCGTGGGCACGCCCTGCGTCGTCGCTCCGAGGTCCTCGGCAAGGCGGTCGAGCTCGAGGAGAAGGCCGAGGCGCGAAAGGCCGCGGCCAAGACCAAGCTCGAGGCCGGCAAGAAGCAGGCCGAGCAGACCCGCAAGCAGGCCCGCGACGCGCAGCGTGACGACGTCCAGGCGACGCTGCGTGAGGAGCAGGCCGAGAAGCGCCGCGTCGAGCAGGAGGCCGAGGCACGCCGCCAGGCCGAGACGCAGCGCATCGAGGACGAGGCGCGCGCGAAGGCGGCGTCCGTTGCCGCGGACCTCAGCGCGCAGGAGAAGCGCATCGAGCAGACGACCAAGGCACGCACTGCTGCGCCCAAGGCGCAGCTCACCGATGCCGTCGCCGAGAAGAAGGCAGCCAACGCCGAGCGCGCCAAGGCCGATCGGCTCGCCGCTCTCGCCAACGAGGAGAAGGAGGCGCGTCGCGCCGCGCGCGGCTAGTCGCTCACGCCTTCCACGACGCCTCGGTCCTTCGGGACCGGGGCGTCGTTCTGCTTACGGTCGAAGTACGCCTTGACGCCGTACACCGAGCCCGCCGCGTAGACGTAGCCGAGCAGGATGTCGGTGACGTAGTGCTCCCCGCCGTACACCAAGGTCAGGAGCATCGCCACGACGTAGACACCAAGCAGGATGCGCGTCCGCCGTCGCACCAGCGGCCAGGCGAACAGCAGCAGCATCAACGGGATCGCGCCGTGCAGGGACGGCATCGCCGCGACCCGGTTGGAGTAGGCGGCTCCTCGCTCGACGGCCGAGTTGACGGTGTGGCCGCCGAGTGCGCTCAGGGTGTCGGGTACGACGCGGGCGATCTGCGGCAGCGCGTGGTTGGCCGGCAGCCCCGCCATCCAGGGCGGCGCGGCGGGGAAGATCGCGTAGGTGGCGAGGGTGATCACCGTCAGCGTGACCAGGGTCCAGACATAGCGCCGGAACAGGCGGTAGCTCAGCGCCCAGAGGAAGACCGCGACGGCCAGCGAGACGAAGAAGTGCGAGAAGTAGACGGGTACGGCGAGGGCGTCCCACCAGTGCACCGTGCCGGGGTTGTAGAAGTGGTGCTGCAGCCACACGGTCGGCACATGTCCGCCGAACAGCAGCTCGTCGCCGCGGATCGGTTCGGTCAGGTGCGCCTGCGCGGTGATGGAGGGGTCCACCGGGTCGGCCTGCAGCGTCGGCAGGTGGGCGAGCTGCGCGCCGACGTGCTTGGCGGCGCCGCGCAGGAAGTCATAGGCGAACAGCACCGCGAACAGCGGCAGCCAGTCCTGGACGACCGCCCGCCCCCAGACGCGGACGTCGCCCGCGCAGGCCGCCAGCAGGTAGAGCAGCACCCAGCCGGTGAGCACCTCGCGCCCCGTCGGGAAGCCGAATAAGGTCGCGACCAGCACGAACACCGCCCTCACCGCGAGCAGCAGCTGCCGCCGACGTACCCGATCCGCCGGTCCGGCGCAGCGCCACGCCGACTCCACGTGGGGGCGTTGCGCCGTCTCGGTCATCGTGATCAGCGTAGGATGTCGTCATGACCTACCGCACCGCCCTGCTCCTTCCCGGGCCGCGCTGACCACGAGCTCTGTCAGCGCGGCGCCCTCGTGATGCACGGGGGCTTCTTCTTTGTCCG
>JAVXVI010000149.1:0-5126 GCA_032230005.1 Actinomycetota bacterium | reverse complement strand
CACAACTCGAACGCGGTGCGCGGTTACTAGTTGCGCGGATCCTAATTCAGCCACCCGGCCAGTGACCTCCTCAAAAGAGCCGATTAGAACTAGTTGGCCGTTCGCTGCCGCGTAGACCTCGGCCAGCCTGTGCGCGTTGCGTCGCAATACCTGATTCACAAGCCGCTGGGCGGTTGCAAGGTCCGGGAACGTGCTGGCGCGCTCCACGCCTTCCGCGTTTCGTGACCGCAGGTAGGCGTCGGTCTTGCCAACGTGCCTCTCAATCGCATGTCCCCCACGTGCTTCCTCGTTCCGCAACACAACACCGCGTCTACCGACTTGGGTCGCGCTTCTGCGCATCAGGCCATCGGCTGAGGCTCCGGTACGCCAGTAGTCGAATCTGGTGCCGTCGTCGGCGATGCCTCGGACGCGGTGCCTCGCATCCCTGCCAAGCCCCGGCTTGCGGGTCAGGGCCATGCCGGCCGCAGCGCCGACGGCGGAGCCAGGGCGGCCGCCGGTCAGGTCGTGCCAGATGTCCTGTACCGGCTCCCAGACCTTCACGCTGTCCTTCACCGACGCCCAAAGGTCGTGACGAGCGCCGGCCGCGTGACCGCCGATCCCCAACGACTCACCGGCCAGCACGCCCATCTGCGCCAGACCCACGAACGACGAACCGACCGCACCGACGAAGTCGTCGAGAAAGCGTGAGCTGCCGGCGAACTGCGGTGCATGCGGTGCCCGCTGGGCCAACCCGTCCAGCTTCGCCGCCGCCCACGAGGCAGCGATCTCCTCCTGACCCGCCGCTTCGGCGCGCAGCCGGGCGGCCGCCGCACGCAGCCCCTCACCCGGATCCGGGCCGCACAACGGAGCCACAGCAGCCGCCGACGCCCGCCGGAAGGACGCGCTCAGCTCAACAGCCTCACAGTCCATCGCATCAGCACGCTGCGCCGACGCGACAGCGTCAGCCAGCGCCCGCGCGTACGCCCCAACCGCCTCTGCGGCTTCCTGATGCGCGGACTCGACCTCACCCAGCTGACGGCGGAGCCCACCCAGGACCGCATCGAAGCTGCGCGCCGCCGGCCCCCGCCACCGCCACGTCGCCGACCCGGCCCGCACGCACGCCGCGCTGCCCTCCGCCGTCAGCTCCGCACAGCTCCCCAACACCGCCGCCACCTGCGCAAGAGACTCGACGTCACAGCTCGCCAGCCTGGTCATGACGGCGGAACCGGCGCCGGGGCTGCCTGCGGGTGGGGCACCGCGACCGAGACGACGGGATCCCGAAGCGGCGGCATGTTCGCCCAAGGCAGGGTCTCCGGGATCCCGCGGGCCAGCGCGCTCTCCCGGGCCCCGTAGTACCAGGCGGCCTGCTCGACCTGGTCCCCGAAGCCGGCGGCGTCCTCGCTCGCGCACCAGACGACGAGCTCCCACGCGGAGAGGAAGGAGCGGAACGCATCGACGAGCCGCGCCGAGGGACTGGCTTCGATCAGGCCGGTCAGCGATCGGCGGCTGTTGGCGACTTCATCGAGAGATTCCGCAGCGCGGCGTAGCGGCTCGGCAGCGGCCATCAGCTCCCGCGGCAGGACCTCGATCTCCGACACAGCCGCAGGTTAGAGACGGCGGGTCAGGGATGCGTTTCGTCATCCACAGGCCGGTCGTCGAAGGCAGGGTGCCAGTCCACGCGTATGTCGAACTGGCCCAGGATGCTGCGCCAGGGGATGTGGGTGGTCCCGTAGCTGAGGCCAGTTGGATACACGTTCGAAGGGGATATGTGCTGGCCGCATGTCGAACTGCTGCCACATGTGGCGCTGCGGTCCGGTGATGCCAGATGCGGCCGCAGTTCGACATACAGCGCAGCAGAGCACCGACGCCCCAGCTGCCGCCGCTTCCTACCAGGGCCCAGCACGAAGGTGCTGCGACACCGCCGGCTGATTCAGGCACCAGCGTGCCGCAGCAGCGCCTCCACCACCCGGTCCACGTCGGCCTCGTCGGTCGCCCAATCGGACACCGAGATCCGCATCAGCCGCTCGCCGCGATAGGTCGTCCCGCTCAGAAACGCGACCCCCTCCGCCCGCACCGCTGCCATGACCGCTTCCGCCAGCCGCCCGTTGTCACCGTCGTCGGCAACCCACCGCACCAGGACCTGGTTGGACACCACTTCGTTCACGATCTCGGCGTGACCGCTCGCCGCCAGCGCGGCGGCGAACCGCTGCGCCAGGGCAACTGTCCGCTCCACCAGCTCCGCGAGCCCGTCCCGGCCGAGCGAGCGCAGCGTCGCGTAGACGCCCACCCCACGGGCCCGCCGCGAGAACTCCGGGTTCCAGTCCATCGCGTCCCGCGCCCCGGTCCCCTGCTCCAGGTAGCTCGCCTGCACGCTCATCGCCGCCCGGTGCGCCGCCGCCTCCCGGCAGATCGCCACCCCGCAGTCGTAGGCGACGTTGAGCAGCTTGTGCCCGTCGGTCGACCACGAGTCGGGTCGGTCGAGCCCCGCGACGTGCCCGGCCATCCCTGGCGCTGCCGCGGCAAGCAGCATCACCGCGCCGTCCACGTGCACCCACGTCGGGTTGCCACGGGCGCGATGCGCCTCCGCGATGTCCGCCACCGCAACGAAGTCGTCGAACGACCCCGTGTTCACGTTGCCGGCCTCCACCGTCAGGATCGTCGGTCCGCTCACCCCGCGCAGCGTCCGCTCCAGCTCCTCCGGCAGCACCCGATCCTCGCTGTCGCACGGCACCATGACCGCGGACCGCTCGCCGAGTCCCAGGAAGCGCAGCGCGCGCAGGACGGTCGAGTGCACCCCTTCTTTCAGTACGACGGTGATGCCCGGCGAGCCCGACAACCCGTCGGCCTCGACGTCCCAACCGGCCTGGCGGAGCACCTCGTGCCGGGCCGCGGCCAGGCAGGTGAAGTTGGCCATCTGGCCGCCGGTGACGAAGCCGACCGAGCTGCCGCCGGGCAGGCCCAGCAGGTCGACCAGCCACTCCCCTGCCAGCTCCTCGGCGACCGCGACACCGGGCGTCGGCGGGAACAGCCCCGCGTTCTGGTCCCAGGTCGACACCAGCAGCTCGGCGCCCCAGGAGGCCGGATGCAACCCACCGATCACGAAGCCGAAGAACCGTCCACTGGCGTGCGCCGTCACGAACGGCCCGAGGTCGCGCACGAGCTCGGCGATCACCACCTCCGGATCGACGCCGGCTTCGGTGAGGCCGTGGTCCAACGCTGCCCGGACGGTCGCGTGGTCGGCGCCCTCCGGGTAGACGCGGCGCTCCGGCAGCGACTCGAGATGCGCCAGCGCGGCGGGACCCACGACGTCGAGCACGGACTTCCAGTCCGACTGCCGCATGGCAGCCCCCTCACTCCGACTCGGACGGACCTGCCTCACGACCGCTGACCTGCATGCTGATGTCGTTCCACAGCGGGACCTGGGCGCGCGCCCGGCGCGGCTGCCGGATCGGCGTCGGTGGCACGGAAGGCACGGAAGGCGGGGCCGGGGCGGGCGTCTCCACGGCCAGCACCTCAGCAGGCGCGGCGTCCTCGCTGAGGGACACCGGACGCAGCACCGCGGTCAGCGCATCACCGGCGGCCGCCTGCTTCAACGCCCGCCGGCTGGCCTCGTCGGCGGCCGACACGCGTCGCGACGCCGGCTCCCAGCGCAGCCGCACCCGGCGCCCGCCGGCGGCAGCCACGACCTCCCAGCGACCGGGCGACACCAGCCACGAGTCCCACTCGATGGCGTCAGCGGGTTCGCCGAAGAACGCCATGACGAGGGCCTCGACCTCCTGGCCGTCGACCTCCGCCGTACGCGCCGCTCTCGCGTGATGCTCCCGCTCGGCCAGCACCGGCCCTTCGTAGCGCGCCACCACCGCCGCCGGGCACCCTGCATCGCGAGCCACGTCCTCGGAGGACTCCCCGCTGCGGATCCGGTGCTGGATGAGGCGGGGCGTCAGCGAGCCGGTCGGCTCGTCCCGGTGCTGGCGTACGACGACGTCTTGGCGCTGCGCCCGGTGCACGTCTGCGAGCGAGACCTCGACGGTCTCGTCCCCCACCCGCAGCACGACCCGGGCGCCGTCATCGGTGAGGCCAAGGACCTCCGCATCGGTCACCGGCCCACCCTTGCACCTGTGCGGCCGATGTCCAGGAGCGACGCGTCAGGACGCGACCGGCAGCAGCAGCTGCTGGCCGGTGCGCAGGACCGAGCTGTGCAGGTGGTTGATCCGCCGGATCTGCGCGATGACCTCTCGCGGGTCGTTCTTCGGCGCGATCCGCTGGGCGACGGCCCACAGCGTCTCGCCCTGCTGCACCGTCGTCTGCTGCAGCGTCGGGCCGGTGCCGGTGGCGGTCGCCGCCTGGCTGCCGGTCCGGCCGAACGAGATCACCAGCAGCAGCACCAGCGCGCTGGCCACGACGAGGACGAGCCGCCCGCGCCGGGTCACCCGCACCCGTCGGACCGGCCGCGCCGGGCGCACCGCAGGCACGGCGCGGACCGGCTCGCCGAAGAAGACGTGGCCCGTGACCCGGGTCGGGGCGGTCGGGCGGGTCAGCGTCGCTGCGGTCATGTGATGCTCCTCGAGGTCGAACGGCCGTTCGATCGAACGTCTGAGCGAAGTTGTACCCCATCCCGCCGACAAAATCGAGACTCGCTCGAACATGTGTTTGATTGTGTCGCCGGATCGCGTTACCGTCCGCGCTGGAAACAGGGCCGCCCGGGCCTTGGACGGACGCGTGGAGGCCCCTATGGCACGCGAGGCAGACAGCACCAAGCGCACGGCGAAGAGCAACGTGCGCGACCTGCCGGACGGACCACCGGACGAGAACGGCCTGACCCCGCGCCAGCGCAAGGTCCTCGAGGTGATCCGCGAGTCCGTGGAGCGCCGGGGCTACCCCCCCACGGTGCGCGAGATCGGCGAGGCCGTCGGCCTGACCAGCACGAGCAGCGTCTCCCACCAGCTGATGACGCTGCAGAAGAAGGGCTTCCTGCGCAAGGACCCGTCCAAGCCGCGCGCGGTGGACGTCCGGCTGCCGGGTGAGGTCGCCGCCGCAGAGACCGCCGCCCAGGACGAGGCGGCCGAGCGGGCCGCGCACCCGCGGCCGGCCTACGTACCCGTCCTCGGCCGCATCGCCGCCGGCGGGCCGATCCTGGCCGAGCAGGC
>JAVXVI010000148.1:0-3241 GCA_032230005.1 Actinomycetota bacterium | reverse complement strand
CCCGACGGCGACCTGGACTGGGCCGTCGGTGGCCCGTTCGTTCCTGGGGCCAAGGGCCTGCTCGAGCCGAGCGGGCCTCGCTTGGGGCGCGATGCGATCGCCGGTTGCGATCTCGTCGTCGTACCCGCACTCGCCGTTGACCTCGCCGGCAACCGTCTCGGCCGTGGCGGCGGCTCCTACGACCGCGCCCTCAGCCGCGCGACGGGACTGACCGTCGCGCTGCTGTACGACGGCGAGACCGTTGACGCGCTGCCGGTCGAGCCGCACGACGCCCCGGTGCAGTCCTTCGCAACGCCGGAAGGCGGTCTGCACCGGCTGCACCGGTGACGGCTCAGCCCGGGGAGTACTCCGCCACCAGAAGTGCGAGGTCATCGCCCAACGGGCCGCCGACGGCACTGCGGAGACCCACCAGCAGCCCGTCGAGCACTGCGGCCAGGTCCTGTGCCGTCCCGAGCGGCCCGAGGATGTCCGCCAGCGCCACGAACTCCCCATCGGGCCGCCGCGCCTCGAGGATGCCGTCGGTGTAGAGCAGCAGCCGTGAACCCGGCGAGAGCTGCACGGTGACCGGCGCTGGGTCGGCGCCCAGTCCGAGCGGCAGGCTGTCCTCCGCTCCGACCGGGCGAATCCGGTCGTCCTCGAAGAGCATGGCGGGCGGATGGCCGCAGCAGACGATCGAGCACTCACCGTCGGGCCTGATCTCGGCCATCAGCGCCGTCACGAAGTCCTCGTCGCCGAGGTAGGGCCGCAGCCGCAGGTCCACCTGGCGGGCGAGGGCGGACAGGTCGTCGCACTCGACAGCCGCGGAGCGGAAGTGGCCGAGGACGACCGTCGCCATCCGCACCGCCTCGAGGCCCTTGCCGCGGACGTCCCCGATGAGCAGCCGGATCGCGCCGTCCCGCTCGATCGCTTCGTACATGTCGCCGCCAACCAGCGCCTCGCTCGCTGCGCTCACGTACGACGCGGCGAGCCGGGCGGGCCCGAGCCGGTCCGGCACGGGAGCCAGGATCGCGTGCTGGGCGGCCTCCGCAACCCGTGTGATGGCGGCGAGCCGGCCGCTCTGCTGGCTGTAGGCCTGGGCGTTCTCGACGGCCACGGCCGCGCGGGCAGCGAGGTCCTCGGCGAAGGCGAGGTCGTCGTCGTCGTACAGCCGTCCCGAGTCCGACGCGATCAGGGTCAGCGCGCCGAAGGTCCCCTGGCGGCCGGTCAGGGGCACCACCAGGCCGCTGCGCATGTCCAGCTGGCGCACGAGCGCGAGGTGATCGGGATCCTGCACGGCGGCCTTCACCATCTCGTCGGTGATGACCGCATGCAGCTCGCTGGTGCCGGTCCTGATCACGTTGGCCACGCCGGTTGCGGCGTCGACCTGCGGCGGGAAGCGCTCGCGGAGCTGGCGGGCGAACTCGACCTTGTCGGGGTCGACGTGCGCCACGGCGAGGCTGCGCAGCTCGCCCCCCTCCAGGACCTCGATGGACGCCCAGTCGGCCAGCCTCGGCACGACCAGCCGAGCCAGGCTGGTGAGGGTGTCCCGGAAGTCCAGACTGCGGCCGAGCTGCGATGCCGCCTCGGCCAGGAAGCTGAGCCGCTCGGTCGCCTCACGACCCCGCTCAACGGCGTGGGCCCTGGACAGCGCCTGCGCGCAGGTGTCCGCGAGCGCCCGCAGGAAGCGGATCTCGGTCTCGTCGAACTCGTGCGGGCTCGGGAAGCTCAGTGAGATCACCCCCAGCCGCTGCGCCCCGATCGAAACGGGCATGCAGACCAGCCCACGATCGGTCGTCGCCTGCCCCGCCAGGGCGGGGAACCGGGTGTTGAGCTCGTCCCTGCTGCCCACGAACACGGGGGCATTCGTGCGCACCGCCTCGCTCGCCGGCAGGTCGTCATCGATGCCGAACGTCTGCCAGCGCTGCGCGGAGTACTCCGCCAGCCCGCGCGAGCCGATGACGGCCAGCGTCTTGTCGTCGACAACGACGATGAAGGTGGTCAGCGCTGCCCCGACAGCTGCGGCGGCGTGGTCGACGACGATCTCCGCGACCTCTGCCTGGTCGCTGGCCGCGCTGAGCGCTGCCGTCACCTCCTGCAACCGAGCGAGCCGGTGCGCGACGTCTTCCGCCGCTGCGCGCGCCGACCGCTCGGCCGCGTAGAGCTCGCTGCGCTCGAGCGCCTGCGTGGTCTGCGCCGCGAGGGCCGTGATGAACGTGCGCTCCTCGGCGTCGAACAACCTCGGCACGTCGAAGCTGAACCGCAGGGCACCGAGCGTTCGGCCCGCCCCCTCGAGAGGGACCGCGCACAGCGCCATCGTCTGCGGCTCGAGGCCGGCAAGGCCTGGGAACTGCTCGTCGCGCTCCTGACGCGACTCCAGCCAGACGGCCTCAGAGGTGCGGATCGCCGTGGCCGCCGGCAGGTCGGCGTCGGGCGCCTCCGCGCGAAGCCGCTCCACGAGGTCGCCGCCGTAGCCGAGCGCACCCGGGACCTGCAGGGTCTCCTCACCGCGAGACATGAGCAGGCTGCCACCGGATGCGCCGAGGACGGCGACGCCGGCCGAGAGCACCACCTCGGCGACGTCCTCAGGTGTCGCTGCACTGGCCAGCTTCGCGGTGACCGTCTGCAGGCGGGCGGCGCGGGCGCTGGCCTTCTGGGCCGCAGCCACCGCGCCGAGCTCGTCGAGCAGTCGCTGCTCGAACGTCAGCGACAGGGGTGCCGGTTCGCCTGCAGCGGCCCGGCGTACCTGCTCCACCAGCGCGCCGACGTACCAGTGCCGGAACACCCGGTGCTGGGGCGGCGTCTCCAAGGTCAGCAGCCGTGCATCGCGCGCGTAGGAGTCGGCCAGGTCGAGGGCGGCGAGGTACTCCTCGCCTGGTTCGACCGCGGCCAAGCTCAGGGTCACTGTCAGGTTGGTGCGCGCTTCGCCCCGGTTGGCCGCGGCGATGGCCTGTCGCTTGATGGCCTGCCGAGCCTCGGCGAACCGGTGGACCACCGTGTCGATGAGCTGGGCCAGCTCCTCCGGGACGGCTCCGCTGTAGCCGGAGGCCTCGCCGCCGGCCGCGAGGGTGAACTCCCGTACCA
Organism: Actinomycetota bacterium; assembly: GCA_032230005.1. Taxonomy (GTDB): domain Bacteria; phylum Actinomycetota; class Actinomycetes; order Mycobacteriales; family SCTD01; genus RYN-124. The sequence goes on along the minus strand of JAVXVI010000148.1, from coordinate 181 downwards.
GGTTGTCGACGTGGGCCTTGGCCGCGATGAGCAGGTCGGTCGGCACGTCACCGAGCTCGACGGTGAAGGTCGGCGCCGCATCGTGGTGGTCGTCCCAGGCGGCGAGGAGGACGTCGATGTCGTCCTCGACTCGCTGCGGGGTGTGGCCGGACGTCGGACTCAGCTCGCACCAGACGACCTA
>JAVXVI010000147.1:0-6094 GCA_032230005.1 Actinomycetota bacterium | reverse complement strand
GGACAGTCGAAGAGCTCGCCCACCATCCGCTCTACCGGCGGGTCCTGGACCTCGACCCGGAGCTGCTGCTGCCGCTCGTCGTCGACCGGTTCGGGTCGACGCAGAAGGCAGCGATCGACCTGGTGGCGGCCCAGGTCGCGGAAGGGCAGCGCGACGGCAGCGTCCGCGCCGACGTCGACCCGCAGCTGGCCGCGACCTGCCTGCAGCTGACGGCGCAGTCCTTCGTCTTCTCCGCGCGGGTCGTGGAGGGCCAGCCGGTCGGACCCGAGTTGCGGCACCTGCTCGACGGCTACCTGAGACCATGAGCGGGCCGCACCTCACCCGCGTCCGGCGGGCCCGCGAGCTCGACGAGCTCACGTCGCGGCCGGTCGACGTCCTCGTCGTCGGTGGCGGGGTGACGGGGTGCGGCGTCGCGCTCGACGCCGCGAGCCGCGGGCTGTCGGTGGCCCTCGTCGAGAAGGCCGACCTGGCCAACGGCACCTCGCGTTGGTCATCGAAGCTCGTGCACGGCGGCCTGCGCTACCTCGCCACCGGTGACGTCGGTCTCGCGCTGGAGAGCGCACGGGAGCGCGACGTGCTGCTCCGCCGTACGGCGCCGCACCTGGTGCGACCGCTGCCGATGCTGATCCCGCTCGGACCGGACGTGGGTCGCCGCGACGGGCTGCTCTTCGACGCCGGTCACCGCTCTGCCGACGTGCTGCGCTTCATGGCCGGCACACCTCGCGATGCACTGCCGCGACCCCGCCGGGTCGGCGTCACCGAGACCGTGCGGCTGCTCCCTGCCGTCCGTCGCGAGGGGTTGCGCGGAGCGGTCCTCAACTGGGACGGCCAGCTCGAGGACGATGCCCGTCTCGTCATCGCCCTGGCGCGCACTGCCGCGTCGTACGGCGCCCGCATCCTCACCCGCGTCAGTGCCACCGACGGCAGCGGACTGGTGTACGACGAGGTGACCGGATCGACGCTGCAGATCAACGCACGCACCGTCGTCAACGCGACCGGCGCATGGTCAGCGACCCTCGCTCCAGAGACGAAGCTGCGCCCCAGCAAGGGCGTGCACGTGGTGCTGCCGGCTGCTCTCCTCGGCAACCCGACCGCCTCGATGACCGTGCCGGTGCCGGGGGAGCGCAACCGGTTCGTCTTCGCCCTGCCGCACCCGGACGGCATCGTCCACGTCGGCCTGACCGACGACCCGCTCGACGGGCCGGTGCCCGATGTCGTGGTGGCGACGGAGAGCGAGATCGCCTTCCTCCTCGACACGCTCTCCCGCGGCCTCGAACGCCCCCTCTCACGCAGCGACGTCATCGGTTCCTTCGCTGGTGTCCGGCCGCTGCTCGCGGGCGCGGAGGGCCGCACCGCCGACCTGTCACGGCGGCACTGCATCGTCCGTGGAGACGACGACGTCTGGACAGTCCTCGGCGGCAAGCTGACGACCTACCGCCGCATGGCACAGGACGTCGTGGACCGCATCACCGACCGTCCGTGCCGCACCGCTGACCTGCCGCTCGTCGGCGCGCACGGTTCGGTGGCACGCGATGTGCCACCGCGGCTGGTCCGGCGGTACGGCGGCGAGGCTGATGCCGTCGCGGCACTCGCGCAGGACGACCCGAGGCTGCTCGACCCCGTCGCGCCCGGCATCCCGGTGCTGGGCGTCGAGCTGCTGTGGGGACTCGTGGCTGAGGGCGCACTGACTGCAGAGGACCTGCTCGAGCGCCGCACCCGGCTCTCGCTCGTCGACGCCTGGCACGAGGCCGCCCGCCCCGCCGCGGAGGCGGCCATCGCCGTACCCGTCTAGTCGAGGTCAGTGACCGCGGTCCGGATGATGTCGAGCGCCTCGTGGATCCGGTCCGGTCGGGTGCGGTGCGACAGGATGCAGATGCGCAGGTGGACCGCACCGCGGATCGGCGCCGACGACAGCCACATCCGGCCGGTGCCGTTGATGCGATCGAGCAGCCGCAGCGCGGCGTCATCGGTGCCTGACCGCGGCCGGAACGCGACCAGCGACAGATCCGGCTGCCAGGGCACGTCGAGCTCCGGCATCGCCGCGAGTGCGTCGTGCACCTCGCGGGCCAGGTCGAGCTTCTCGTCGAGTGCGCGCACGAAGGTGTCCACCCCATGCAGGTGCAACGGCAACCACAACCGTAGGCCGCGGAAGTCGCGGGTGAGCTCCGGGGTGTACGACGAGAAATCCGGCAGCCCTGCGTCCTCCGACGGCGTCGGCAGGTAGTCGGCGTGCACCTCGTGCGCCGCCCGCAGTGCCGCACCGTCGCGGGCGAGCAGACAGCCGGTGCCGTAGGGAAGGAACAGCCCCTTGTGCGGATCGAGGGTGATCGAGTCGGCCCGCTCGATGCCCTGCAACGCGGCACGCCCGCGCGCGGTCAGCTGGAAGAAGCCGCCGTACGCGCCGTCGACGTGGAACCACAGGCCTTCCTGCTGTGCGACGTCGGCGATCGCGTCCAAGGGGTCGACCGCGCCGGTGTTGATGGTCCCCGCACTCGCGACGACGAGGAACGGCCGCTGACCAGCTGCGCGATCCGCATGCACCATCGCGCGCAGCGCCTGCGCATCCATCCGAAGAGCGTCATCCGTGGGTACGATGCGGACGGCTCGATGCGGAAGTCCCGCGATCTGCGCCGACTTGGCGATCGAGTGGTGGACCTCGTCGGAGACGTAGAGCGTGCCGTCGGCGAAGGCCTCGCCGAGCCGCGTCGCGCGGGCGGCCACGATGGCCGAGAAGTTCGACATCGAGCCGCCGGGAGTGAGGACTCCCTGCGATCCCGGCGGCAAGCCGAACTGGTCGCAGAGCCACCGCAGGACACTTGCCTCGAGCTGCACCAGTGCCGGCGCCGGCTGTGCGATGCCGGTGTAGCGGTTCAGGACGCAGGCCATGAAGTCGGCGAGGGCCGAGGCGTACAGACCGCCGCCCGGGATGTAGCCGACGAACCCGGGGTTGGCCGGGTCGAACCCCTTGCCGGCGGCAGCCTCGATCGTCGCGAGCAGGCTGGTCAGGTCACCGCCCTGGTCGGGCGGAGGTGCGGCCAGTGCAGCGAGCAGCGGCTCGAGCTCGGTGTAGTCGGAGGTCCTCGCGTCGTACCGCCCGTCCACGAACCGGCTCAACAGCTCGACCACGGCGGTCCCCATCGACTGCATCTCGGCGAGCGGTGGGTCGAAGGGCGAGCGTGCGGCATCGGGCATGGCAGGGACCCTGCCACGCCGTCGAGGACGAGCGGTGGATCAGGTCTTCGCGTAGTCCGCGACGCCCTGCCAGTCGATGACGACGCACGGCTCGCTGCCGACGGTCCACGCGTCGTGGCCGGGCGGGGCGATCATCAGGTCACCAGGCACGAAGTCGGCAGCAGTGCCGTCGTCCATGACGACGCGCATGCGACCGGAGACGACGTAGCCCATGTGCGCGGCTTGGCAGCTGTCGGTCCCGGCGATCGGCTTGACGTGGTCCGACCACTTCCAGCCGGGCTCGAACACCGCTCTGCCGACGGCGCCGCTGCCGGTGGTGACGACGTCCAGGTGTCCCTTGGCGTCCTTGAACGGCCGGTGCTCGCCGGAGTCGATGGCGATGCGCTGCAGGCGGGATGCGGACATGTGTCCTCCTCGAGTGCCCGGGGATTGCGGGCCTCGCCGACGCTCCTACCGGTAGTCGTCGAGGGCCATAGTCCGGACGTGCCGTTCGTCAGCAGCCGAGGGCGGGGACGCGCAGCTTGAGGAAGGGGACCCGCTCGAGGATGGCCGTGCCGGCGCGCTGCACGGCGACGGCGTCACGGGTGACGATCCAGGACCAGAGGTCGTCCAGGCCGGGCTCCTGCCGGGCCAGGAAGGCGACCCGACGGGCCGGCCCGCAGGCGATGAGGCCCCATTCGCCGGCGAGCGAGTCGTCGGCGCGGAGCGGGACGGTGAGCGGCTTGGTCGCGTCGGACACCTGGCGGGGGATGTCCGAGCCGAGGACCACCACGGTGGCGCCGGCGTTGACCATCATCTCGCAGCTTCGCATCAGCTGGTGCGGCACCGAGCCGACGGTGGGTACGACGATGAGGGCCATGGACGTGCCGGGCAGCAGCGCACTGGTCTCCACCGAGCGGAACCGGCCCTGCAGCGTGGTGCGAGCGGTCGGGGGGTGAGCGTCACCGGGGACGGCGGCCGCGGCACGCCCGAAGACCGAGGATGTGGGCGCCGGGGCGCGCTTGGCTGCCTGCGGGGCGCGCAGGGCCAGGACGGCCTGGCGCAGCGCGTCGCTGGTGAACTCCGGCGTGAAGGCGCCGATCGTCTCGGTCACACTCTCCTGATCGACGGCGGGCTTCCCCCGCTTGATCCCCCGTCGGGGGGAGGAGGGACCAGCCATGCCGGGCCCCCGTGACCTAGTGCCACCAGGCTGGCCCCCGGACGTCCTGCCGCCGCAAATGGCGGAGTGGGAGCGCAGCGCCGTCTCGTGGCTGTTCGACCTGTGTCCGCCCGATTATCGAGCGCACGAGGTGCTGCGCAAGCATCCGATCGTCTTGTCCCGGTTTGCCGCCCAGCACGTCGAGTCCGCCGTCCAGGCGGCACGTGACGGCCTGCGGACGGTGCGCGCCGAGCTCGGCGGACTGGTGCCGCCGGACGTGGTCGAGGCCGCCATCGCCGCCTACGACCGCGAGGGCCGCCGGCTGGTGGCTGCGGGCCGGCAGATCGAGCTGGTGGCCGCCGCCCTGCGGGGCGAGCGCTGGGTGCCTCGACTCTGAGCGCGCGGCGCGAGGGCCGCGACCGTAGACTCGGCTTCGTGGAAGGCGACCGGCGATGAGCCTGCTCGGTACGGTCCAGGGGCCGGCCGACCTCAAGCGGCTCCGGCCGGAGCAGCTGCCCGTCCTGGCGGCCGAGATCCGCGACTTCATGGTCGACGCCGTGTCCCGGACCGGAGGTCACCTCGGCCCGTCGCTCGGTGTCGTGGAGATCACCCTGGCCTTGCACCGGGTGTTCGACTCGCCGCTGGACCGGATCCTGTGGGACACCGGCCACCAGGCCTACGTGCACAAGATCGTGACCGGCCGGCAGGAGGGCTTCGAGACCCTCCGCAAGCAGGGCGGCCTGTCCGGCTACCCGTCCCGCGCGGAGTCCGCGCACGACATCATCGAGAACTCCCACGCCTCGACCGCCCTGTCCTACGCGGACGGGTTGGCGAAGGCCTACCGGCTGCGCGGGGAGAAGCGGCACGTCGTGGCGGTGGTGGGCGACGGCGCCCTGACCGGCGGCATGTGCTGGGAGGCGCTCAACAACATCGCAGCCGGCGACCTGCCCGTGGTGATCGTCGTCAACGACAACGGGCGCTCCTACTCGCCGACGATCGGCGGCCTGGCCGAGCACCTCGCGACGCTGCGGATGAAGCCGGAGTACGAGCAGGCCCTCGACGTCGTACGCGGTGTGCTCTCCAAGACACCGCTCGTCGGGCCGCCGCTCTACGAGGCGCTGCACGGCATCAAGCGCGGCCTCAAGGACCTGATCCAGCCGCAGGTGATGTTCGAGGACCTCGGGCTGAAGTACGTCGGCCCGATCGACGGTCACGACGAGCAGGCCATGGAGGCGGCGCTGCGGCGCGCCAAGAGCTTCGGCGGCCCGGTGATCGTGCACGCCGTGACCGTCAAGGGCTACGGCTACCAGCCGGCCATCGACGACGAAGCCGACTGCCTGCACAGTGTCGGCGTCATCGACCCCCTGACCGGTAAGGCGATGAGTGCCGCGGCGCAGTCGTGGACCAACGTGCTGTCCGAGGAGATGGTCGCGATCGGGGCTGAGCGCCCCGACGTGGTGGCCATCACCGCGGCCATGCTTCAGCCGGTCGGCCTGCACGCGTTCAGCAAGGCCTACCCCGACCGGACCTTCGACGTCGGGATCGCCGAGCAGCACGCGGTGACATCTGCGGCAGGCCTGGCCATCGGCGGTCTGCACCCTGTGGTCTGCATCTACTCGACGTTCCTCAACAGGGCGTTCGACCAGGCCCTCATGGATGTCGCCCTGCACAAGCTGCCTGTGACGTTCGTCCTCGACAGGGCCGGTGTGACCGGTCCGGACGGCGCCAGCCACAACGGCATGTGGGACCTGTCGATCCTGCAGC
>JAVXVI010000146.1:0-3198 GCA_032230005.1 Actinomycetota bacterium | reverse complement strand
ACCCGACCCGACGTCATCTTCGCCGACGAGCCCACCGGAAACCTGGACTCCAGGGCCGGCGCCGAGGTCCTGTCCTTCCTCGCCCGCAGCGTGGCCGAGCTCGGCCAGACCGTCGTCATGGTCACCCACGACCCGGTCGCCGCCTCCTACGCCGACCGCGTGGTGTTCCTCGCCGACGGCCTGCTCGTCGACGAGATGGTCGAGCCGACCTCGGAGCGGGTCCTGGACCGGATGAAGCAGTTCGACGCCGCCGGGCACCTCATCGCGGATGCGAACCTCTGATGCTGCGCGCCACCCTCCGCAGCCTGCTCGCCCGCAAGCTGCGCCTCCTGCTGTCCGGCATCGCCGTCGTACTCGGCGTCGCCTTCGTGAGCGGAACCTTCGTTCTCACCGACTCCCTGGGCCGGGTCTTCGACCAGCTCTTCGCCACCGTCAGCCAGGGCACGGCCGTCAACGTCCGCGGTGTGTCGGGTCTGGCGGAGGGCGGCGGCGACGCGTCCCAGAACGAGCCCGTCCCGCAGGCCGTCCTGGACGCCGTCCGCAAGGTCGACGGAGTCGCCGAGGCGGTCGGCCAGGTCAGCGGCTATGCCCAGCCGGTCGACAAGAAGGGCAAGGCGGTCACCACAGGCGGTGCGCCGACGCTCGGGGTCGAGTGGTCGACGTCGCCGACCCAGCGGTCTCTGACGCTGAAGCAGGGTCGTGCTCCCGCCGGGCCGACAGAGGTGGCGATCGATGCCGGCACGGCCCGCAAAGCAGGCTTCCACGTCGGCGACCACATCACCGTGCTGCTCAAGGGCCCGGCTCGCCAGTTCACTGTCGTCGGCATCGTCGGTTTCGGCACCACCGACAACCTCGCCGGCGCCACCATCGCCGCCTTCGATGTCACCAGCGCGCAGCAGTACGTCGGCACGCCGGGGACCTACACCGACGTCGCGATCGCGAGCAAGGACGGCGTCTCGCAGAAGGAGCTCGCCAAGCGCGTGTCGACGGTCTTGCCGAAGGGCTTCGAGGCAGTCACCCAGCAGCAGACCGTCGACGAGGCGAGCAAGGAGGTCAAGAAGGGCCTTGGCTTCTTCAGCACAGCCCTGCTGGTCTTCGCCGCGATCTCGCTGTTCGTGGGCGGCTTCCTCATCTTCAACACCTTCTCGATGCTGGTGGCCCAGCGCACCCGTGAGCTGGCCCTGATGCGCGCCCTCGGCGCGAGCCGCCGGCAGGTCACGACCTCGGTGCTCGTCGAGGCTGTGCTGGTCGGCCTGGTCAGCAGCGTCTTGGGCTTCGTCCTCGGCATCGGCGTGGCCGCCGGCCTGCGCACGCTGCTCGGCGCCCTCGGTATCGACCTCCCTGCAGGGGACACGGTGATCGCGACCCGCACCATCGTCGCCTCGCTCGTCGTGGGGATCGGCGTCACGTCGGCCGCCGCACTGCTGCCGGCCCGCAAGGCCGCCAGGGTCGCCCCGGTGGCGGCACTGCGGGAGTCCGGCCCGGCAGAGGACCGCTCGCTGCGGCGCCGCGGCCTGGTGGGTGGCGGCCTGCTCATCGCCGGCGTCGCGCTGCTGGCTGCCGGGCTGTCCAACGGCACCCTCAAGCTCGTCGGCCTCGGCGCGGCCGGGAGCTTCCTCGGGGTGGCGACGCTGTCGCCGTTCATCGCCCGTCCCGTCACGTCAGCCCTCGGCTACCCATTCGCCCTGATGGGTGTTCCAGGCAAGCTGGGCCGCGGCAACGCGGTGCGGAGCCCCCGTCGTACGTCCGCCACCGCGGCGGCTCTGATGGTGGGTCTCGCGCTGGTCGCTGCCGTCAGCGTGCTCGGCTCGTCGCTGAAGTCCAGCACCGTCAAGATCGTCGACCAGTCGTTCGGTGCCGACTACGTCCTGCGGACCGACAACTTCGCGCCGTTCAGCGGCGAGGTGGCCAGGGTCCTTCGCGGCAAGCCGGGCATCACGTCCGTCGCGGCCTTCCGGTTCGGCCAGGCCAAGATCGGCACGAGTACGACGTCGGTCCAGGGCGTCGAGCCGGAGGCCCTTGCCGCCGTGCTGAAGCTCACCGTCAAGAGCGGCCGGCTCGAGGACCTGTCGACCGGCCTGGCCATCAGCAAGAAGGCCGCCGACGACCACCACTGGAAGGTGGGCGACACCGTGCCGGTCACCTGGCGGCGCACGGGTCTGCACCCGCTCAAGGTCGCGGTCATCTACGACATCAACCAGTTCGCCGGTGACTACCTCGTGTCGGGCACGACGTTCGACGCCAACACGTCCGACCAGCTGCTCGGTGTCGTGGCGGTCAAGACTGCTGCCGATGCCAAGCCGGCCGAGACCAGGGCGATCGTCGACGCTGCGGTCAAGCCGTTCCCGAACATCGAGGTGCAGGACCAGGCGCAGTTCGTGAAGTCGCAGGGGCAGCAGATCGACAAGCTGCTCAACGCGATCACCGGCCTGCTCGTTCTCTCGGTGCTCATCGCCGTGCTCGGCATCATCAACACCCTCGCGCTCTCGGTGATCGAACGCACCCGCGAGCTCGGCCTGCTGCGCGCTGTCGGCCTGCAGCGCCGTCAGCTGCGCCGGATGATCCGGGTGGAGAGCGTGGTCATCTCGATCTACGGCGCGCTGCTCGGACTCGGCGTGGGTGTCGCCTTCGGCTGGGCGCTGGTCAGGGCCTTGCACGGACAGGGCGTGACGGAGTTCTCGCTGCCGGTCGGCCGGCTCGTCCAGGTCCTGATCGTCGCCGCCCTGGCCGGCATCCTCGCGGCCGCCCTCCCGGCCCGCCGCGCCGCTCGCCTGGACGTCCTGGAGGCGGTGGCCTCGACCTGAGCAGCCCCCGTCGTACACAATGTTGCAAGACGGACACCGAGGAGGCTGCGCAGTGAGCATCACCGAAGACCCGGCGATCGAGCACGCCAACGAGCTGGTGACGGGGGTTGTCGGCCGTCAGCTGACCATGCCGCTGCCGCAGACGTTCGAGACGGTGGAGGAGGAGCGGACGGCCCGCAAGGCCAAGCTCGCTGCGGCCTTCCGGATGTTCTCCAAGGCGGGCCTGGACGAGGGGGTGGCGGGCCACATCACGGTGCGCGACCCGGTGTTCCCGGACTCCTACTGGGTCAACCCGTTCGGCATGCACTTCTCGATGATCAAGTCGTCCGACCTGGTGCGGGTCAGCCACGACGGAGAGGTCGTCGACGGCGACCGAGCCGTCAACGGCGCCGCC
>JAVXVI010000145.1:0-4130 GCA_032230005.1 Actinomycetota bacterium | reverse complement strand
ATGCCGAGCGTCTTCGAGACCCCCGCGCCGCCGGCAGCCGCCAGCGACGACACCCCGACGGCGGCGACGTTGAGCCGCGCGTTGGCCTGTACCAACCCCATCCGGTCCGGCCGGACCCGGGGCATGGCTGCACTGCGGGCGACCCCATAGGCACGAGACAGGACGAGTACGGCGAGGGCGAGCGGATACAGGCCGAGCCCGCCGGTCGCACCGGCCATCACCCACGTCAGCAGGCCGCGACCGCCGGTCGTCGCGGCCAGCACGTTGCGCCGGCCGTGCCGCAGCCGGTCGAGCAGCGGACCGGCGATCGGCACCAGGAACGAGAACGGCAGCAGGGTCAGGACCAGGTAGAGCGCGACCCGCCCGCGGGCCTGCCCGAGGGGGACCGAGAAGAACAGCGTGCCGGCCAGCGCGACCGCCACGAGCGCGTCGCCCGCAGCGTGCAGCGCGTGCACCCCGAGCAGCGCCGACAGCCCGCTGCGGTCGGCGCCGCCGGCCCGGGCGGCCGCACGCATCCGCCGCGCCGCGGGCCGCAGGAACTGCATGTCGGCAGGCTAGGCCAGCGACGAGTCACCCCACAGGAAGTCGCAATCCGAATAGGTTCATCGAATGAGGTCACGGGCGCGCTGGGCTGCTGCCCTGTGCGGCGCCGGGCTCGCCCTCGGGGGCGCGCTACCCGCCTTCGCGACCGGCACGCCGGCGCAGCGGACCTGGAACTTCGACGAGGTGCACGTCCCCGCCGCCCGGCAGGCCGGTCGGTCGGGGGCCGGCGTCATCGTCGCCGTACTCGACTCCTGGGTCGACGCGGCGCACCGTGACTTCGAGGGCCGCGTGCTGCCGGGGGCGGACTGCGTCGGTGGGACGTGCAAGAACGGACCGGCCAAGCCCGACAAGTGCGACCACGGCACGCACGTCGCCGGCACGATCGCCTCGTCGTCGTTCGGGGTGGCACCGAAGGCACGCATCCTGCCGGTGCGGGTGCTGACCTACGACACGCAGTCGGGCAACTGCGTGGGCCAGCCCGATGACGTGGCCGCCGGCATCCGCTGGGCCGTCACGCACGGCGCCCGCGTCATCAACCTCTCGCTCGGTCCTGACGTCCCGGGCCTGTCGGCGTCGACCGCCATCCCGTCGGCGGTCAGTGAGGCCGCAGCGCAGGGCGCCGTCGTGGTGTTCTCCGCCGGCAACTCGAGCCTGCCCGTCACGGACTCCTACGGATCCGACGCCGTGATCGTTGCCGCGACCGCACGGTCAGGACAGCTTGCGTCGTACAGCCAACGCGGCAACGGCGTCGATCTCGCCGCCCCCGGTGGTGACCCGAAGACGAAGGACACCTGCACCCAGGCCGACTGCATCACGTCGCTCTACCCGGGCAACCGCTACGCCGTCGCAGCCGGCACCTCGATGGCGGCACCGCACGTGAGCGGCATCGCCGCGCTGCTGCTCGGCCAGGACGCCGCGCGCACCCGCGACGACGTCATCTCGCGACTGGAGAACACCGCCCACCCGCTCGCGCAGGCCGGTCACGGTCTCGTCGACGCGGCCGCCGCCCTCGGCGTCAAGGCGACAACGACCCCGCAGGCGACGTCGGAGCCGAAGCCGGTCCCCGTGGTGTCACCGCGTTCCTCCCCGGTGACCCGACCGAGCCCGAGCCCCAGCCCGGTGCGTACGACGGCGCCCCCCACCCAGGGACCTGTGCGCCCCAGCAAGAGCCCGGCCCCGCCGGTGGCGGCGAGCCAGCCGACGGTCGGCGTGCAAGCGCCCCAGGCCGTCTCCCGGCCCGCGGAGGACGACTCCATCCCGACGGCTGTGGCAATCCTGGCCGGGGCGCTGGTTGCTGCCGGGGGCGCCGCGGTGGCCGCGGTGGGGCGCCTGCGCTAGCTGTAGCGCGTGACGTAGCCGCGGCGGCGGAACAGCCGCAGCATGGAGGTCACGTAGAACATCGCTGCGAGACCCGTGACGACGGTCAGCAAGGCCGAGATCGTCAGCTCGTGCCACGGGAAGGCGCCGCCATCGACCAGCTGACGTGCCGCGGTGAAGGCGTGTGTCGTGGGCAGCGCCTGCGCCACCGGCTGCAGCGCGGACGGCAGCGCCGCGACCGGGAAGAAGGTCCCCGACAGAGGCATGAGGACGAACAGGATTCCCCAGACCAAGGCCTCTGCGCCGCTGCCGTAGCGCAGCACGATGCCGATGACGAGCATGGCGATCACCCAGCCGGACACCAGCAGCAGCGCGGCCACCGGGATCAGCCCGATGCCGAGGGAGGTGATGTCGAAGGCGTAGCAGATCAGCGCGGTGAGCGCGACGCCGCCGACGCCGAGGAAGGTCTTCACCATGCCGAACAGCCCGGTGCCCATGAGGTACTCCGCCTCGGTGACCGGCGAGACCATCAGGGACAGCAGGTTGCGCGACCAGGTCTCCTCGAGGAAGCCGGCCGACACGGCGATCTGCGCCTGGTAGATGACGTGCCAGAGCACGACGCCGGCCAGCACGTAGAAGGCGCGGGTCTGGTTGCTCTGGTAGGCGATGGCCAGCGAGCCGAACGTCAGGGTGTCGACGATCGGCCAGAGGATGATGTCGAAGGAGCGGTGCGGGCTGCGCTTGAGGACCCACCAGTGCCGCTTGGCCACCGCCAGCACACGGACCGCGTTCATCGCCGCGACTCCTCGGCGAGGTGGAGGAAGACGCCCTCCAGGTCGTCCCGGTCGTAGTGCAGCGCGATGTCCCCGGGGGTGCCGTCGGCGACGATCCGACCGGCCAGCAGGAACACGACCCGCTGCGCGAGCCGCTCCACCTCGCGCATGTCGTGGCTGGTGATGAGCAGCGCGGTGCCGTGCTCGTCGCACAGGCTGCGCAGTCCGGCGCGGACGCGCGACGACACGTCAGGGTCGAGGGAGGCGGTCGGCTCGTCGAGGACCAGCAGGGCAGGGTGATGCAGGGTGGCCTTGACGATCCCGATCAGCGTCTTCTGGCCGCTGGACAGCTCGGTGCCCAGCGCCGCCTCGAGATGACCGATGTGGAACCGCTCGAGGCCTTCGCGGATCGCGGCCTTGGGGTTGCGGACACCGTAGAGGTCGGCGTACATCCCGAGGTACTCGCGCACCCGCAGCCGCTCAGGCAACGGCAGGTAGCCGGCCGCGAACCCGACGCTCTCCATCGCCTTCGACCGGTGCCGCGGCAGCTGGTGGCCGGCGACGACCACGGTCCCGGCATCGGGCTCGACGACACCGAGGCACATCAGCAGCGTGGTGGTCTTGCCGGCGCCGTTGGGACCGAGCACCGCGACCCGCTCGCCGGGTTGCACCGTCAGGTCGATGCCGTCGACGGCGCGCCCTCTGCGGTACTCCTTGACGAGGCCGGAGGCAGCCAGGACGGGTTCCACGGGTGCCAGTCTCGCAGTTGAGTCCAGCGGTTAACCGATCGTGCGCCGCGCCGACGCAAGGTGCTGCTCGGCCTGCGCCCGCAGGTCCTGGTCGGTCGGATCGGTGTCGGCGTCGAACACCAGCTGCCAGTCGAGCACTTCCATCCCGGGGCGACGGCGGCCGACGATGCGCACTCCCCCGCGGGGCTGGAGCCTCACGTGCGAGGACCAGGCGACGCTGGCGCTGACGCGGGAGCGGACAACGGCCGGCAGGTCGGTGTCGTGCGCGAGGTCGAGCTCCACGTGATGGCGGCGGCCGGTGCCCGCGTGCTCGGTGAGCTCGATGACGTCGAGCGCGGGCGTCTCCCAGTGCGCGCGCTCGATGCCGTCCCACGCGAGGGTCGTGCCGTCGGGGAGGTGCAGCGCCCTGCTGCTCGCGACGACTGCCGCGCCGTCGGGAGTGAGCGCCCACGCGACCCGCCGCTCCCCCGGTCCGAGCTGCACAGCCTTGACCGCGTCAGGCACCGCCGTACGCCGAAACAGAGCCACGCAACGACCCTATGTGCTGCAAACGATCAGGTTGGAGAAGGAGGCCGCCGCGAATGTGGCCGGAAACTCTCCAACCTGATCGCGTCGGCGAGTCGAGTCCCAGGCGCGATCAAGTTGAAGAAGGAGGCCGCCGCGAATGTGGCCGGAAACTCTCCAACCTGATCGCGGACGGTACGACGGCGGCTGCTCAGTCGAGGTAGTCGCGGAGCTTCTGGGAGCG
>JAVXVI010000144.1:0-8726 GCA_032230005.1 Actinomycetota bacterium | reverse complement strand
CGTGCAGGTGCTGGCGCTCTAGCAATAAAGCCCTGCCTCCCGGGAGGAGGAGGGGGTCCGATGGACAATAGAAAGGACAGCCCCGGTCGACGCCGAGGCTCCCTCTCGTGACCCGGAGAACCCCGTGCCTGCCCCCCGTTCCCTCCTGCTCGCCGGCGCTGCCTGCCTCACGGCGGCCGTCGCACTGACAGGCGCCCCGGTGACGGCCATCGCCGCCGACGCGCCGTCGCCCAACGGGCCCGGCATCGACCACTACTTCCGGCTCGAGGCCGGCCCGAACCTGTCCCGCGAGAGCGCCGCAGCCCTGGCCGCAGCCCCGTCCGGCACCGACCCGGCCGCCTTCAACGCGCAGGCCCTCGCCGCCGCGCAGAAGCTCCCCATCGCGGCCGCCAACCTGCACTGGAAGCAGGTCGGCAAGGGCGGCGGCATCGTCGAGGACGCCAACAAGGGCGCCACCGTCGACGGCCGGATCCGCGACACCGGCATCGTGCTGTCCATCGCAGCAGACCCGCGTGACGCCTCGGCCGGCACCGTCTACGCCGGCTCGGGCGGCGGCCTCTGGAAGACCACCGACGGCGGCAGCAGCTGGACCCAGATGGCCATCCCGTCCGTCCCCGTGGGCGGCGTCGGGGTCAGCCCGACCAACCCCAACCTCGTCGTCGCCGCCACCGGCCAGGCGTTCCAGGGCGGCGGTGAGGGCGGGGGACTCGGCGTCTACGTCTCCCGCGACGCCGGTCGCACCTGGACCCGCCCCACCCGCAACGTCCAGGGCAACGGCGGCCAGCAGGTCTCCATCTCGCCCAGTGGCATCGTCTTCGTCGCCACCGACCGCGGCCTCTACCGCTCTACCGACAACGCAGCGTCCTTCACCGACGTCAACCTGCCGACCAACGCAGCCGGGACGGCGCCGTACACCGGTTCACCGGTCGCCAGCTGGACCACCGACGTCCAGGTGCGGCCCGGCCACCCCGACGACGTCTACGCCGCTGTCGGCTACGTCGCCGGCAAGATCCACACCCCGGACGGCAAGGTGGCCGCCCCCGGCAACGGCCTCTACCGGTCGCAGCGCGCCGGTGCCCCCGGCAGCTGGCACCGCATCGACACCTCCGGCCCGACCGGCTGGGAGCAGAACCCGACCGAGTCCTCCGACCCGATCGGCCGGATCCGGCTGGCGTTCACGCCCGACGGCGCGAGCCTGTTCGCACTCGTCGCCGACGCCGGCAACCGCAGCAGCCGTACCGCCGCCGACCAGGCGATCCCGCTCGGCCTGGCCCACGACACGTCGCTCAACGGCCTCTACCGCAGTGACAACCCGGACGCCGAGGGCAGCGCCCCGACGTGGACGCTGAAGGCGACCAGCGAGACCCTCACCGCCGCGCCGGGCAGCGCCCAGCCGATCCTGTCTGCCGCCAGCGCGCTCGGCTACCAGCCCGGCATCCAGGCTTGGTACAACGGCTGGGTCGCCGTCGACCCGGTCACCCCCACCCGCGTGTTCATGGGCGAGGAGGAGACCTACGTCTCCACCGGCAACACGACCGGCCCAGGCCCGGCAACGTTCACGGTCGTCGACCGCTACATCTCGCCGTGCGCGCTGGTCAACAGCGCCGGCTGCCCGGCCGGGACCCCGATCTACGGCGGCCTCTCCACGCACCCCGACCAGCACGCCGGCCTGCCCCTGAAGACCGCGGGCGGCACCCGCCTGTGGAGCGGGAACGACGGCGGCATCTTCCGCCAGGACAGCCACACGACCAACGACGGCGCCGGCTTCGACAACGACCACTGGTTCTCCGGCGCGTTCTTCAACACCCTGCTGCCGTACCGCGCCGTCAAGGGCAGCGACGGCTCCGTCATCGCCGGCCTGCAGGACAACGGCACCGTGAAGTACTACCCGGGCGAGCGGGACCCGATCGAGATCTGCGGTGGTGACGGCACCGGCGTCGCCATCGCGCCGGACCACCCCAACACCTTCTACTGCATGGCCAACGGATCGCTGACCGTGACCACCAACGGCGGCAAGTCGACGAGCGACGCCGGCGCACCCGTGGCGCCGTCGTTCCTGCCCGCCGCGTTCGTCATGGACCCGACCAACGAGAAGCACCTGGTCATCGGTGACGACGCCGTCTACGAGACGACCAAGGGCGCGGCCTCGCAGGCCGAGACCGTGCCCGGCGTCAGCGGTGACGGTGACTGGGTCTCGGTGTTCACCAACCCCAGTGGCACGTTCACGCAGGCCGTCGACACGTACGGCGCTGCCGTCTACGACGCGTTCTGCTCCCTGTGCTCCAGCTCGGTGAAGGCAGCGATCACCGCCACCGACCGCGGGCTGGCCACCAACGTCAAGCCGGGCTGCACGCCGAAGACCGGCACCGCCGCCTGCTGGCACGTCGCGGCCCTGAAGGGCATGCCGGCCAGGCAGATCCAGGCCCTGGCGATCGACCCGGCCCGGGCCAGCAACCTCTACATCGCCACCAGCATCCCGTCCGTCGTCCGGGTCGACTTCGGTGGCCTCAACGCCGCCCGCGTGCTGTTCAGCACCGACGGCGGCCAGACCGTCAAGGACGTCTCGGGCAACCTGCCGCGCGGCAACACCTGGGACGTCAAGGTCGCCGGCAAGCGTGTCTATGTCGGCACCGACCTCGGCGTCTTCACCGCCCCGATAGGCAGCAGCTCCTGGAGCCGGCTCGGCAGTGGCCTCCCGATCGTGCGGACCTTCGGGGTGTCCATCTCCTCCGACCGCACCGAGCTGGTGGCCGCGACGTACGGCGCGGGTGTCTGGACGCTGCCTTTGGTGGGTGGCAAGGCCGCTCTGCCCGCTGCCACGACGCCCAGCACGCCGCCGGCGAGCAGCGGCGGCGCAACGCCGTCGGCGAGCGGCGGTCACCTCGCCGCGACGGGTGCCTCCGGCCCTCTCGCTGGGGTGGGTCTGCTGCTGCTGATCGCTGCCTTGGCTGTACGACGACGCCACCCTGCGATGGGCTGAAAGCGGCCATAACGGGCTCACCGTCTGTGATGCGTCACAACCGCACTGTTTCAACGCTGCTACGCAGCCCAGCAGGAAGCGGTCGTTCCGGCAGCGAATGACCTCGGCATGACCACCCCTGGCCGACGACCGTCCTTCCGCCGGGCTGCGCTGCCGCTCTGCGGCGCCCTGCTCGCGCTCGCCCTGCCGCTCGGCCTGAGCACCTCGGCGTCCGCCGCCCCGCGCTCCGACACCCCGGGCGCGCCACCGGTGCCGGCTGCAGGTGGGCCGCCCAGCCTGACCATGCCGCCGGTCGACCTGACGCCGGGCACCCAGTGGTACGCCGGCGGCGCCTCCGAGTCCATCAACCCGACCCAGGCGATGATCGACACCGGCAAGTTCTACCTGGGGGGCTTCGGCTTCGGCAGCGGCAAGACCCTGCTCAACGACATCAACAGCCAGTTCCCGCAGTACGACAGCGGACGGGCTGCAACGGGCGTCCTGCCCGGCTCGTCCGGCCCGAGCGTGCGCGCCATGGCCATCGGTGACGGCAAGCACGCGCTGGTCACCGCGCAGATCGAGACGCAGGGCTACTTCCTCGCCTACAAGAACGGCGACTACGGGATCATCGACATCCGGCGTGAGGCCGCGGCGCAGATCGCCCAGCTCGCCGCCGCGCACCCGGGCGTCAACGCCCTGCCGGCCCGCTCGATCGTCATCGACTCCAACCACTCCCACGGCGGTCCCGATACCGCCGGCGTCTGGGGTGGCGTACCCACGGAGCCGAACTACCACGGCGACATGGACTACCTGCTGCTCGTCAAGAACCGCACGGTCAAGGCGATCGTCGATGCCTGGAAGAGCCTGCAGCCCGTCGACCTCTACTACGGCGACCGCCCGGCCGGCATCGGCAACACCGCCAACTACCCCTACCCGGACGAGCCGGCGAACTTCGACCGGTTGATGAACAACCAGTACGACGACGACCCGGCCAACCACGAGGTCGACGACCAGGTCCGCGTCATCCGCGCGACCAAGCCCGGCACGCAGACCCCGGTGCTGACCTACGTCAACTTCTCCGCGCACGCCGACGTTCTCGGGTCGAACAACCTGCTGGCGACCGGCGACTACAGCGGCCCGCTGTCGGAGCTGCTCGCCAAGGACGGTGGCGTCGGTTTCGCCCAGGTCGGCACCCTCGGCCGCGAGCAGCCCAACCGCGGCAGCTGCCCGCCCGCGGAGCCGGGTGAGCTCCAGCAGGTCGCCTGCCTGCGCGGCTACGCGGCGCGCGTCGACACCCGGGTGGACGAGGCCCTGGCGAAGCTCCAGCCCGTCACCGGTCCCAAGCTCGTGGCGCTGTCGTCGTACTTCCTCACCGACGTCGCCAGCAACGCGCTCATCATGGGCCTCGACTACGGAGGCTTCGCCGCCGGGCTGCCGCTGCTGCGCGCGGAGACGCCGCCGTGGGAGACCGGCAACGTGATGGGTACGACGATGTTCTCCGGCCGCATCGGCGACCTGGTGATCTCCGGCAACCCCGGTGAGCCCTACCCGCAGATTCTCGCCGCCGTCAGCCGCGGGTTGCCCCACAAGCAGGGCTACTTCTCGATCGGCACCGCGGGTGACTTCCTCGGCTACATCATCTACCCGTTCACCGCCTACCCCGAGCCGATCCGCCGCTCCATCCTCGACGGCGGTCCGCCCCCGCAGACCGGTGGCTCGTGCGGCCCGGCCGGCTGCCCGAACCCGATCGGCAACGACAACTTCTTCTTCAACGTGTCGCAGACCTTCGGCCAGCGCCTCGTCTGCGCGGAGCTGCGTGGCGTGAAGCAGAACTTCACCGAGGACACGGTCGACGTCAACACGATCGAGCCGCAGTGCGCCGCCTTCACCCAGGACGGCGCCCTGCCGCCCGGGTGGGAGACCCAGTTCAGCTCGACCGGGCTCGGTGCATCCGACCCTGCTCCGGGGACCGATGTGCCGGAGGCGCCGTACGCCGCTCTGCTCGCTCTCGCGGCCCTCCTCGCATTCGGTGGCGTGATCGCTGCACGTCGACGCGCGGGCTGACGCCATGACGGGGGGACGGGCGGGCGCCGCACTGGCGCTTGCGGTGCTGGGGGGCGCCACGCTGCTGCCGGCGTCGGCGCACGCCGCCGCCCCGCCAGCCGGAGCCGTCTCCGCCCAGGTGACGACGACCAGCGCCACGCTGTCCAACGGGCTCGTCTCCCGCGCGTGGGCCCTCGGCAGCAGCGGCAGCGTCGTGACCAGCTCCCTGCGCGCCGGCACGCGCGAGCTGTCCTCCGGTGCGTCTCCCGACTTCCGGATCGACATCAACGGCGTACCGACTACCTCGACCACCGGCTGGTCCCTCACCGACGTCGCGCAGGACGAGACCACCGACCCGTCGCGCCCCCAGGCGCGCCCCGGCCGGCAGCTCGTCTTCCACTACTCCCTCGTGGATCCGCACCTGACGACGGTCGGGGTCGTCCTCACCCGCGTCGTCGCCCTGCACGACGGCTCCTCGGTCTTCGAGACGACGTCGACCCTCGTCAACAACACCCCCGCCGTCCTGCGCATCGGGCAGTACTCCCTCGACGAGCTCACCCCGGCCGCGGCGCTCACCGCCGCCAAGGCGCAGGTCATCGGCTACTCCGGCGGGTCCGACTGGCGCGACGACTACCGCCACGAGCTCTCCGAGAGCGGCGCGTTCGACGACGAGGGGGAGACGGTCCGCTTCGACGACGGCAGCGGTGCCGGCTGGTTCTTCGTCACCGAGCGCCGGGGCGGTGCGAGCAGTCGGGTCGGCCGCGAGGCCGGCGGCCGCAGCTGGGCCGGCGTCGACCCGGGTCGCGACGTGTTCGACTTCGGTCCGCTGCAGACCACGCCTCCGACGTACAACCGCCTGGAGAACCCCGCCTACCCCGCGCCGATCCGGCAGCGCACCCTGCAGCCGACCGACCACCTCAACCTCGGCCGTGCCTTCACGGGCGGGTACGACGGCGGCGAGCCCGGAGCCGCAGCTTCGTTCGTCGACGACTTCACCAGCAACGTCGCGCCGCACTTCCCGCTCACGGTCGGACAGAACTCCTTCCACCCGTGGAGCCACAGCGTCGACCTGAACGGCACGGTGCTCGCCAAGCAGGTCGACCGGGCCGCCGCGCTCGGCATCGAGAGCTACATGATCGACGACCAGTGGCAGGGCGGCGCCGGCGGCGAGTCGGGGGACTGGCACTTCGACCCGGTGCGCTTCCCGGACGCCGACGGCAACGGCGGCCCGGACTTCGTGGACTACGTCCACGGCAAGGGCATGCAGCTAGGGCTTTGGATGTCCCCGGCCGAGTTCAACACCGCCTCGCAGACCTACGCGGCGCACCCGGACTGGGCCTGCGCACCGACCGGTGACGTGACCGCGCAGGTCCCCGACGACGCCGGCCTCGGCGTGTGGGACATGACCAACCTCAACCTGCGCGACTACCTGACCGGTGTGGTCGGCCGGCTCATCACCGCCTATGGGGTGCGCGAGTTCAAGTTCGACTTCCAGTCATGGGTGGACTGCGGGACGCGTGACTACAACGACTACGAGGACGCGTTCGTCGGCTGGGTGCACGGGCTGCAGGTGAAGCACCCCGCGGTCACCTTCGAGCTCGACGAGACCAACGACCAGCGGGCGTGGCCGTTCGAGTCCGCTGCCATCGGCCCGTCATGGTTCGACAACGGCCACCTGCACGGGTCGGGCGAGGCCGCCAAGCTGCTGCATGACCTGTGGACCGCGGCACCGTGGCTGCCGACGTCGGGCATCGGGGCCGGGGCGTTCGATGGCACGCTCAGCGACGGCTGCGGCCCGGCCGGGACCCAGACGAAGTACCCCTGCCCGGCGTCCTACCTCGCGCCGCTGATGCTGCTCGGTCATGTCACCTTCTGGACCGACACGACGAAGATCTCCGACACCGATGCGACCGAGATCGCCTGGTGGACGACTTGGTACAAGCAGCACCGCGACGACCTCCGCGGGGTCGTCCACGAGCTGTCCTCGGCGGACCCGATCGACGGCACCGGCAGCACGGTCTTCCAGCCCTGGCACGACGGGCACGGTGACCTCTTCGCCTTCCGTCAGGCGGCCGGCTCGCCGGTCACGACGGTCCGGCTGCAGGGCGTCGACCCCGCGACCACTTACGCGATCCGCGACGTCCGCACCGGGGACGTGGTCACCACCGCAACCGGCGCGGCCCTCGCAGCCGGCTATGACATCGCGCTCCCCACGGCCTGGTCGGCGCGCGTGCTGTCGGTCGACCCGTCCGATGCCGACCCCACCCCCGCGGTGCCCGAGGCGCCACTCGCCGTCCTGCTCCCGCTGGCCGCGTTCGCGGTCGCCGCCCTGCTCGTCCGCCGTACGTCCTCTCGTCCCCGGAGAACCCCATGAGAAGGCTCGCGGCGCTGACCGCCCTCACCACCACGCTGGCCCTGGCGGGTGCGGGCTTCTCCGGGCTGGCTGTCACGACAGCATCAGCCGCGGGTCCGTCCGGCACGTTGCGCGCCGGCGCCGCCGTCGTCGACGACACCTGGCACGTCGGCGCGTCCGCAGGGCAGTACGCCAGCTCCGCCGACATCAGCACCGAGTGGGACCCCAACGTCCAGTCGGTGAAGAACGCCCCGTCGTACGGCGTCGCATCGCGCATGTCGGTGCGCTCTCTCGTGCTCCAGAGCGGCAGCACCCCGCCGGTCGCCATCGTCAAGCAGGACCTCTACCTCGCGCAGGACCTGGTCGTACGACGCGCCGCGCAGATCCTTGCTGCGGACGGCAACCCGGTGAAGTACGAGAACATCCTCGTGTCGGCGACGCACGACCACAACTCGCCGTACTACTCGACGCCGGCGGCGGGCGTCTGGGTGTTCCAGGACGCGTTCGACCTGCGCTTCTTCGAGTACCACGCCCGCGTCATCGCGCACTCGATCGAGCTGGCCTACAGCCGGCTCGAGCCGGCGAAGATCGGTGCCACCACGATCGAGCAGCCGTTCGTGCAGACCAACATCGTCGGGCCCTCGACGGCCGACGACGGCTCGCCGGCCGGCTACCCGCGTGACGAGAACGACCACGGCCTCGTCGTGATGCGCGTCGACGACCTGCAGGGCAAGGCCATCGCGACCTGGATGAACTACGCCGAGCACGGCGAGAGCCTGGACGGCTACGACCTCATCAGCGCCGACTTCCTCGCCCCCCTCGAGCGCTACGTCGACCGCGAGACCGGCGCGCCGCTGATCTTCAGCCAGGGCGCGGTGGGTTCGAGCGAGGGCCCGTACGAGGACTACTACCCGCGCCTGCACGCACCGACCTACCCGAGCGGGCCGTCCGCCGGCGTCGTCAAGGCGTTCGCGCACATCGGCTACGCGCAGGCTGAGCGCGGTGCCCGGATCCTCGCCGACAGCGTCGAGGAGGGCCGCACTGCCATCGCCGGCGGCACCGGTCAGGTCGACATGCAATCGGTGCTGCCGGTCCGGATGGTGACGGAGTGGATCCCCGGTCCGCTCTCGCACCCGTACCCGGCGTACGGCTCCTGCCAGACCCAGCCCACCGTCGACGGCAACCCCGGCGTGGGCACCGTCCCGGACTGCACGCGCGCGGGCGACAACGGCCTGCCGACCCCGCCGCCGACGCCGCTGTTCGAGAACCTCAAGGCCGCCGGCCTGCCCATCCCCGACTCCTACGCCGCGTCGAGCTTCGGCACGGTCGAGGAGAACATGCGCATCAAGCTGCAGGCCGTGCGCATCGGCG
>JAVXVI010000143.1:0-24207 GCA_032230005.1 Actinomycetota bacterium | reverse complement strand
AACTCGCTGCGCAACCCCTTCGAGCCGCTCGTGCCGGGCGCGTTCCACGCGCCGAACACCAACGACTACCGCTGGGACGAGCAGCGCGACCCGCTCTGGGCCGCCAACCAGATCGAGCACATCATCGAGTTCCAGGGCCCGGACACCGTCGCTGCCGTCTTCGTCGAGCCGGTCCAGAACAGCGGCGGCTGCTTCCCGCCGCCACCCGGCTACTTCGCCCGGCTGCGCGAGATCTGCGACCGGCACGATGTCCTCCTCGTCTCGGACGAGGTGATCTGCGCCTTCGGCCGGCTCGGCACAACGTTCGCCTGCGAGAAGTACGACTTCGTGCCGGACATGATCACCTGCGCCAAGGGACTGACCTCTGGCTACTCACCGATCGGCGCGATGATCGCCAGCGACCGGCTCATGGAGCCGTTCCTGACCGGCACCAACTACTTCGCCCACGGCTACACCTTCGGCGGGCACCCGGTCTCCGCCGCCGTCGCGATGGAGAACCTCGACATCTTCGACCGCGAAGGCCTCAACCAGAACGTCCTCGACAACGAGAAGGGCTTCCGTACGACGCTCGAGAAGCTGCTCGACCTGCCGATCGTGGGCGATGTCCGCGGCGACGGGTACTTCTACGGGATCGAGATGGTGAAGGACAAGGTCACGAAGGAGACGTTCGACGACGACGAGTCCGAGCGGCTGCTGCGCGGGTTCCTGTCGAAGGCGCTCTTCGAAGCGGGCCTCTACTGCCGCGCCGACGACCGGGGCGACCCCGTCATCCAGCTGGCGCCGCCGCTCATCTGCGACCAGTCGCACTTCGACCACATCGAGCAGATCCTGCGTGACGTGCTGACGAAGGCGTGGGCGCAGCTGTGACCGTGCAGAACTTCGTCAACGGCAAGCCGGTCGACGCCGCGAGCGGCCGCACCACCGACCTGGTCGACCCGACCACTGGCGAGACGTTTGCCACGGCCCCGCTGTCGGGGCCCGAGGACGTCGCGGCCGCCACGCGCGCCGCGAAAGACGCCTTCCAGCAGTGGCGCAACACGACGCCGTCCGAGCGGCAGCTCGCTCTGCTCCGCATCGCCGACGCGGTGGAGGCGCGGGCCGACGAGCTCGTCGCGGCGGAGAGCCGCAACACCGGCAAGCCGCTCGCACTGACGCTGTCGGAGGAGATCCCTCCGATGGTGGACCAGATCCGCTTCTTCGCTGGGGCTGCCCGGCTGCTCGAGGGGCGCGCCGCGGCAGAGTACATGACCGACCACACGTCGTTCATCCGGCGCGAGCCGATCGGGGTCTGCGCGCAGGTCACGCCGTGGAACTACCCGATGATGATGGCCATCTGGAAGCTCGCGCCGGCCATCGCCGCCGGCAACACGGTCGTCCTCAAGCCCAGCGACACGACACCCGTCACGACGGTGATGCTGGCCGAGATCGCTGCGGAGTTCCTCCCGCCGGGTGTGCTCAACGTGATCTGCGGCGACCGCTCCACCGGTGCTGCTCTCGTGGACGACCCGGTGCCGTCGATGGTGTCGATCACGGGCTCCGTCGCCGCCGGCATGGCGGTCGCGGAGGCGGCCAGCCGCAGCCTCAAGCGGGTGCACCTCGAGCTGGGCGGCAAGGCGCCGGTCATCGTCTTCGACGACGCCGACGTCGCTGCGGCAGCAGAGGCCATCGCGATGGCGGGCTACTTCAACGCTGGGCAGGACTGCACGGCGGCGACGCGCGTGCTGGCCGGCCCCAGGGTGCACGACGACTTCCTCGCGGCACTGACCGAGCAGGCGAAGGCGACGAAGACCGGGATGCCGGACGACGAGGACGTGCTCTACGGTCCGCTGAACAACGCCAACCAGCTGGCCCGCGTCGGCGGCTTCGTCGACCGGTTGCCCGACCATGCAGCTGTCCAGACCGGCGGGCACCGCACCGGCTCGGCCGGGTTCTTCTACGAGCCCACCGTCGTCAGCGGCCTGCACCAGGACGACGAGGCCATCCAGTCCGAGATCTTCGGACCGGTCATCACCGTGCAGCGCTTCGACGACGAGGACAAGGCGCTGGCGTGGGCCAACGACAGCGACTACGGCCTGGCGTCGAGCGTCTGGACCGCCGACCACGGCAGAGCGATGCGGATGGCCCGTGGGCTGGACTTCGGCTGCGTGTGGATCAACACGCACATCCCGCTGGTGGCGGAGATGCCGCACGGCGGCTTCGGCAAGTCCGGTTACGGCAAGGACCTGTCGATGTACGGCTTCGAGGACTACACCCGCGTCAAGCACGTCATGAGCAACATCGCCGCCGGCTGACCTGTCAGAGCAGCCGGAACGGACGCGGCGGCGGTCGCAGGTCGGCGCGGGGGCAGTTGGCGAGGGTCAGGTCGCCGTACTGGAAGGCGTCGTCGCACATGGCTGTGACGGTCCAGCCGGCGGCCAGGCCGGTGCGCGTGATGGTGGCCCGGAACACCGTGATCTCGTAGCGCGTCGGTGTCCCGTAGGCGACCTGCATGCTGCCGATCAGCTGAGCGTCGCCAGGTCCGCCGTCCAGGCCGTTCCACGGCCGGTCGTAGCGGCGCCAGCAGGCCGGCTCGGCCACCCAGTGCCCACCGGCCCGCGCGTCCCGAAGGCCCAGCTCGGAGAGCACCGCCCGGGCCGCGAGCTCGGGGAGCACGGCAGCGGGACGGATCACCTCCGTCACGGACACCTCGTCGTACGCGGACTCCGCGAGCGACTCGAACGCCTGGAGCTGCTGCATCGTGTAGATCGGTTCAACGGTCACGACTGCTGTGTCGACAGCGGCAGGGGTCGATGTTGAGCGCCGGGGCAAAGACCGCCCGGGGATGCGGGCTCAGCTCGTCGCCCCAGGCCACGAAGGTGGTCCATCGGGACCAGGTCCGCGACGTAGGGTCGCTGTCATGCAGATCCTCGTGCTGGGCGGGACCTCCTTCGTCGGACGCGCGATCGTGGAGGAGTCGCTCAGCGACGGCCACACCGTGACGCTGTTCAGCAGGGGCAAGACGGGGACTGACCTGTTCCCGGAGCTGAATCACCGGATCGGCGACCGCGAGAGCGGCGCCTACGACTCGCTGTTCACCGGCAGCTGGGACGCCGTGGTCGATGTGAGCGGTTACGTCCCACGGCACGTCGCCCAGGCCGCCGACGCCCTGGGCGACCGCATCGGCCGCTACCTGTTCATCTCCACCGGCTCGGTCTACGACCGGGCCGCCGCCACAGACGGCGTGACGGAGGACACCCCGCGGTTCGCGCCGGAGCGCGGGACAGAGGAGATCACCGGCGCGACCTACGGGCCGCTCAAGGTCGCCTGCGAGGACGACGTCCTCACCCGGTTCGGCGACCACGGCACGATCGTGCGGCCCGGCATCGTCGCAGGTCCTCATGACCCGACCGACCGCTTCACCTACTGGGTGCGGCGGGCCGCGCGCGGTGGTCGCGTGGCCCTGCCCGCTCGACCCGACCAGCCGGTGCAGGTCATCGACTCCCGGGACCTCGCCCGGCTGGTCGTCGCCCTGCTGGAGAAGGACTCGCCCGGCACCTTCAACGCGGTGGGCCCGGCCGAGCCCACGACGATGCAGTCACTCGTCGAGACCTGCGCCGCTTCGGCGGGGACGACTGTCGACGTCGTACCGGTCCCGATCGATGCCGTCGACCCGCCGCTGCCGCTCGTGCTGCCGGATCAGAGCTGGGACGTGATGTTCCGACGCAGTGCCGAGCGGGCGTACGACGCGGGCATGACGAGGACGCCGCTCGCGACAACAGCTGCCGACGTGCTCGCGTGGGATCGCGAGCGGGGCGAGCCCCCGATGGCCAACGCACTGTCGCCCGAGCGCGAGGCCGAGCTGCTCAGCGGGTCGTAGCCGGGAGGTACTTCCGCTCGGCGGGCCCGACGTAGACCTGCCGCGGACGGCCGATCTTCGTCGCCGGGTCGTTGATCATCTCGCGCCACTGCGCGATCCACCCCGGCAGCCGGCCGATGGCGAACAGCACGGTGAACATCTCGGTCGGGAAGCCGAGGGCCTTGTAGATGACACCCGTGTAGAAGTCGACGTTGGGGTAGAGCTTGCGCGACACGAAGTAGTCGTCGGCCAGCGCGACCTCCTCGAGCTGCATCGCCAGGTCCAGCAGCGGGTCCACGACCTCGAGCGAGGCGAGGACGTCCTTGGCGACCTTCTTCACGATGGCAGCCCGCGGGTCCCAGTTCTTGTAGACCCGGTGCCCGAAGCCCATCAGCTTGACGCCGGGCTCCTTGTCCTTGACCCGCTGGACGAAGCGCGCGACGTCGCCACCGTCTGCCTCGATGCCGGCGAGCATCTCGAGCACCGCCTGGTTGGCCCCGCCGTGGAGCGGGCCGAACAGCGCAGCCACCCCGGCGGAGATGGACACGAACAGGTTGGCGTTGCTCGAGCCGACCATGCGCACCGTCGAGGTCGAGCAGTTCTGCTCGTGGTCGGCGTGCAGCAGGAACAGCAGGTTCAGCGCCTTGGACGCGACGGGGTTGACGACGTACTCCTCGGCGGGGACCCCGAAGGTCATGCGCAAGAAGTTGTCGACGTAGCCGAGCTGGTTGTCCGGGTAGAGGAAGGGCTGCCCGACGGACTTCTTGTGCGCGTAGGCCGCGATCGTCGGCATCTTGGCCAGCAGCCGGATGGTCGAGGCCTCCACGTGGTCGGGGTCGAACGGGTCGAGGCTGTCCTGGTAGAAGGTCGACAGCGCCGACACCGCGCTGGACAGGACCGCCATCGGGTGCGCGTCCGTCGGGAAGCCCTGGAAGAACTCGCGGAAGTCCTCGTGCAGCATCGTGTGCTTGCGGATCTTGCTCTTGAAGGTCGTCAGCTCGTCGTCGGACGGCAGCTCGCCGTAGATCAGCAGCCACGCGACCTCGAGGAACGACGCCTCCTCGGCGAGCTGCTCGATCGGGTAGCCGCGGTAGCGCAGGATCCCGGCATCACCGTCGATGTAGGTGATGGCGGAGGCGCAGGACGCGGTGTTGACGAACCCCGGGTCGAGGGTGACGTAGCCGGTCTTCGCAAGCAGTCCCGACACGTCCAGGCCGGCCGGGTCCTCGGTGCCCGCCGTGACCTCGAGGGGCAGCACGCCGTCCGCCGTACGCAGCTCAATGTCTGACATGGGGGCTCCTTCGACGGGTCCGACGACCCCATCCTGCTACCCCGGCGGGACGGCCGCTACAGACCCGTGCGCGAAGTGAGTGACAGGAACTCCTGGCGGGTGCGCGGATCGTTGCGGATCGACCCATACAGCGCAGAGGTCACCGTCTTGGACCCGGTGGCCCGCACGCCGCGGATGCTCATGCACAAGTGCTCGGCCTCGAGCACCACGCCGACGCCCTTCGGGGACAGCTGCTCCTGCAGCCAGGAGGCGACCTGCTTGGTCAGCCGCTCCTGCACCTGCAGCCGGCGGGCGAACAGCTCGACCACCCTGGCAAGCTTCGACAGCCCCAGGATCCGGTCACCGGGCATGTAGGCCACGTGCGCATGGCCGATGAACGGCAGCATGTGGTGCTCGCAGAGCGAGGCGAAGGGGATGTCCCGGGCGACCACGAGCTCGTCGTAGCCCTCGTCGTTGGGGAAGGTCTTCAGGTCGAAGGCCTGGGGCGTGAGCAGCTCGGCGTACGACGCCGCCACCCGCTGCGGCGTCTCGGCGAGCGACTCGTCGGTGACGTCCTGTCCCAGGGCCACCAGCAGCGCACGGACCGCCTCCGC
The DNA here is from genome assembly GCA_032230005.1 of Actinomycetota bacterium. Taxonomy (GTDB): domain Bacteria; phylum Actinomycetota; class Actinomycetes; order Mycobacteriales; family SCTD01; genus RYN-124. The sequence continues at coordinate 18,488 of JAVXVI010000143.1, read as the reverse complement.
CGCTGCTGCTTGGTCCACGCTCATGAAGGCGAGCCTAGATCGGGCCGTTGCGCGAAGTGAGGCAGGCCACACGACGCCCGGTCGGCACAGCCCCGATAATGGACGTCGACGTCTGACTGCAGGAGGACACGTGGACCGGCCGCTGCGCGTTGCTGTCGTGGGCGCCGGACCCGCCGGCGTCTACGTCGCGGACGTGCTTCACAAGTCCGGCACCCCGGCATCGGTCGACATGTTCGAGAAGCTGCCGGCGCCGTACGGCCTCATCCGCTACGGCGTCGCCCCGGACCACCCGCGCATCAAGGGCATCATCACGGCGCTGCGCCAGATCATGAGCCGGCCGACGATGCGGCTGTTCGGCAACGTCGAGTACGGCGTGGACATCAAGCTCGAGGACCTGCAGCGGCACTACGACGCGGTCGTGTTCACCACCGGCGCCGAGAAGGACCGCGACCTCGACATCCCGGGGATCGACCTGCCGGGCAGCTACGGCGGGGCCGACTTCGTCTCGTGGTTCGACGGTCACCCCGACGTGCCGCGTGAGTGGCCGCTCGAGGCCGAGAGCATCGCGGTCATCGGCGCCGGCAACGTGGGCCTGGACGTCGCCCGGATGCTGTCCAAGACAGCCGACGAGCTGCTCTACACGGAGATCCCGGACAACGTCTACCGAGGACTGAAGGCCAACCCGGTCAAGGAAGTGCACCTGTTCGCCCGGCGTGGGCCGGCGCAGGCGAAGTTCACCCCGCTCGAGCTGCGCGAGCTCGACCACTCGCCCAACGTCGAGGTCATCGTCCCGCCCGAGGACATCGAGTACGACGAGGGCAGCACGACCGCGATGAACAGCGACAACCAGCTGCGCCTGGTGGTGCGCGAGCTCGAGCGCTACGCCCTGCGCGCCTCCGAGCACGGCGTCGGTGAGCGGCCGCGCAAGCTGTTCCTGCACTTCTTCGAGTCGCCGGTGGAGATCTACGGCGACGGCAAGGTCGAGGGCTTCCGCACCGAGCGGACCGAGCTCGACGGCACCGGCAACGTCAAGGGCACCGGGGTCTTCCACGAGTGGCCGGTGCAGGCGGTCTACCGCTGCGTCGGGTACCGCAGCACCGAGCTCGCCGACCTGCCCTGGGACGCGTCCAACCACGTGGTCCCGCACGACGCCGGCCGCGTCCTCGACATCAACGGCAAGCCGATCCCCGGCGTCTACGTCAACGGCTGGGTCAAGCGAGGTCCCGTCGGCCTCATCGGCCACACCAAGGGCGACGCCATCGAGACCGTGGGCAGCCTGCTCGCCGACCTCGAGTCGCTCCCGACCCCGGCCGACCCCTCACCCGAGGGCATCGTCAAGCTGCTCGAGGACCGCGGCCTGACCTACACGACGTGGGCGGGCTGGGAGCAGCTCGACGCCCACGAGATCGCCCTCGGCACCCCGCACGAGCGGGCCCGCATCAAGGTCGTCGACCGCGAAGGCATGCTCAACGCCTCGGGCGCGTAGGCCCCCTGCGCCGTACGCCGCCCCCGCCGTACGCCGCCCCCGCCGTGCACGGCAGTGACGCGGCCACCGAACCCCCTCGTGATCAGGTTGGAGAGCCTGCGGACGGTTTTGTGGCGTGCCCGCTCTCCAACCTGATCACGGTCGGGGTCAGGAGCGGAGGAGGCCGGCGAGGAGGTCTTCGGTGAAGGCGCGGAAGCGCTCCACCGGGTAGCGGTCCGGCGCCTGGAGCAGCAGCCGGGCGGCGCCCTCGGCCAGCGTCAGCACGCCGCGGGCGAACAGGTCGACGTCGAGCGCGGCCCCGCCCCGGCGGTCCATCCCCCACGAGACGAGCACCCGCAGCTCGCGCAGCACGTCGCGGTGCACGGCATGGAGGCGGTCGGCGAGCTCCGCGGGCGCGCCCTCCGGCGGCAGCAGGATCACCCGCCAGGTGTCCGGGTCGTCGCGTACGGCGGACAGGTACGCCGTCACGCCGTCGACCAGCAGAGCATCGGGATCGACGTAGTCCTCTGGCCCAGGAACGGCCGGCAGTGCAGGGGCCAGCTGCGCCAGCGCACGCGACTCCGCCCGCACCAGTAGCCCGGCCAGCAGCTCGGCCCGATCCGCGAACAGCCCGTAGACGACCGGCCGGGTGACCCCCGCTGCCTTCGCCACGCCGTCGATGGTCACCGCGTGGAAGCCGCGCTCCAGGGCGATCTCCTGCGCGGTGTCCAGGAGCTGCTCGCGCCGGTCGGCGGGGGCCATCCGCGCCGCGTAGGGCCGCTTCAGCGGGGTTGCCGTTGTCACGACTCTCATGCTACACCTATGTTGCTACAGATCTGTAGCAATTTTCGAGCCTGCCGGAGGACCGCGGATGACGACCGCCGTACTGCCCGCCCCCACTGCCCTCGGCGGCCCGCTTCCGCAGCGCGTGCGGGTGGCCGTCGTCGGCTCCGGGTTCGCCGGCCTCGCCACCGCGATCGGGCTCAAGCGCGAGGGCCGCGACGACTTCGTGCTGCTGGAGCGGGCTGGGGCGCTCGGCGGGACCTGGCGCGACAACAGCTACCCCGGCTGCGCCTGCGACGTCCCGAGCCACCTCTACTCCTACTCCTTCGCCCCCAACCCCGACTGGACCCGGTCGTTCTCGCCGCAGCCGGAGATCGAGGCCTACCTGCACCGCACGGCGCAGGAGTACGACGTGCTTCCCCACATCCGCTTCGGCGCAGAGCTCACCGGTGCGCAGTGGGACGACACCGAGCAGCTCTGGCACCTGCAGACCGCGCGCGGCGACCTCGACGCCGAGGTGCTGGTGCTCGGCACCGGCGGCCTGTCCGACCCGGCGATCCCGGCGCTGCCCGGCCTGCAGACGTTCGCCGGGAAGACCTTCCACTCGGCCACCTGGGACCACGACTACGACCTGACCGGCAAGCGGGTCGCCGTCATCGGCACCGGTGCGTCTGCGATCCAGTTCGTCCCGGCCATCCAGCCGCAGGTCGCGCACCTCACCCTCTTCCAGCGCACCGCGCCCTGGGTGCTGCCGCGGCGCGACCGCGCCATCTCACGCAAGGAGCGACTGCTCTACCAGCGCATCCCGGCCTTGCAGAAGCTGGCCCGCACGGCGATCTACTGGGGCCGCGAGAGCTGGGTCCTCGGGTTCTCCTTCGACCAGCGGATCATGGGGCTCGCCGAGAAGCAGGCACTCGGCTTCCTCGCCACGCAGGTCGCAGACCCCGTGCTGCGGGCGAAGCTGACGCCGGACTTCCGCCTCGGCTGCAAGCGGGTCCTGCTGAGCAACACCTACTTCCCGGCGCTCGCGCAGCCCAACGTCGACGTCGTCACCGAGGGCATCACCGAGGTGCGCCAGCGCGGCATCGTGACCGCCGACGGCAGCGTCCACGAGGTCGACGCGATCGTCTTCGGGACCGGCTTCCGCGTCACGGACCCGCCGGTGGCCGAGCGCATCGTCGGACGTGGCGGTGTGAGCCTCAGGGACCACTGGGCCGCCGGCGGGATGCGCGCGCTGCACGGCGCGACCACCAGCGGCTTCCCGAACCTCTTCTACCTCGTCGGCCCCAACACCGGGCTCGGGCACACCTCGATCGTGTTCGTCATCGAGACGCAGGTCGCCTACCTGCTGGACGCGCTGCGGCAGCTCGATGCGCGCGGCCTGGCGACCCTCGAGGCGCGGCCGGAGGCCGAAGCGGCGTACAACAGCAGGGTGCAACGACGACTGCGCAAGACGGTGTGGAACACCGGTGGCTGCTCGAGCTGGTACCTCGACAAGAGCGGCCGCAACACCACCCTGTGGCCGACGTTCACGTTCTCCTTGCGCCGGCAGCTGCGCCGGTGCGACCTGACCCAGTACGCCACTGCGGCCCGCCGCACAACCAAAGAGGAGGTGGCCGCATGAGCACAGACCTCGACGGCAAGGTCGTCGTCGTCACCGGCGCGGCCCGCGGTCTCGGCGCCGAGCTGGCCCGACAGCTCAGCCGGCGCGGCGCGCGCATCGCGCTGCTCGGCCTCGAGCCGACGGTGCTCGCGGAGGTCAGCGCGGTCTGCCCGGGCAGCGCCTGGTGGGAGGTCGACGTCACCGACGGCGACGCCCTGACGAAGGTGGCGGAGGAGGTGGGCGGGCAGCTCGGCCGCGCCGACGTCGTCATCGCCAACGCGGGCATCGCGACCGGTGGGCCCTTGCTGTTCGCCGATCCCGCGTCGTACGACCGGGTCATCGAGGTCAACCTGCTCGGCAGCATCCGCACGGTGCGCGCCTTCCTGCCGCAGGTCGTCGAGACGCGCGGCTACGTGCTGCAGATCGCGTCGGTCGCGGCGCTGGTCCCCGGACCGATGATGAGCGCCTACTGCGCGAGCAAGTCCGGCGCCGAGGGGTTCGCGCACAGCCTGCGCGGCGAAGTGCGGCACCACGGCGTCGACGTCGGCGTCGCCTACCTCAGCTGGACCGATACCGACATGGTCCGCGGTGCGGACGAGCGCGGCTTCGCCGATCGCTCGAAGCTGCCCGGGGTCCTCGGCCGCACGTATCCCCTCGAGCCGGCCGTGGAGCGGCTGGTCGACGGCATCGTCCGCCGCGCACCCCACGTCTACGCGCAGAAGTGGGTGCGGACCCTGATGTACCTCCGTGCCGTCATGCCGGCCGTCACGGCGCACGCTCCGAAGCGCGAGGCGCGGGATGCCGAGAAGCGGATCCGCGAGGCGGGCCCGCAGGCCACCACCCCTGTCGGCGCCGGCGGCGCCGCCGACGTGCTTCACCGCCCGCGCCCCTGACCTCCCGCACGCAAACGATCACCGCCGGATGGTGAGCGTGTCGCGGAGGCTCAGCCGGCAGTGATCGTTTGCGGTGGAGGTGGCGCTACGCCGTCCTAGGCGTTCTTGATGGCGGAGACGTCGAACTCGAGGGTGATCTTGTCCGAGACCATGACGCCGCCGGTCTCGAGGGCGGCGTTCCAGCTGACGCCCCAGTCGCTGCGCTTGATGGTCGTCGTGCCGTCGAAGCCGGCCCGGATGTTGCCGTACGGGTCCTTGGCCGCACCGGTGAACTCGAAGTCGATCGTGACCGGCTTCGTGACGTCCTTGATGGTCAGGTCGCCGGTCAGCTGGTAGGTGTCGCCGTCGACCTTGACGTCCGTGCTCGTGAAGGTGATCTCCGGGAACGTCGGCGCGTCGAAGAAGTCGTTGGTGCGCAGGTGGTCGTCGCGCTGGTTCTGGCCGGTGGTGATGCTCTTGACGCTGATGGTCAGGTTGGCCGTCGACGCGGCCGGGTTCTGGAAGTCGAGGTGCGCGCTGCCCTCGAACTCGGTGAACGCGCCGCGGACCTTGGTGACCATGGCGTGGCGAGCGACGAAGCCGAGCCGCGTGTGCGCGACGTCGAGGGTGTAGTCGCCGGTCAGGTCCTTGACGTCGAGCGCAGTGGCGGTGGTCTCGGTGCTCATGCTGTCCTCCGGTTAAGTGGTTGCGAGTGCAACTTTCTGCTGGTCACCGTACAGAACGTTGAACATTCAAGCAATAATCCCTCCTGTGCCGCCGGTCACAGGGCTAGTCACTCCGGACAGTCCTGCCCCGATTCCGCCCGTCCGCACGCATCGAAGCGGCACAGTGCCTTCATGCGTGGCGGCGACCCGGTACTGACCTCGACGTTCCGGCTGCTCACCGCTGCCTGCCCCGACCGGGTCTGGGGCGTGCTGACCTGCCCGGATGCCGCGCCCCGCTACCTGCACGGGCTCAGCCCGAAGACCTGCTGGAGCAACGGCGCGCCGGTGGAGTGGCAGACGGCTGGGGTGGCGCCGATCCCCGGCCAGGTGCTCCACGTCGATCCGCCCTACCGGCTCTCGATCACGGTGGAGGACGACAGCGGGGTGAGCACCTACCTGACCTGGACACTGCGGGCGGCGGACGCGGGCACGGTCGTGACGCTCCGGGTGGACGAGGCCGACCCGAGCGGCGGCTCCGAGACCGACCTCGAGGACGTGTGGCTGCCGGTGCTCGACCGGCTGGGTGCGCTGCTGCAGGAGGAACAACGCAGCTGAGGGACCGCCTAGCCTGAGTAGCTGTGACCGCCCGTTCCGTCGTCCTCGCTTCCGCGTCGCCCGCGCGGCTGCGGCTGCTCAGGGATGCCGGCCTCGACCCGCGCGTCGTCGTGAGCGGCTTCGACGAGGACAGCCTCAAGGCGACGGATCCGCTTGAGCTCGTGGAGCAGCTCGCGGTGCGCAAGGCGCAGGTCGTCGCCGAAGGTCTGACGGACGAGCTCGTCATCGGCTGCGACTCGATGCTGCTGTACGACGGCGAGGTGCTCGGCAAGGCAGCGACGCCTGATGTCGTCATCGCGCGCTGGCAGCGGCTGCGGGGCCGCGAGGGCGTGCTGCTGACCGGGCACTGCGTCATCGACACGGCCAGCGGCGAGCTGGTGTCGGCAGTCGGCGCGACGACCATCCGCTTCGGCACACCGGACGACGACGAGCTGGCTGCCTACGCAGCGACGGACGAGGCGCTCAGTGTCGCCGGGCCGTTCACCATCGACGGCCGCGCAGCCGCGTTCGTGACCTGCATCGACGGCGACGCAGGCAACGTCATCGGCATCTCGCTGCCGTTGCTGCGGGACCTGCTCGCCAAGCTCGGAGTGCGGGTGACCGACCTGTGGTGCTGAAGATCGGGCCGATCGAGGTCGACCCGCCCGTCGTACTCGCACCGATGGCCGGCGTGACCAATGCGGCGTTCCGCACCCTGTGCCGCAGCTACGGCGCGGGCCTCTACGTCAGCGAGATGGTGTCCGCGCGCGCCCTCATCCAGGGCAACGACACGACCCGGCGGATGGTGCAGTTCGGCGTCGACGAGGACGTGCGGAGCCTGCAGCTCTACGCCGTCGACCCGAAGGTCGTCGCCGAGGCGGTCCGCCGAATGGTGGACGAGGTCGGCGTCGACCACATCGACCTCAACACCGGCTGCCCGTCGCCGAAGGTGACCCGACGCGGTGGTGGCGCGGCGCTGCCCGTGCACACGGTCCTGTTCGGGTCGATCGTCGCCGCCGCCGTACACGCCGCTGGTTCGGTGCCCGTCACGGTCAAGATGCGCAAGGGCGTGAGCGACACCGTGCTGACCTATGTCACCGCCGGACGCGTCGCGGAGGACGCAGGGGCCGCAGCGGTGACGCTGCACGCTCGCACTGCGGAGCAGCTCTACTCCGGTCGCGCCGACTGGCCGGCGATCGCCGAGCTGAAGAACGCGGTGACGTCGATCCCGGTGCTGGGCAACGGCGACATCTGGGCGGCCGAGCACGCGCTCGACATGCTCGAGCAGACCGGCTGCGACGGCGTGGTGATCGGCCGGGGCTGCCTCGGCAAGCCATGGCTGTTCCGCGACCTGGCCGACGCCTTCGCCGGGCGGCCGGTGCAGGGGCCGCCGACGCTCGGCGAGGTCGCCGACGTGATGCGCCGGCACGCGCGGCTGCTCGTCGACGCCTTCAACGGCAGCGAGCCGATGGCCGTGCGCGACTTCCGCAAGCACGTCGGGTGGTACCTCACCGGTTACCCCGCAGGCGGCGTACGACGGCGCAGCCTCGGGATGGTCTCGACCCTCGCTGAGCTCGACGCGCTGCTCGACGAGCTCGACCCGGATGCGGTGCTTCCGCCGGAGTCGCACCGGCTCCCACGCGGTCACCTGCAGGGGCCGAAGGAGGTCTCGCTGCCGGAGCACTGGCTCGACACGGTCGACGACCCCGCACCGCCGGATGAGATCTTCGTGTCCGGCGGCTGAGCCGAAAGAGTGGTTTTGGGGCGCAGAAGGGCTCTTGATCCGTACACTCCGCCGAATGGGGACCCCAGATCCGTCGAGCGACCAGATCCTCGTCTTCCTGGTCGACGACCACCAGATGTGGCGACAGCTGCTGCGACTCCAGCTCGACATGGAGCCGGACCTGCACGTGGTCGGGGAGGCCGCGACGGGCGGTGAGGCAGTAGACGCGGTCGCCGAGCTCGCGCCGGACCTCGTGCTTCTCGACCTCGATCTCGGTGGCCGCAGTGGGCTGACCTACGTCGGCCAGCTGCACGTCGCGGCCCCGTCAGCGCGCATCCTGGTGCTGTCCGGGACCGACAAGGTCGAGGACATGGTGGAGGCGTTCCGGGCCGGTGCTGTCGGCTTCCTTTCCAAGCAGCACCCGGTCGAGGAGTTCCCGTCCGCGCTGCGCGCCGTGCACGCCGGCCAGTCACTGCTTCCGCCGGAGGCCGCGAGCGCAGTGCTCAGCGCCTTCCGTGAGGAGTCCAAGCCGGCCGCGCCGGCTCAGGTCGCGACCGCGGGACTGTCGGCGCGCGAGCTGGAGGTGCTCAACCTGCTGGCCAGGTCGCTGAGCAACCGCGAGATCGCCAGCGAGCTGTTCATCAGCGAGAACACCGTGAAGAACCACGTGAGCAACGTGCTGTCGAAGCTCGAGGCGCGCACGCGCGTCGAGGCTGTGACGTCGGCGCTCAGCACCGGCCTCATCGAGCTGCCGGCAGAGTCGGAGGCCTGAGGCCGCCGCTCGTCGCTACTTCTTGCGCTTGCGCAGCAGCAGGTAGGCGAGCAGGGCCGCGCCGGCTCCCGCTGCGATGTACTCCGGCTTGATGCTCGGGCCTGGCGTGGAGTAGGTCGTCGCTGACGAGGCACTGCTGAGGGGCACGGCAGGGGCGACGTACGACGTCGTCGGCAGGCTCGGCACCTCGACGCCTGCAGCCGGCGGCAGGTCGGGGACGACGGTGGCCGCGGGACCGGGGTCCGGTGCCCACGCGGTCTTGGCCTTGCTCGAGCCGCCGGAGACCTTGTCCTTGGCGGTGTGGGCGGTGTCCTTGACCGAGGTGGCGGCGTCGTGGGCGGTGTCCTTGACGGCGGCCGCGACCTTCTTGGTGGTCCGCTTCGCGACCCGCTTGGGGCTGACCTTCTCGGCAATCGCGTCGAGGGTCTCGGCGAGCTCCTCGCGGGTGCGCTCGATGTCGGCGGCGATCGCCTCAGGATCGCTCTTGCGCTCCGCCGCCGCCTTGCGGGCGCGGGGGGCCTTGGGCGTGGCGGCGGGGTCCTTGCTGCTGCTGGCCGGATCGCTGTTCGGCGGCGGGCCTGCTGCCGAGGGGAGGCCGCCCTTCTCGTCCTTGCCTGCCACGCGCTCACTCCCTGTCGCATTAAGGGTCCTGCGATGTGTCGTGCCCAGCGTGGCGTCGCGGAATCCCTGTCGATGAGCCTCCGGTGAGCGTATCCGGTCGCGTTCGTCGTAGCGTCAGCCAGGACCGTCATCAGAAGGAGCACCCCATGGCCGAGACCCCGCGCTTGTCCCCCGGCGACACCGCCCCCGCGTTCACCCTCGAGGACGCCGACGGCAAGCCGGTCTCGCTCTCAGACTTCCTGGGGCGCAAGGTCGTCCTCTACGTCTACCCAGCCGCGTCCACCCCCGGGTGCACGACGCAGGCGTGCGACTTCCGCGACAACCTGCAGGGCTTCGTCGACGCGGGCTATGCCGTTGTCGGTCTCTCGCCGGACAAGCCGGCCAAGCTGGCCAAGTTCCGCGACGCCGAGGGGCTGACGTTCCCGCTGCTGTCCGATCCTTCACGCGAGGTGCTGACGGCGTACGGCGCCTTCGGTGAGAAGCAGCTCTACGGCAAGACCGTCACCGGGGTCATCCGGTCCACCTTCGTGATCGACGAGGAGGGCCGGATCAGCAACGCGTCGTACGCCGTCAAGGCGAAGGGCCACGTCGCCAAGCTCCGCCGCGACCTCGGCATCTAGCCCTGCCCTCTCCGCCGGCACCGCGGCGTCTCGCCGAGCCCCACCCGCCGCTACCCCGTGGATCTTCTGATCTCGGAGAGACGGGTGAGAATCGCCGGCATGTCCTCCCGCTCGCTCCGAGATGAGGAGATCCACGGGCCGGCGACGGCCTAACATCAGAGCCGTTCAGCGCGCGTGGCGGAATTGGCAGACGCAACGGCTTTAGGTGCCGTCGCCTTCGGGTGTGGGGGTTCGAGTCCCCCCGTGCGCACCGACACGTCGATAGCCTCGGCGCAGCCCGCACCATCGCCTGGTTCCGGAGCCATCCGGAGCTGATCGGCTAGCGTCAAAGGCGTGAAGCTGTCGGTCCTCGTGCCGGTCTACGACGAGGCGCCTACGGTCCTCGCGGCCGTCAAGCACATCTTCGACGTCGACTATCCGTGCGAGGTGGAGTTCGTCGTCGTCGACGACGGGAGCACCGACGGCACGCGCGAGCTCCTGACCGCCGTGAGCGACCGGCGCGCCACGGTCCTGCACCACCCGCACAATCGCGGCAAGGGCGCGGCCATCCGCACAGCGGCGGCCACAGCAACGGGCGACTACCTCGTGATCTGCGACGCCGACCTCGAGTACAACCCCGACCAGATCCCGATGCTGCTCCAGCCAATCCTCGGTGGTGAGGCGGAGATCGTCTACGGCACCCGCAGCTTCGGCGCGCACACGTCGTACAGCTTCTGGTACGTCGTCGGAAACAAGGCCGTCACCATGTTCGCCTGCGCCATCTTCGACTGCTGGATCAGCGACCTCGAGACCTGCTTCAAGCTGATGCCGCTGTCGCTCTACCGCGACATGGACATCAAGGCCCAGGGCTTCGGCATGGAGGCCGAAGTCACGGCCAAGCTGCTCGCCCGCGGCTACCGGCCGCACGAGATCCCGATCAGCTACAAGGCCCGCAGCCGCGAGGAGGGCAAGAAGCTCACCTGGCGCGACGGCGTCGAGGCGGTCTGGATCCTCGCCAGGGAGCGGGCGCGGGCCCGCAAGGCATGACCACGGCGCCCTCCGCCGTCGTGGGGGGACGCCCGCCGCGGACGACGCGCGAGGCACGTCACCGCGTGCCCGGCCGGGTCGCACCGGTGTACCTGCGCACGTTGTGGGTCCGCTGGCTGCCGCCGGTGCTCTTCGGCCTCGGTGTGGCCGCGCGGGTGCGGCAGTGGCTGGGGGGCCGGTCGCTCTGGCTCGACGAGGTGCTCATCGCCGACAACCTCGTGCACCGCAGCTTCTGGGAGCTCGCGACCAAGCCGCTGCTCCACTTCCAGATCGCGCCGCTCATCTGGCTCGAGCTGGAGCACTTCGCAGTCGTCGTCCTCGGCCCCGGTGAGCGGGCACTGCGTCTCCTGCCGCTTCTCGGCGGGATCACCGCACTGGGGCTCACCTGGGTCCTTGCTCGCCGCCTGCTTCCCGACGTGCTCGTCCCCCTGGCTGTCCTGTTCACGGCGCTACACCCGGCGCTCATCTACTACTCGAACGAGGTCAAGCAGTACTCCACGGATGTCGCCGTCGTACTCGCCCTCGTCCTTCTCGCGCAGAACGTGCCGGCGCGCAGTCGCGACGGCGTCCACCTGCGAAGGCTCGCGCTCGCCGGCACCGTCGCGGTCTGGGCCTCTCACGTCGCGGTGTTCGCGCTGGCCGGCATCACACTTGTTCTCGTCGTACGGCCGCTGCTCTCCCACGACCGCGACCTGGCCCTTCGCGTCGCGAGAACCCTCTCGCCCTGGCTGGTCTCGTTCGCCGTCTCCTACGCCGTCACCCGGCACTCCGTCGAGAGCAGCACCGAGCTCGGCAACTTCTGGCGCCACACCTACCCACACTCGATACTCGGCCTGCCGCGGTGGTTCGTCTCGCGCTGGTACGACGTGGCAGCTGATCCGCTGCACTTCACCATGCGCGCCCTCGGCATCGCACTGCTGCTGCTCGGTCTGGTGCGGCTCGGCTGGTTCGGGCGCCGCTGGGCGGTGATCGCCTGGGCCGGTGTCCCCATGGCGCTGCTTGCTGCAGCGATGCACGTCTACCCGTTCGCCGACCGGCTCGTCCTCTGGACGGTGCCGCTCGTCGCACTTGCCCTCGCCGCGACTCTGCCGCACCGCCTCGAGCAGTGGGCTCTCGCCTGGCTGCTTCTGGGCACCGCTGCCCTCACCGTCGTCATGGGTCCGGCCGTCGGCACCGGGCTGAAGCGCACCGTCCAGGTGCAGGAGGTGGAGGAGCTCAAGCCGCTGCTCGAGCAGCTAGCGGCGCACCGGCAGCTGGCCGACGTCGTGCTCGTCGAGATCGGCAGCGAGGGGCCCTTCGACTACTACTCGCGCGAGACCGGCGTCAGCCGTGACGGCGTCATCCTGTTCGCGTCGCGCGGCGGTACGGGTCCGTGCAACGACCGGCCGGCCCTCGAGACAGGACGCTTCCTCACCGACCGCGTCTGGGTCGTGTCCAGCCATCACCTGGCGGCTGCGCAGCGGTTGGGCACTCTCGAGGACCTGCTCGGCCGGGTGCGCACCGTGACCCGTGAGGTCGAGCACCTGCACGACACGTCTGCGGACGCCTACCTCTTCGACCCGTCCGGCGGCGCGCAAGCTCCGTCGCAGACGACACCCAAGAACCCCGAGCGCTGCCTGTCCGTCGTCCGCTCCACCAGGTGACAACTCCTCACCTGCTCTTAACCCTGCGGCAACGATCACTGGCTACGGTCGCGACATGAAGCTGCTGCGACTCGGCGCGTTCCTCGTGACCGGCTACACCGCGACCGGCGTGGTCATGCTGATGCGGATGCGCACCATGCCGCAGCGCGCGCGACGGGATCTCCTGGTCCGCAGCCGCTAGGACTGCAGCGCCTCCACCAGCAGGGGTGCCAGCGCCCGGAACGCCTTGCCGCGATGGCTGATCGCGTCCTTGTCCGCTGACGACAGCTCAGCCGTCGTCTGCGTCGATCCCAGGGGGACGAAGACCGGGTCGTAACCGAACCCGTTGGTGCCCCGCCGCTCCCCGACGATCGTCCCCTCCAGCGCCTCTTCCACCAGCAGCTCGCGGCCGTCCGGCAGCACGGCAGCGGCCGCGCAGACGAACCGCGCAGTACGACGCTCCGCAGGCACGTCCGCGATCTGCCCGAGCAGCAGGTCGAGGTTGGCGTCGTCGTCGCCGTGCCGACCCGCCCACCGCGCCGACAGCACACCCGGCATGCCGTTCAACGCATCCACTGCCAACCCGCTGTCGTCGGCCACGGCCGGCAGCCCGGTGTGGGCGGCCGCCTCCCGTGCCTTCGCGATCGCGTTGCCCGCGAAGCTGTCGGCCGTCTCCGGCGCCGGTTCGAAGTCGGGGTCGAGGCCGATCAGCTCCACGCCGTACGGCGCGAGGATCCGCTGCAGCTCCGCGATCTTTCCCTTGTTGCGCGTTGCGAGGACAACGCTCATAGGGACGTGGCGTCGCCGGTGTGCTTGGTGCGCAACGGCTCGGCGAGAGCTGCCGCCTGCAACGCGGCCAGGGACGCGCAGCCGCCGAGCGCGAGGTCGAGCAGCGCATCGAGCTCCGCCCGCGAGAACGGCGCGCCCTCCGCCGTACCCTGCACCTCGATCAGCTCGCCGTCGCCTGTCGCGACGACGTTCATGTCGGTGTCGGCCGCGACGTCCTCGACGTAGGGCAGGTCGAGGCGCGGCTCGCCGTCGAGGATGCCGACGCTGACCGCAGAGACGCTGCGGACGATCGCCTGCGGTCGCTTGAGGTAGGAGCACGCGTCGGAGAGAGCGACGTAGGCACCGGTGATCGCCGCCGTACGCGTCCCGCCGTCAGCCTGCAGCACGTCGCAGTCGATCGCGATCGTGTTCTCACCGAGCAGCTTCAGGTCGATCGCGGCGCGCAGGCTGCGGCCGATCAGCCGGCTGATCTCGTGGGTGCGACCGCCGAGCCGGCCCTTCACGGACTCGCGGTCGCTGCGGGTGTGCGTGGCGCGCGGCAGCATCGCGTACTCCGCCGTCACCCACCCGAGTCCGGAGCCCTTGCGCCACCGCGGCACGCCCTCGGTGACGCTCGCCGCGACGAGGACGCGCGTCGCGCCGAACTCAACGAGGCACGAGCCCTCGGCATGGTCGAGCCAGCCGCGGGTGAGGGAGACGGGACGGAGCTGGTCGGCCGCGCGGCCGTCGGGTCGGGTCACCCGAGGGAGGCTACCGGCGGCCTCAGAGCGTCAGGCCGCCGCAGCGCCACTTGTCGCCGTCGAGCGCGCCGGGCAGGACCGTGCGCAGGTGCGCCGGCATCTGATCGGGCCGCAGGCCGGTCGCCTGCGGGCTGATCGACGCGGGCGCCTTGCCGTCGTGGACGCGCAGGATGTCCAGGCCGCGCTGGTAGTCGAGGACGTAGAGCAGGTCCTTCGTCACCCAGTAGGCCGCACTCGCCGTCGTCGCCGCCGGCACGAAGTAGCCGATCTCCTTGATCTTCCCGGCCGGGCTGACCTTCAGCAGTCGCGTCCCGTGCTCGTACCAGCCGACCGCGACCTGCCCGCCGTCCTTCCAACCGGGCCGCGGCGTGAACCAGTGGGAGCAGTAGGTCTCGTAGGCAAGCGCACCACCGGTCGTCGGCGTGACCGTCTCGGGACGGTAGGAGTCGAGCAGCGTCAGCTTCTTCGAGGTCTGCCAGCCCTTGGTGTCCCACGTCATGAAGGCACCCGCCGCCGGGTCGGAGCACGAGGTGCCGGTGCCCGCCTCGGCGGTCTCGCCGCCGACCAGCAGCAGCCGGTCCTTGCCGCCGCGGGGCCAGAGGTTGGCGTGGACGAACCGCTTGTCCGGCGTCGTACCGGTTGCGAGAACCTTCGGGTGGGCCGGGTCCTTGCGCGCGTCCAAGACCCACATCGTGACGCTGCTCGTCACGACCAGACCGGGCGCGACCTCGGTCACGTCGTGCTGCGTCCCGGGCCCGGCCGGCAGCGCCTTCTTCCAGTCACCAGCCGCCTTCGGGTTGGCCGGGTCACGCAGGTCGACGATCTGCCCGTACGAGGCGTAGGACCACGTGCAGTCGAGGACGCAGGTGATGGTGTGGCTGTCGCCGCCCTGCAGGATCCCGGTCAGCGCCGGCCGCGTCTTGTCCCGCACGTCGAAGACGAGCAGCGACTGCAGGGTGCCGATCAGGAGCACCTTGCCGTTGGTGTCGACGTCCTCCTCGGCGAAGTACGGCTGCTGCGGGATCGGCAGCGTCGACAGCGGGACCGGGTTCACCGGGTCGGCGATGTCGTAGATGGTCAGCTCGTGCGAGCTCGTGACGTAGAGGTAGTGCCCGTGGATCCGCGCCCCCGCCGTGTCGGCGTGCAGCGGCACGTTGCCGAGCCACTCGATGTTGTCGCTGGCGAAGCCGGGCGGCGGGAGCGCGGAGCTGCTCGACGGGACCGCCAGCGCGGCAAGGGACAACAGGACAGCGAGGACGAATCTGCGCACGGCGCAGTCTTCGGCGTACGGCGGCGGGTTCCTGCTGCTCAGATGCTGTAGGTCGTGCCGCACTGCGCGACGTCGAGCTCGCCGTCGTACGTGCCCTTCGCCTCTGCCCGGATCGCCTCTGCATCGGCCCATGCGACCAGGTGCGTCAGCAGCAGGCGCTGGGCCCGGGCGCGGGTGGCATGCTCGCCGGCCTGCCGGCCGGACAGGTGGACGCCTGACGGGTTGTCGGGAGAGTCCTCCCAGGACGCCTCGCAGACGAACAGATCGCAGTCCCGGGCCAGCTCGACGAGAGCGTCGCTGGGGCCGGAGTCGGCGGAGTACGTGAACGAGCGGCCGCCCGCCTCGACCCGCAGGGCATGGCACTCGATGGGATGGCTGGTGAGCGCACTGGTGACCGACAGCGGGCCGATCTGCACCGTGCCGACGGGCACCTCGCGGAAGTCGAAGACGTCCAGCAGGCCGCCGAGCGGCGGGTTCTCGAAAGCGCCGCAGATGCGTGCGCAGGTGCCGTGCGGCCCGTAGACGGGGAGCTGCGTCGGGATGCCGTCGGGGTGGTAGCGACGGGCGTAGGAGTAGGCAACCAGATCGATGCAGTGGTCGGCGTGCAGGTGCGAGATGTAGACGGCGTCGACGTCGAGCAGGCCGATGTGCTTCTGCAGCTGGCCGAGCGAGCCGGCGCCCATGTCGATGACCAGCCGGAAGCCGTCGTGCTCTACGAGATAGCTGGAGCACGGCGAGTCGGGACCGGGGAAGGTGCCGGCGCAACCCAGCACGGTCAGCTGCACAGGTGCTCCTCGAGCCTGCCGACGATCCCGACCTCGGGGCCGAGGAAGCGCCGGCCGAGCCTGGCGAAGGGCTCGGCATCGCCGGTAGCCAGGAACCGGTGCTGCGGCGGCGGCGCGTCCTCGTCGCGGCCGAGGCCCTGCTCAGCGAGCACGCGGTAGACGTCCTTCGCGGTCTCCTCCGCGCTGCTGACCATGGTCACTCCCTCCCCGACGACGAGGCCGATCATGCCTGTGAGCAGCGGGTAGTGGGTGCAGCCCAGCACGAGGGTGTCCACGTCGGCGGCCAGGACCGGCTCCAGGTAGTGGGTGGCCAGCTGGAGCAGCTGCCGCCCGGTGGTGACGCCGCGCTCGACGAAGTCGACGAACCGGGGACAGGCCGCGCTCGTCAGCGTGACCTGCGGTGCGGCCGCGAACGCGTCGTCGTACGCCCTGCTGCTCACCGTGACTGCAGTCGCGATCAGCCCGACCCGGCCGTTGCGCGTGGCCGCGACGGCTCGCCGTACCGCCGGCTGGATGACCTCGACCACGGGGACGTCGTAGCGCTCGCGCGCGTCGCGCAGGCAGGCGCTGCTGGCGCTGTTGCAGGCGATGACGAGCAGCTTGACGCCCTGGGCGACGAGGCCGTCCATGGCAGCCAGGGCGTGCCGGCGTACGTCGGCGATGGGCAGCGGGCCGTAGGGGCCGTGGGCGGTGTCCCCGACGTAGACGATCGGCTCGCGGGGCAGCTGGTCCAGCAGCGCCCTGGCGACGGTCAGGCCCCCGACCCCCGAGTCGAACACCCCGATCGGCGCATCGCTGTCCACTTGTCCACAGTAAGTCGTCGGGGTTGCCGCTGAAGATCGCCGTCTACGGATGCCGAAGGACAGGTATGCCCCCCATGACCGACCGGGTCATCCGCCCGGCGGCGATCGTGCCGGAGCGTGCTGCCCGGATGCTGATGGCCTGGGTGGCGGTGCACGACGTCACCCACGGCGGCGTCTGGGCCCACGACATC
Source organism: Actinomycetota bacterium (assembly GCA_032230005.1). Taxonomy (GTDB): domain Bacteria; phylum Actinomycetota; class Actinomycetes; order Mycobacteriales; family SCTD01; genus RYN-124. The sequence goes on along the minus strand of JAVXVI010000143.1, from coordinate 1,544 downwards.
GGCTACTTCAAGCGGTTCAGTGGCCCGTTCGACGGGGTCGCCGGGATGCGCGGGTCGGCCGTGCTGCTCGGCTCGATCCACGTGACCTGGGACAAGTACGACGTGACGATCTTCCGGGTCAGCATCACCGACGAGGGTGCCGCCCACGGGATGACGGTCGACGGGATCTGCAACGAGCTGCTCCGGCACGCCGGCCTCACGCTGGCCACCTGCCCCCGCGCCGATCTGGCCCCGGCCCCGCTCCCGGACCCCTTCCGCCTCGAGTCCCACGCCACCAGCTGATCAACGGGCGGGGGCGCCTCCCCGTCGTACGCGCCGCCCGCCGTCGTACGCGCCGCCCCGCCGTACCCCCCCGCCCCGCCGTACCCCCGCCTCGCCGTACCCCCCCCGCTCCGAGCGATCAGGTTGGAGAACCTCCGGCCGCTATCTCGGCGCCTGGCTTCTCCAACCTGATCCGGCGGGCCGAGCCGGCGATCTGGTTGGAGAACCTCCGGCCACAGTTGCCGCGCACGTCCTCTCCAACCTGATCCACAGCGGTCAGCGGGCGTCCACAGATGACCACGCGGCGGCCGCGCACGCTCGCGGCAGGCGGCACGGTCGGCGCATGGACGACACCCGCGAGCTGCAACGAGTGAGGGCTGAGTGGCTCGCCGAGGACCTCGGCGTACTCGCGCCGTCTGAGGTTGCCCGCAGGGCGAAGGAGGTACGGCGGATGCTGCGCAGCGGGCGCTGGCAGCGCCTCGGCCGCTGCGTGGTCACCCATAGCGGCCCGCCGACGCCCGATCAGCTGCTGTGGGCCGCGATCCTGTCACCACGCGGCGACGCGGCTCTCGCCCGCGAGTCCGCGCTGCGCGGTGCCGGCGTTCGCAGCGTCCCCGGGAACCAGATCACGGTCGCGACGGCTTGGGGGCAGCGGCCGGCCGCGATGGCCGGGGTGCTGTACGTGCAGACCCGGCACCTGTCGGCTGCCGACCTGGTTACCGACGCCCTCCCCAGGCGCATGACGCCGGCCCGGGCGGTCGTCGACACCGCGGCCCGCAGCAGACGGGAGTGGGCTCGGACGCTGCTCGCGATGGTCGTCCAGCAGCAGAAGGCGACGCCGGCGGAGATTCGCGCCGTGCTGGATCGGCTCTCGCCGGTGCGTCAGGAGGTGCTCCTGCGAACGACGCTCGACGACGTGGAAGGCGGCGCGCACTCGCTTCCGGAGCTCCGCTTCATCTCGCTCGTGCGTGCGGCCGGACTGCCCGAACCGACGCGGCAGGTGATCCGGCAGCGGCCTGACGGGCGGTACTTCCTCGATGCGAAGTGGGAGCCGTACGACGTCAGCGCGGAGATCGACGGCTCCCATCACCGGGACGTTCAGCAGTGGGAGGCGGACGTGCTGCGGGCCGACGAGCTCATGATCGGTGGCGACCGCGTGCTGCACCTGCTGTCGTGGTGGGTGCGCGACCGCCCCGAGCTGGTCGTCGACCTGGTGACCCGCGCACTCATCAGCGGCGGCTGGCGGCCGTGACGATCAGGTTGGAGAGCCTCCGGCCACAAAA
>JAVXVI010000142.1:0-25240 GCA_032230005.1 Actinomycetota bacterium | reverse complement strand
TTCAGAAGAGGGCTCCGATGACATCGCAGGACGAGTCGCGTGCGAGCGATGCGGCGTCCTGGCGGGACCGGGCGGTGGAGCGCTCGCTGCGCACAGCACGGGCGAAGGCGGCATCGCGCAGCGACCGCTTCATCCAGACCGCGGTGGAGCTGCTCAGCGAGACCGGACGCACGGACTTCACCGTCCAGGAGCTCGTGGAGCGCTCGAAGACGTCGCTGCGCTCCTTCTACCAGCACTTCGGCAGCAAGGACGAGCTGCTCCTGGCCCTGTTCGAGGAGGTCATCCGCGTCCAGGCCGCTGCCTGGCGCGACGAGCTGGCCGGCCTGGACCGCGTGGCGGCTCTTCATCGCCTCGTCGTACGGCTCTACGAGCAGTCGACAGACACGACGATGGGCGGCATGAGCCGCGCGCTCACGACCTACCACCTGCAGCTGGCGGAGTCGCGGCCGTCGGACTACGCGCGCGTCCTGGGCCCGCTCAAGGACCTGATCGTCGACCTCGTCGAGGCCGGTGTGCAGGACGGCCAGTTCCGCAGCGACCTCGGCGTCGAGACGCTGGCGATGATCTTGATGCAGACGGTGGTCGCGGCGACGCACATGCACGCGCTGGGGGCCCACCTCAGCGGCGAGCCCCTCGACGCGGAGCAGCTGTGGGCGTTCTGCCTCGGCGGCCTGGCGACGCCGGCGTCGCTGCCGCTGCCCAAGCCGAAGCGGACGCGGTCCGCCCGTCGCTGAGCAGCGGCGTCGCTCGACGGCGGGTCAGAGCGCAGCAGCTGCCTGCTCTGACACCAGCTCGGTGTCCGCGTCGACCGTGCCCACCTTGAGCGCCCCGCCGGGGTTGCCCAGTGCGCTGCCGCGACCCGGCAGCGCCTCGGTGAAGAAGCGCTCGTTGTCCGCGATCCACGCAGTGAAGCCGGGCGACGCCGAGCGGTCGGAGGCAATCGCGTCGACGGGGCAGACCGGTTCACAGGCGCCGCAGTCGATGCACTCCTTCGGGTTGATGTAGAGCTTGCGCGCGCCTTCGTAGATGCAGCCGACCGGGCACTCCTCGATGCAGGAGCGGTCGGTGACGTCGATGCAGGGGGCGCCGATGGCGTAGGGCACCTGCTCCTCCTACAGCTTCGCCGCGAGCTACTTGGGCGCGAAGCGGAGAGCGGCGTCGATGCGGATGGTCTCGCCGTTCAGGTAGTCGTTCTCCACGATGCTCTGCACCAGGTGGGCGTACTCGGTGGCCCGGCCCATCCGCTTCGGGAAGGGGATGCCCTTGCCGAAGTACTCCGTCGCCTGCTCCTCCGGCATGCCGTACGCCGGGGTGAAGAACGTGCCGGGCGCGATGCAGTTGACGCGGATGCCGCTGACGGCCAGGTCGCGCGCGGCGACGATCGTCATGCCGACCACGCCGCCCTTGGCAGCGGCGTAGGGCACCTGGCCGATCTGCCCCTCGAAGGCGGCGATGCTGGCGGTGTTGATGATGACCCCGCGGCCGCTCTCGTCGACCGGCTCGCTCTTCACGAGCTCGGCCGCGACCAGGCGCATGACGTTGTACGTGCCGGTGAGGTAGACCTCGACGGTCCGGCGGAAGCCGTCCAGCGACAGCGGCTCGCCGTCCTTGCTGACCAGCCGGCCGCCGATCGCGTCGCCGCCGTGCGCTGACACCGACACCCGCAGGGGCGCGAGGTCCTGGGCGGCGGCGATGGCCGCGAGCACGTCGTCGGTCTGCGTCACGTCCGTGCGGACGTAGCGGACCTTCTCGCCCAGCTCGTCGGCCAGCAGCTTCGCCCGGTCGTCGGCGAGGTCGGCGATGACGACGGCAGCGCCGGCGGCGGCGAGGCGCCGCGTCGTGGCCTCACCGAGGCCGCCTGCGCCGCCGACGACCAGTGCGCTGGTTCCCTCAAGCTTCACAGATCCTCCTCCGGTGCCGCGGCCACGGACCGGCGCGGAAACGCCGTTACCCTATCGTGCGCAGTCGGTTTCTCGTCAACGCAGGTGGCGCGAGAACCGGCTTCCCGCTGACGGGGAACGAGCTACAACTGGCGGGCAGCCGGGAGGACCGATGCAGGCGACACGACGGGGGCGGCACGCATGACCGAGCTGCGGCTGACGCCGCCGGACCGGCCGCTGGCGCTGCCGCCGCCCCGGCTGCCGGGCTCGGCCCGTCGCTCGTCGCACGTCGACATGTCCTTCCCGGACGGCGACCCCGGAGCACCGCAGGCCCGGATCGTCCTTTCGGCAGCCGCGCGCGACGTCGTCACCGGCGCCGACGGGACGGCGCGGATCGTGGCCGATGCGGCGCTGCGGACCAGCGCGACCGGCGATCGCGTCGTGACCGCGATTGTCGCTGAGCCCGCGCTGCCGGGGCTGTCGGCGATGGTCGGCAGGACGGCCGCGAGCGGCTGGCGCGCCGCAGTGCGCCAGCTCACGCCGGACGGCGTCGTCTCGCCGCTCGGGCTGCTGCTGGACGAGGTGCCGATCGCCGTGATGCTGTCGTTCTACGCGGGGCTGCGAGCCGGCAGCACGCGCCGCCCCGAGGGCGGTGCGGCAGCGGAGTTCATGCGCGACATCTGCGCGGGCTGGGCGACGGGAGCGACCCCGATGCGAGCGCTCGACGCCGGCGAGCGGGTGCCGCTCCCTCGGTTGGTTCCTATCCCGGCAGCGTCGTATGACGACCCTCTGGCGTCGGAACCCAGGGAACCGCTCGCCCCGGGCTGCCTGCGGCGCACGCGCCGGATCGACGTGCTGCCGGGCGACGTCATCGCCGTCGACGCGCACTTCCGCGACAGCTGGTTCGACCCCGACGACGGCGAGGGCGTCCTGCACGAGTACAGCCTTGCCGTCGAGGTCGCGCGGGACGGGACGGTGCAGCGGATCGCGGCGGAGCCGCGAGTGCTGCCGTACGGCGAGTGCCCTCGCGCTGCGCAGGCGCCGCAGTCCCTCGTGGGGCGTCACGTAGGCGAGGCGGCGGACGCCCTGCCGCAGGAGCTCGCCGGCACCGCGTCGTGCACGCACCTCAACGACCTGCTCCGGGCCATCGCCTGCGTGCCCGCGCTGGCCGCCGCGGCCACGTGAGAGCGCCGTTACCGTCTGACGAGAGCACCGGTGTAGACGCTTGCTAGTGGCGTTGTTATCTTGCGGATGCCGGGAGGTTCCCGCGCCGACTCCCCGGAGGAGCCCCCGTGTCAGACGCCGTCCTCGTCGAGACGCGCGACAACGTCCTGGTCATCACCATCTCCCGTCCCGAGGCGCGCAATGCCGTCAACGGCGAGGTCGCGCAGGGCGTGGCAGCTGCCCTCGACCGGCTTGACGCCGAGCCGGGGCTGGCGGTCGGCGTCCTCACCGGCGGCGGCGGGACCTTCAGCTCCGGGATGGACCTCAAGGGCTTCCTGCGGGGCGAGACGCCGGTCGTCGAGGGCCGTGGCCTGGCCGGGCTCACCCAGGCGCCGCCACGCACCCCGCTCATCGCCGCCGTCGAGGGGTGGGCGCTCGCCGGCGGGTTCGAGATGGTGCTCGCCTGCGACCTGGTCGTCGCGGCCCGCGACGCGAAGTTCGGCCTGCCCGAGGTGAAGCGCTCACTGGTGGCCGGCGGCGGCGGGCTGATCCGGCTGCCTCGTCGACTGCCCTACCACCTGGCGATGGAGCTGGCGCTGACCGGCGACCCGCTCGGTGCCGAGGCGGCTCATGGCTACGGCCTGGTCAACCGCCTCACGGAGCCCGGCGGCGCACTCGAGGGGGCGTTGGACCTGGCCGCCACCATCGCCGCCAACGGGCCGTTGGCGCTGACGGCCACCAAGGAGATCGTGCGGCGCAGCCTCGACTGGACCGAGGACGAGGCCTGGAAGCAGCAGAACGACATCATGGTCCCGGTCTTCGGGTCGGAGGACGCCCGGGAGGGAGCTGCGGCGTTCGCGGAGAAGCGCCCGCCGCGATGGCAGGGCAAGTGACCTCTCCGGCGCAGGAGCTGGCGGCCTTCGTCGACGAGGCGCTGCCGGCGTTCGCGCAGCAGTGGGGGGACGACCGCGGGTTCGAGGCGCGTCTTGACTGGCAGCGCAGGCTGCACGCCGGCGGCTGGGTCGCCCCGAGCTGGCCGGTCGAGATCGGTGGGCGCGGGATAGGTGTCGCCGACCGCGTCGCCTGCGACATCGTGCTCGCCGAGCGCAAGGCGCCGACCATCGCCGGCATCCTCGGCGTCAACAACGTCGGGCCGACGCTGGCTGCGTGGGGCTCGGAGGAGCAGCGGGCTCATCTGCCGAAGATCCTGGCCGGCGAGGAGATCTGGTGCCAGGGCTTCAGCGAGCCGGAGGCCGGGTCTGACCTCGCCGGCCTGCGCATGTCGGCGATCCGCGACGGGGACGAGTTCGTCGTCAATGGCCAGAAGATCTGGACGTCGCAGGGCATGCAGGCGGACTACTGCCAGCTGCTCGTCCGCACCGACCCGTCTGCGGGCAAGCACAAGGGGATCTCCGCGCTGGTCGTGCCGCTGGACCTGCCCGGCATCGAACGGCGGCCGCTGCGGCAGATCAACGGCGAGGCCGACTTCGCCGAGGTCTTCTTCGAGGACGTGCGCGTCCCCGTCTCGAACCTGCTCGGTCCGGAGAACGACGGCTGGCGCGTCACGATGACGACGCTGTCGCACGAGCGCGCCGGCGTCATCGCCATGTCGGCGATGCTCGAGTCCGATGCGCGCACGCTGCTCGCCGACCACTCCCGCGACGGCGACCGTCCCTTGGCCCCCGCCCTGCGCGACGAGGTGGTGCAGCGCTACATCGAGGCGCGCGTCCTGGGGGTCATGGGTCAGAACTCCCTCGCACTCGCCGAGGCCGGCGGCCGGCCGGGGCCGGAGCAGTCGGTCATCAAGCTGTCGTGGAGCCTGCTCAGCCAGCGGCTGTCGGAGACGCGGCTCGCCGTTGAGGGCCTGCCCGCTGTCACCGGCGGCGTTCCCTCTGCAGCAGGGTCGTTCCTCGGATCGCGCGCCTCGACGATCGCCGGCGGTACGACCGAGGTCATGAAGAACATCCTGGCCGAACGCGTCCTCGGCCTGCCGAAGGAGCCCTCGTGACCGTCGTCGACGCGCCGTCTGCGGCGTCCGCCGAAGACCGCCAGGCCCTGCGCGAGGCCGTGGCCGGCTTCCTTGCCGAGCACTGCACCGAGCCGGAGGTGCGGCGCGTGATGGCCACGCCCGACGGCTACGACACCGGCGTCTGGAGCCGGCTGGCCGACCTCGGCCTGCAGGGGCTCGCGATCACGTCCGAGCACGGCGGCTCCGGGTCGACCTTCGAGGAGGTCGGCGTCGTCCTGGAGGAGCTCGGCCGCGTCCTCTACCCGGGCCCGTTCCTGGCGACGACACTCGCGGCCCTTGCGCTCGCCGACGGACCTGAGGCACTGCAGGCCGACTACCTTCCCCGGATCGCGAGCGGGGGCCTCATCGCGACGGTCGCGGTGGAGCAGCCGGTCGCCGGTGCCGTACCCGCCCCGCAGGTGACCGCGGCCGACGCAGCGCTCACCGGGGTCGTGCCCTACGTGCTGGACGGGCACATCGCCGAGCTGCTGCTGGTCGCTGCCGCCGACGGCGTCTACGCAGTGGAGGCCGGCAAGGGCGTGACAACGGACCTGCTCGAGACGACCGACCAGACCCGTCGGCTGGCGCGCGTCACTCTTTCCGGCGCGCCGGCACGACGCGTCGGAGGGCCCGACCTGACGGCCCGCATCGCCAACCTGGCAGCGACCGGACTCGCGCTCAGCCAGGTCGGCGGCGCGGAAGCCGCACTGCACAGCTCCCTCGGCTACGCGCGGGTGCGCACGCAGTTCGGGCGGCCCATCGGGTCCTTCCAGGCGATCAAGCACATCTGCGCCGACATGTTCCTCGCCATCGAGTCGGGCAAGGCGGCCGCTCGCCGTGCCGCCCTCGAGATCGCAACGGACGGCCCCGAGCAGGAGGTGCTCGCCTCGATCGCCAAGGCGTGGAGCTCGGACACCTACGCCTCCGCGGCTGCCGCCAACGTCCAGGTGCACGGCGGTATCGGCTACACCTGGGAGCACTCCGCCCACCTGCACCTGCGACGCGCGAAGAGCGACGAGCTCCTCTTCGGCGACTCGCGCCACCACCGCGCACACCTCGCCGACGTCCTCGGCGTCTGAACAGCGTCCGATCCGCCTACTCAGGAGCAGCCGTGGAAACCGACTTCATCCTGTACGACGTCGCCGACTCCATCGCGACGATCACTCTCAACCGCCCCGAGACGGCGAACGCGCAGAACGCGCCGCTGCTCGACGACCTCGACGAGGCCTGGCGGATGGCCGCGGACGACCCTGAGGTCAAGGTGATCGTGCTGCAGGCCAACGGCAAGCACTTCTCATCGGGACACGACCTCAAGGCGGGCGACCCCGCGCAGCCGACGAAGTTCACCCTCGCAGGCATCATCGAGTACGAGTCGCGGCGCTACCTCGAGTACTCCCTGCGCTGGCGCAACACCCCGAAGCCCTCGATCGCCGCCGTACAAGGCGTCTGCATCGCCGGCGGGCTGCTGCTGTGCTGGCCGTGCGACATCATCATCGCCGCCGACAACGCCAAGTTCTCCGACCCCGTGGTGGCCATGGGCATCGGCGGCGTGGAGTACCACGGCCACACCTGGGAGATGGGCCCCCGCAAGGCCAAGGAGTGGCTGTTCACGGGCCGCGCGATGCTGGCCGACGAGGCCGAGAAGGTCGGCATGGTCAACCGCGTCGTACCGCTCGACGACCTGCGCGAGGAGACCCGCAAGCTCGCGGTCGACATCGCCCGCATGCACCCGTTCGCGCTGCGGCAGGCGAAGCGGGCGGTCAACCAGACCCTCGACGTGCAGGGCTTCTACGCCGCGATCCAGTCGGTGTTCGACACCCACCAGACCGGCCACGGCCACGCGATCAGCGAGGGCGGCTACCCGATCCTCGTCGGCCTGCAGGAGATGAAGGCCGAGATCGGCAAGGGCAGCCCTTCGGAGAAGGCCACCACGTAGACGATCCGGCTACTGCATCCGGACCATCGACTCCTGGGCGAACGACGCCACCAGCCGGCCGTCCTGCGTCCAGACGTCGCCACGGCCGAACGCCCGCCCCTGCCCCAGGCCAGGGCTGCACTGGTCGACGAGCAGCCAGTCGTCCATCCGGACGGGCGCGTGGAACCACACGTTGTGCGACGTGACCGCCGATGCGAACTTCACCTGGGCATCGGCCTGCGACAGCCCCTCCAGGGGCCGCAGCGCTGTCCCGATCAGCGTCAGGTCGGTCGCATGCGCAAGGAGTGCCTGGTGCAGCGACTCGTCGTCGGGAAGTGCGGGCGTCCGCATCCAGAACTGGTAGGTGGCCGGCCCGACCGCCCGGTCCGACAGGTCGACCCCGCCGACGACGCGCGTGTCCCACGGCAGCATCCCGAGCTCGACCGGTTCGGCGTCCTCCGGCCGGCCGGCCTGCGGCGCCGGGTCCGACCGCTGCGGGCCGCCGTCCGGCGTGTGCAGCGAGACGGTTGCCAGGCTGATGGTCTTGTCCCCCTGGGATGCCACGACCGCCGTGCTGCCGAAGGTGCGACCCTCCTGGTGCTTGGCGACCGTGTAGGTGATCGGCGTGGCGCTGTCACCTTCGCGCGGGAACAGCTGCGCAAGCGACTTGACCACCTTGCCCTCGCCAGCGGCGGCCGCGGCCGCCCGCAGCGTCTGGCCGAGCAGCTGCCCGCCGAAGACGCGGTGGTAGTCGAGGTCGAGGTTGTCGCCGACGTACGTCCCCTGCTCCTTGTCCCGCAGGTCCAGGCAGGACAGCACGTTGTCGAGGGAGAGGCCGGGCATCTGCGCTCCGAGGGTGAGGTGGTGGAGGCAGACGATAGTTGCGTTGGCAGCAAACGGAAAGAGGCTTCTCGCGGGCTGCCGGCACCCCTAAAAACCGGCCGAGGAGCCCTGTCGCGAGCCTCTCCTGTAGTGGTAACGTCCTTCTCGCCGAGAGCGATGGACGCTCTTACACGTCTCCCGCAGGGGGTCCAGCCGTGCCGTCCCGTGAGCTGAGCTTTCCGGTCTTCGACGCCGACAACCACTTCTACGAGCCGAAAGAGGCGCTGACGAAGTTCCTGCCGGACCGGTACAAGCACGCGATCGACTACGTCGACGTCCGCGGCCGCACGAAGATCGTCGTACGCGGCCAGATCAGCGACTACATCCCGAACCCCACCTTCGAGGTCGTCGCCCGTCCCGGTGCGCAGGAGGACTACTTCCGCAACGGCAACCCGGACAAGAAGACCTACCGCGAGATCATGGGCGAGCCGATGAAGGCGATCCCGGCGTTCCGCGAGCCGGCCCCTCGACTCGAGGTCATGGACGAGCTCGGCATCGACCACTCGCTGATGTTCCCGACCCTGGCCAGCCTGGTCGAGGAGCGGATGAAGGACGACCCCGAGCTCATCCACATCGTGGTCCACGCCCTCAACGAGTGGATGTACGAGACCTGGTCCTTCAACTACCAGGACCGGATCTTCGCGACCCCTGTCATCACGCTGCCGATCGTGGACAAGGCGCTCGAGGAGCTCGAGTGGTGCCTGGAGCGCGGTGCCCGCACGGTGCTCGTGCGTCCGGCTGCGGTTCCGGGCTTCCGCGGATCGCGGTCGTTCGGCCTGGAGGAGTTCGACCCGTTCTGGAGCGCCTGCGCGAAGGCGAAGATCCCGGTGTCGATGCACGCGTCGGACTCCGGCTACAACGACCTGCTCAACATGTGGGAGCCGTCGAAGGAGTTCACGCCGTTCAAGCCGACGCCGTTCCGCATGGTCGCGATGGGCAAGCGCCCGATCGAGGACGCCATGACGGCCCTGGTGTGCCACGGCGCGCTCTCGCGCAACCCCGACCTGCGCGTGATCTCGGTGGAGAACGGCGCCGGCTGGATCAAGAGCCTGCTCAAGTCCTTCGCCGACGTCTACGGCAAGATGCCGGACTCGTTCCTCGAGGACCCGGTCGCAGCCTTCAAGCGCGGCGTCTACGTCACGCCGTTCTGGGAGGAGAACTTCCAGGAGATCGTCTCCATCATGGGCGCGGACCGCTGCGCGTTCGGCTCGGACTGGCCGCACCCGGAGGGGCTGTCGGACCCCATCACCTTCGTCGACGACCTCAAGGGCCTTCCGGACGACGCGATCGCCAAGATCATGGGCGGCAACCTGATGGAGCTCATGAAGATCGAAGCGCCCATCCCCGCCTAGGGGCCACCTCGTCCACCTGTCGCAACCTCGGATCGGGAGCCCTACGTGCAAGACGTTCTGGCCGGCGTCAAGGTCCTGGAAGTCGCCGCCTGGACGTTCGTCCCGGCCGCCGGAGCCGTGCTCGCGGAGTGGGGCGCCGACGTGCTCAAGGTCGAGCACCCGGAGGGTGGCGACCCGCAGCGGGGCCTCATCTCCTCCGGGCTCGTGCCGGCCGGCCCGGGCGGCGTCAACTACATGATCGAGGTGCCCAACCGCGGCAAGCGGTCCATCGGGCTCAACCTCGCCAGTGACGGCGGCCGCGAGCTGCTGCTCAAGCTGGCAGCGGAGAGCGACGTGTTCCTGACCAGCTTCCTGCCGCAGGTGCGGCGCAAGCTCGGCATCGACCTCGACGACATCCGCAAGGTCAACCCCGACATCATCTACGTGCGCGGTTCCGGTCACGGCCCGAAGGGGCCGGACGCCGAGAAGGCCGGGTACGACGGCGTCTCGTACTGGTCGCGCGGCGGCATCGCCGACGCGCTCACCCCCGCCGGCAGCGAGTGGCCCGTCTCCGCCCGGCCGGCGTTCGGCGACATCATGGGTGGGCAGACGATCGCCGGCGGCATCGCCGCTGCCCTGTTCCGCCGCGAGCGCACCGGCAAGCCGTCGGTGGTCGACGTGTCACTGCTCGGGCTGGCGGCGTGGAACCTCAGCCCGGACGTCACCTCCTCGAAGCTGTACGAGAGCAGCCCGATCCCGGTCTTCGACCGCAGCTCGTCGCCGAACCCGCTGGTCGGCAACTACCGCACGTCGGACAACCGGCTCATCACCTTGATGATGCTGCAGTCGGACAAGTTCTGGCCCGAGGTCGCCGGTCTTCTCGGTCTCGGCGAGCTCGCGACGGACGACCGGTTCGCGGACGCCGGGTCCCGGTTCCAGAACCGGGTGGAGCTGATCAAGATCCTCGACGAGACGTTCGCGACGCGGACCTTCGCGGAGTGGAAGACGGCGCTCGCGACGCTGTCCGGCGCGTGGGGTCCGTTGCAGAAGCCGGTGGAGCTGCACGACGACCCGGCGATCGTGGCCAACGGCTACATCCCCACGGTCACCTCGCAGGCCGGCGCACCGTTCGCGATGCCGACCAACCCCGTGCAGTTCGACGAGACGCCGATCGTCCCGCCGGGTGCACCCGAGCACGGCCAGCACACCGAAGAGATCCTTCTCGAGCTCGGTCTGTCCTGGGAGGACATCGACCGGCACAAGCAGCAGGGAGACGTCCTGTGACGACCACCGACGCCCAGACCGGCGCTCCCGGCACCACCGGCGAGCCGGAGTTCGACCCGTTCTCTGACGTCTTCTTCAACGACCCCTATCCGACGTACAAGCGGCTCCGCGACGAGGCGCCGGTCTACTACAACGAGACGTACGGCTTCTACGCGATCTCGCGCCACGAGGACGTCTCGGAGGCGTACAAGAACCACGAGACCTTCTCGTCCTCGCACGGCGTCGACCTGGCCACGATGACGAGCGACGAGCCGATCCACCCGATCCTGATCATGATGGACCCGCCGGAGCACAACCGGATGCGCGTGCTTGTCAGCCGGGTCTTCACACCGCGTGCGGTGGGAGCCCTCGAGCCGATGGTCCGCGAGGTCATCACGCACTTCCTGGATCAGGCCGACCGCACCCGCTTCGACGTCGTACACGACTTCTCGGCGCTCTTCCCGGTCGAGATCATCACCCGCATGCTCGGGGTTCCCCCGGAGAGCCGGCAGGACGTGCGTCTCTGGCTCGACCGCACGCTGACCCGCGAGCCCGGGCAGATCGGGATGTCGGAGGACGGCCTGGCCGCGGCCATGGAGTCCGGGCTCATGTACTACAACCTCATCGTCTCCAAGCGCGAGACGCCGGGGGACGACATGATCAGCAAGCTGATTGCGGCCGAGCTCACGAACCCCGATGGCACGGTCACGCGCCTGGATGACGTGGAGATCGCGGGCTTCGCGGCGCTGCTTGGCGGTGCCGGCGCGGAGACCGTTACCAAGCTGATCGGCCACGCGGCCGTGCTGTTCGCCGACAACCCCGAGCAGTGGCAGAAGGTCCTTGATGACCCGGCGCAGATCCCGGCGGCGGTCGAGGAGATCCTGCGCTACCACCCGCCGGCGCAGTACGTCGGACGCTGGACGCTCAAGGACGTCACCCTGCACGGCGTCACCATCCCGAAGGACAGCCCAGTGCTGCTCATCAACGGCTCGGCCAGCCGGGACGAGCGGGCCTACGACGAGCCGGACCGGTTCGACATCACCCGCGACCAGGGCCAGAACATCGGCTTCGGCTACGGCATCCACTCCTGCCTCGGCGCCGCGCTGGCCCGCATGGAGAGCCGCATCGCCCTCGAGCTGATGCGTGAGCGGATGCCGCGCTTCGAGGTGGACCGCGACGGTCTGCGCCGGGTCAACATGACCAACGTCGCCGGCTTCTCGCACGTCCCCGTCACGCTGGCGTGACGACCGACGCCAACGCGCCCGCCGTCGTCCGCCCGCTGCCCTCGCTCGGCACCGGGACCTCCCCGTTCTGGACCGGCGGTGCTGACGGAGAGCTCCGCATCCCACGCTGCACCCGCTGTGGGACGTTGCTGCACCCGGCGGTCATCGTCTGCCCGACCTGCCTCGACAGCGAGCTGGAGTGGACCTCGATCGACGGCCGCGCCGTCGTGGTCGGCTGCACCGTCAACCAGCAGCTCTGGATCCCGAGCTTCCCCCCGCCGTACGTCCTCGCGATCGTCGATCTCCTCGGTGCACCCGGCGTCCGGCTGACGACCAACATCGTCAACTGCGAGCCGGAGAAAGTGCATGTCGGGCTCCCGGTGACGGTGACGTTCGTGCAGCAGGACGACGTGTGGTTCCCGCTGTTCGAGCCGGACCCGGCTGCACAGGGCGACCTACCGGCCGCAGCACCGGTGCCGCAGCCACGGCCGCGACCGATGGTGACGACGACGAAGTTCGAGGACCGCGTCGCGATCACCGGCATCGGGATGTCGCAGGTGGGTCGGCGGCTGATGCGCCCCGCTGTGTCACTCACGGTCGAGGCGTGCCGCGCCGCGGTCGAGGACGCCGGGCTCACCATGGACGACATCGACGGCCTGTCGACCTACCCCGGTGGGATGGCGGCAGCGCACGGCATCTCCGAGGGCGGCATCCCCGTCGTCGAGGAGGCGCTGCGCATCAAGCCGGTCTGGCACAACGGCGTGATGGAGACGCCTGGGCAGACCGGGTCGATCGTCGCCGCGATGCTCGCGGTGGCCAGCGGCCTGTGCCGGCACGTCCTGTGCTTCCGCACGGTCTGGGAGGCCACCAACACCGAGCTCATGCGCAACGGCACGCTCGCGCCTTCCGGCATGGGCATGGGCGGCCGGGTCGGCGGCGACATGCAGTGGCGCATCCCGTTCGGTGGCGCCAGCGCGTCGACCTGGATCGCGATGTACGCGTCCCAGTACTTCGCGCAGTTCGGCGGCGGTCGCGAGACTCTCGGCGAGATCGCTCTCAACGCACGGACCAACGCGGCCCGCAACCCGGACGCCATCTACCGCGACCCGCTCACGATGGACGACTACCTCAACGCCCGCATGATCAGCACGCCGTTCGGCCTGTACGACTGCGACGTGCCGTGCGACGGCGCCGTCGCGATCGTCGTGTCGGCCGTCGAGACGGCGGCGGATCTCCGGCAGCCCCCCGTTCTGGTCGAGGCGGTCGGCACCAAGGTCGACGAGCGGCAGTCGTGGGACCAGGGGACCATCACGCACCTGGTCAACATCTTCGGCCCGGCCGCGCACCTGTGGAGCCGCACGACGATGACGCAGTCCGACGTCGACGTGGCCGAGCTCTACGACGGGTTCACCTTCAACGCGCTGAGCTGGCTGGAGGCGCTCGGCTTCTGCGGCGTCGGCGAGGCACCGGACTTCCTGGCCGGCGGCAAGCGGATCGCGCTCGACGGTGAGCTGCCGCTGAACACGCACGGCGGCCAGCTCTCCGCCGGCCGGCTGCACGGCTACGGCTTCTTCCACGAGGCCGTGCTGCAGCTGCGCGGTGACGCCGGTGCCCGTCAGGTGCCCGGCGCACAGGTGGCGGCGGTCAGCGCCGGGGGCGGCACGCCGGGCGGCGCATTCCTGCTCCGCAGGGGATGAGCGAGCGCAGGCCGCGCGGGTATGCGCTGCGGGCCTTGCGGGTGCCGGCCTACCGGCGGGTGTGGACTGCCGTCGTCTTCGCCAGCATGGGGATCTGGATGCAGATCACCGGTCGGGCGTTCCTCGTCTACGACCTGACCGGCTCGGCCTCCGCGCTCGGCACGATCTACCTGGCCAGCTACGGTCCGCAGATCTTCGTCGCGCCGTACGCCGGCGCCATCGCCGACCGCTACGACCGCCGGCGGGTGCTGCTGCTGGGGACGTGGGTGCTGGTCGGCACCAACGTCATCACGGGGCTGCTCGCAGCGACCGGTACGGCGACGCTTCTCGCCCTCTGCGCGGTCAGCCTCGTGACCGGTGCCGTGCAGACGGTCACCCAGACGGCATCGCTCGCGCTGCTGCCGACCCTGGTGGACAAGCAGGACCTGTCGAGCGCCGTGTCGCTGCAGGCCCTCACGAGCAGCGCGACGCGGATCATCGGGCCCCTCATTGCCGGTGCGCTCATCCCGGTCGTCGGCGTCCAGTGGCTGTTCTACCTCAATGCGCTCGCCCAGCTGCCCGTCGTCGTGGCGTGGTTGCGCACTCACGTGCCGCCGGTCGAGCGTGCCGTGGGGGGGACGTTGCGGGCCGTGGTCGACGGACTCGCCTTCACCCGTCGTACGCCGGCGATCGCCGTGCCGCTGTCACTGTTCGCGGTGCTGTCCGCGATCGGGCTCGTGTACCAACCGCTCGGTGTCGCCTACACGACGGCCGTCCTGGCCGACGGCGACCGGACGCTGGGTGGCACCTACTTCGGCCTGCTCCAGGCGGCCATCGGCGTCGGCTCGCTCGTCGGCATCCTCGTGCTGACCGGCTTGTCGGAGCGACGGCCGGCCGCGGTGCTGTTCGGCACCGCTGTCGCCTTCTCGCTCGCCCTGGCCGGCCTCGGGTTGACGACGATGCTCCCGATGGCCCTGGCTCTCGGCGTCGTGCTCGGCGGTTCGCAGTTCGCCAACTCCAACCTCACGCTGGCCCTGGCGCAGCACCACACCTCCGACGCCATGCGGGGACGGGTGATGTCGCTGTCGCTCGTCGCCTTCGTCGGGATCTTCCCGTTCACGTCGTACCTGCTCGGAGGCGTCGCATCGGCGGTCGGGACCCCGGCGACGTTCGTCGGCTGCGGCGCGGTGTGCCTCGTGGCGAGCCTCGGTGCGACCCGCTGGCGACGTGCGATCTGGATCCCGGATCCAGCCGCCGACGGCTCGGCGGAGCTGCACGAGGCAGCGGAGACCCGTCGGGACGAACCGGCGCAGATCCCCCTCTAGCAGTTGAGGGAATCGTTCTCGTCACTGAGAAGGGGCTTTCCACAATCGAGTATGGGAGTTATTCTCAGAGTGGATCGGCCGTCGCAGGCTCGGGACCGGAGGTGCAGTCGTGCAGGTTGAAGCCGGCTGTCCGCTGGCCGCGCTGGCGCGCGAGGGTGACCGCTGGACCGGTGACGGCGTGACGGTCGTCCGGGACCGAGGGCGTCTGCATGCCTTCGCTGAGCAGTGCCCGCACGGCGGCGCGAGCCTGGCCGGCGCTCCCGTCAAGCGGGGCGTCGTGACGTGCCCGCGGCACGGAGCGCGGTTCCGGCTGTCGGACGGCACCGCCCTGGCGGGGCCGACCCGGACGCCGCTGCCCTGCTTCGACGTCGAGGACACCGGCAGCGGTGTGGTGCTGCTGCGGCGGGAGCGGCGGCCGCGCCGGTCGCTGCGGGAGTGGCTGACCGCGCTGACCGTGCGCACCGCGACGCGCGGATAGCTCAGCGCCGCAGCGGGCGGATGAGCACCTCCTGGACGACGGCCGCAACGAGGTTGCCGGACCGGTCGAAGATCCGTCCCTGCGTCAGACCCCTGGCGCCGACCGCCGACGGCGACGTCTGGTCGTAGAGCAGCCAGTCGTCGGCGCGGAAGGGCCGCTGGAACCACATCGCGTGGTCGAGCGAGGCGGTCTGCACGGCTGCGCCGGGGTGCGGCACGAGGCTCGCACCGAGCAGCCGGAGGTCGCTGGCGTAGGCGAGTGCGCAGACATGCAGCACCGGGTCATCCGGCAACGGCTCGCTGTAGCGCATCCACAGCTGCTGACGAGCCGGGGCGTCGGGACCGTCGCCTTCCGGCGGGAGCACGTCACGCAGGTCCCAGCCCGGCCACTCCAGCCGGTGCAGCTCGGCCATGCCGACCCGGTTGGGATGGATGTCCACCAGGTCTTCCGGTGGCGGCACGACCGGCATCGGGTCCTGGTGCTCCAGGCCGTCCTCGTGCACCTGGAACGACGCCGACAGCATGAAGATGGCCTGTCCGTGCTGGATGCCGGTGACCCGCCGCGTGACGAAGGACCGGCCGTCGCGGATCCGCTCCACGCGGTAGACCACCGGCACCTCGGGCTGGCCGGCGCGCAGGAAGTAGCCGTGCAGCGAGTGGACGGAGTAGGCCGGGTCGACGGTACGGCTGGTGGCGACCAGGGCCTGGCCGGCGACCTGGCCGCCGAAGATGTGCTGCAGGCGCGTCGCCGGGCTCGGGCCGCGGAACAGGTCCACCTCGAGCTGTTCGACGTCGAGCACCCGTTCCAGCGTGGTCATGCGCTCGACCGTACCCAGGTCGGTCAGCGGAGCTGAAAGCCCCAGTCGAGCTGCACGGCCTTACCGGGCGCGATCACATCGATCTCCCCGGTGTTGAGGGCATTGGGCGGGCACGTCATCGGCTCGATGGCGACGCTGCGCCGGCGGTCGGCCGGACCCAGGGTGTCCGCGGTGTAGACCTGCCACCACCGGCACGTGGACCCGGCCCACACCGTCACGACGTTGCCGTCCGGAAGCTCGACACCTGCTCGGGAGCGCCCGTCGTCATCGGCGCGCACATCGGTGAAGGCGTCATCGAGAGCTGTGTCCCCGATGCGCCGTCCGGAGGAGAAGTCCAGCCCGGTGCCGGCGACCGCCCGGCGCCCCGTCTCCTGCCATACGGAGTCGGTCTCGAGCAACGTTGTCGCGGGAAGAGTCAGTACGACGTCGTCGACCATGCCCGGCACCGCGATGTAGGGATGCACCCCGAGCCCGACGGGAGCAGGCTCCGCGCCGACGTTGACCGCGCGCAGTGCGCAGCGCAGGCCATCTCGGCCCAACGCGTAGGAGACCGTGAGCAGCAGCGGGAACGGGTAGCCCGGCTGGGCGGCGAGCGCGTAGGTGAGGACGGCGCTGGTCGCATCGATCAGCTCGAAGGTCCAGTCGACGTCGAAGACCAGCCCGTGCAGCGCCGACCCAGAGTCCGGGTCATTGACCGGCAGCTCGAGCTCGCGTCCCTCCCAGCGCCACCGGGCGCCGGCCACCCGGTTGGGCCAGGGGGCGAGCAGCGCGCCGCGGAACGCGAACAGCTCCGGGTTCTCCCCGCCCGCCAGCACCTCGGTGCCGCCGACGCGATACGTCTCGACCCGGCCGCCCCGGGCATGCACCACGGCCTGCTGGTCGCCGAGGGCCAGGCTGACGGTCTCCTCGGCTCCCACCGCACGCACACTAGGTCCGGCGCGGCATGCTGAGCCGGTCGCCCTTGCGCCGAAGGAGTCCCCGTGAAGGTCCCGTTCTGCACGTCCGACTTCATCGACCGCGCTGAGCTCTGCTACCGCGACCGCATCGGCGTCGTCGACGAGCCGGGGGAGTGCCAGGACGGTGGTCTCGGGTCATTGACGTACGGCGGGCTGGCGGCCCGGGCCCGGGCGATGGCCGCAGGTCTCGACGAGCTCGGTGTGGAGCCGGGTGCTCGCGTCGCGATCGTGTCGCACAACAGCGCCCGGATGCTGGAGTCGTTCTTCGGGGTCTGCAGCTACAGCCGGGTACTGGTCCCGATCAACTTCCGGCTGTCGCCGGCGGAGGTCGAGTACATCGTCGGCCACTCCGGAGCAGACGTGCTGCTGCTGGACCCTGAGCTGGACGCGTCGCTCCAGTCGGTCACCGCGAAGCACAGGCTGCTTCTCGGCAAGGAGTCCGATGCTGCACTGCTCCGACCCGATGTCGCTCCGAAGCCGTGGGAGGGCAAGTCCGAGGACGCCACCGCGACCATCAACTACACGTCCGGCACCACGGCGCGGCCCAAGGGCGTGCAGATCACCCATCGCAACATCTGGGTCAATGCAGTGACCTTCGCGCTGCACGCCGGGGTCAGTGATCGCGACGTCTACCTGCACACGCTGCCGATGTTCCACGCCAACGGGTGGGGCATGCCGTTCGGGACGACGGGCATGGGCGTGCCGCAGGTCGTCATCCGCAAGATCGACGGCGCCGACATCCTGCGACGGGTCGAGAAGTACGGCGTGACGGTCATGTGTGCCGCACCTGCCGTCGTCGCGTCGGTCCTCGAGGCGGCCCAGTCGTGGCAGGGCGAGATCCCCGGCCGGGACCGGGTCCGCGTCATCTGCGCCGGTGCCCCACCGCCATCCCGGACGATCCAGCGGATCGAGGACGAGCTCGGCTGGGAGTTCCTGCAGATCTACGGCCTCACGGAGACCTCGCCCCTGCTGACGGTCAACCGGCGGCGCGCCGAGGAGGACGCGCTGCCCATCGAGGAGGCCTCGCGGCGGCTGGCCCGTGCCGGCATGCCTGCTCTCGGCGTACAGATCATGATCTCCGAGCAGGGCGAGGTGCTGGCCCGCTCCAACGTCGTCCTGGAGGGCTACTGGGAGCAGCCCGAGGCGACGGCCGACGCGCTCGAGGGCGGCTGGTTCCACACCGGTGACGGCGGCATCCTCGACGACGAGGGCTACGTCACGATCTCGGACCGCAAGAAGGACGTCATCATCACCGGCGGCGAGAACGTCTCCTCGATCGAGGTGGAGGACGCCCTGTTCTCCCATCCCGCTGTGGCGGAGGTCGCCGTCATCGGGGTCCCCTCGGAGAAGTGGGGCGAGACCATCAAGGCACTCGTCGTCCTCGCCGCCGGTGAGAAGGCCACGGAGGAGGAGCTCATCGCACACTGCAAGAGCCGCCTGGCGAGCTACAAGGCGCCGACGTCGGTGGAGCTGCGCTCCGAGATCCCACGCACGGCCACCGGGAAGGTGCAGAAGTTCAAGCTCCGCGAGCAGTACTGGCAGGGCTTCGAGCGCCAGGTCAACTGATCAAGGAGGTGCGCTCCCGGCAGGAGCGGGTACCTCGACGTCGAATCGTTCCGGAACCGTTTCGACCTCGACGAAGGACCCTCATGCGCCTCACTGCCCGCCGCGGCCTCGCCCTCGCCGCCGGCGCCGCCCTGGTCACTGCCGGCGTGGCCGCCGCAGCCGTCACCAGTCCTGGCGTCGCGGCGGCAGTGCTGGCCTACACCCAGACGCACGCAGTGCCGGTCGCCGGCGCGACGACCTCCGTCCCGCCCGCCACGCCGAGGGCGCACTGCGGCCCGGGCTCCTTGCCCGAGACCGGCCGGCAGGGCCGGGTCGCCAAGGCTGACTACGCCAGCGGCCGCGCTGCCAAGGGATACACCTGCAACGCAGTGCAGGACGGGCACATCGGCACGACCGGAGGGTTCAAGACGTTCCGCTACGTCGACCGGGCCGGGCGGGTCTGCGCGTTCTACGACGGCACGCTGCTGTTCCCGACAGCGGTCTTCCACAACGAGACCGGCGGTGTGCACGTCGTCGACATGAGCGACCCGACGCGTCCGGTCGAGACCGACCGGCTCGTCACCCCGGCCATGGACAGCCCGCACGAGTCGCTCGCCCTCAACGTGCAGCGCGGCCTGCTCGCCGCCGGCATGGGCTCACCGGCCACCGCCCCCGGCATCGTCGACGTCTACGACGTCTCGCAGGACTGCCGCCACCCGGCGCTGCAGTC
Organism: Actinomycetota bacterium; assembly: GCA_032230005.1. Lineage (GTDB taxonomy): Bacteria > Actinomycetota > Actinomycetes > Mycobacteriales > SCTD01 > RYN-124. Next base: position 6,047 of record JAVXVI010000142.1, on the reverse strand, counting down.
GTCCACGCCGCTGGGCATCCTCGGCCACGAGAGCGGGTTCTCCCCGGACGGCCGGACGCTCTGGATCTCGACGACGGCCCAGGCCGGCGTGACTGCCATCGACGTGAGCAACCCCGTCGTACCGTCCATCGTCTGGCACAACGACACCTACACCTTCCACGGCATGAACCTCAACGCCGACGGCACCAGGCTCTACGGCGCCGACCTCGGCCGCAGCGGCTTGACCACGCTCGACGTCAGCCAGGTGCAGCACCGCGTCGCGAGCCCGGTCGTCAAGGAGGTCTCGCACCTCACCTGGCCCGAGGTGTCGATCCCGCAGAACACCATCCCGGTGACCATCAAGGGCCGTCACTACCTCGTGGAGTTCGACGAGTACTCCCGCAACGTCACCGGCTACGTCGCCGACGACGCCGTCGGAGCCGGTCGCATCATCGACATCCAGGACGAGCGGCACCCGAAGGTCGTGTCCGCGCTGCGCCTCGAGGTCAACCAGCCCGCGGCGCGGGCCACCGACCAGCAGAACGACCCCGGCGCGCAGTACGGCGTGCAGGGCTACGCCGCCCACTACTGCGGCGTGCCCCGCACGACCGACCCGACGCTCGTCGCGTGCAGCTTCATCCTGTCGGGCCTCCGCGTCTTCGACATCGCCGACCCGTACCACCCGCGCGAGGTCTCCTACTTCAACAAGCCGGCCCCGGACGCGTTGCCGCTCACCAGCGGGTCCTACGCGATGAGCGCCCCCAGCTTCGACATCGCGCACCACGAGGTCTGGTACGCCGACGGTGACAGCGGCTTCTACGCCGTGCGGCTCACCAACGGCAGCTGGCCCAGCAACCTGCGCTAGTACGACGAGGAGGCCCTGTCGCGACGTGCGCGACAGGGCCTCCTCGTGGGCGGCAGATTCGGCTGTGAGGTCAGGCCGCGGCGGCCACGGGAGAGGACGACAGCTCCACGTCGTACACGTCATCGCTGTCGACATCACGGTCGTCACCCGTCCGAATCAGCGAGGTGACGACGATCGCAGCGAGGACGAAGATGCCTACCGCGACGGCGAAGGCGCTCGTGAAGCCGTGCACCACAGCCGCCCGGGACGGGCCGCCGTGCGCGCCGGCGTAGGAGACGGTGGCGCTCGTCGCGATCGTGTTGAGGAACGCGACCCCGAGCGATCCGCCGACCTGCTGCATCGTGTTGACCAGTGCGCTCGCTGCGCCGGCGTCGTGGTTGGGGACACCGAGCAGCGCTGTCGACGACAGCGGCACGAAGACGTGACCCATGCCGAGGCTGATGAGCAGCATCGACGGCACGACGTGGGTCAGGTAGGCGGAGTCGGCCGGGAGCTGCGTCAGCCAGAGCATGCCGATCGAGGCGAGCGCGAACCCGGTCGTGGCCAGGACACGTGGCCCGAACCGGGGCAGGGTGCGCGACGCGATGGTGGCGGACGTGATGATGCCGAGCGGGAAGGGCAGGAACGCGACCCCTGCCTTCAGGGCGCTGTAACCGAGCACGCCCTGGAAGTAGTAGGTCAGGAACAGGAAGGTCGCGAACATCCCCATCGTGGCGAGCAGGAAGGCGGCGTAGGACCCGCCGCGGTTGCGGTCGAGCACGATGCGCAGGGGCAGCATCGGGTTCTTGGCCCGCTGCTCCCAGGCGATGAAGCCGGTGAGCAGGACCACCGAAGCTGCCAGCAGCGACAGCGTGAGAGGTGCGGTCCAGCCGTGCAAGGACGCCTCGGTGAAGCCGTAGACGAGCGTTGCGAGACCACCGGTCGCCACGACGGCGCCGGGCAGGTCGAAGTGCCGGTCGCCGTCAGCGCGGCTCTCCTTCAGCAGCGGGATCGCCGCAAGTGCGACGAGCACCGCGATGGGGGTGTTGACCAGCAGGGTCCAGCGCCACGAGAGGTACTCGGTGAGCAGACCGCCGGCGATCAGGCCGATGGCCGCGCCCGTGCCGGAGATCGCGGCGTAGACCGCGAACGCCCTGGCGCGCTCGTGGGCTTCGGTGAAGGTGGTCGTGATCAGTGAGAGGACGGCCGGCGCCAGCAGTGCGGCGAAGACGCCCTGCACGGCGCGGGCTCCGAAGAACCAGCCCGAGGACTGGGCCAGGCCGCCGAGCGCGGACGCGCCGGCGAAGCCGAACAGGCCGACCAGGAAGGTGCGCTTGCGGCCGAGGTAGTCGGCGATGCGGCCGCCGAGCAGTAGCAGGCCGCCGAAGGTGAGGGTGTAGGCGGTGAGCGCCCACTGCCGCTGGGCGTCGCCGATGTGCAGGGCGGCCTGTGCGTGCGGCAGCGCGATGTTCACGATGGAGGCGTCGAGGACGATCATGAGCTGGGCGATCCCGATCACGGCGAGGGTGAGCCAGCGGCGATCTGGGCCGGGCGTGGCCGTCGCCGGCGCGGGGGCGTCGAGCGTGGTGGAAGCCATGGATGTTTCTCCTTGCTTGCAGTTGCGGGCTGGTCGGCTTACGCTGGGCCCTGAAGCGGATGCCGCCTCCGGAAACCATAGCGGAGGCACCCTCCGGTTTGTCAACTGCTTTCGGGCGACAACTTTCGACAGCGGGCAGGAGGAGCGGAGACAGATGGCGCGAGCGCAGCGTGCGGATGCCTGCCGCAACCGGGACCGGCTGCTGGAGGTCGCGTCTGCGGCGTTCGCCGCCCGCGGGGTCGAGGCGTCGCTGGAGTGGATCGCCAAGGAGGCCGGCGTCGGCATCGGCACCCTCTACCGGCACTACCCGACCCGGGACGCACTGGTGGAGGCGGTCTACCGCCACAACGTCGACCTGCTCTGCGACGGCGCCGACGAGCTGCGGGCCGCGCTGCCGCCGGACGAGGCGCTGGCCGAGTGGATGCAGCGCTTCGTGGCCTACGTCGCGAGCAAGAAGGGCCTGGCCACCTACCTCAAGTCCGTCGTCTCGGCCGAGTCGGACCTGTTCCAGACCACCCATGCGCGGGTGCAGCAGACCATCGGCAGCCTGGTCGAGGCCGCCTCCGACGCCGGCACGATCCGGCCGCGCATCGACGGCATGGACCTGCTGCGCGCCCTCAGCGGGGTCTGCATGATGACCGATCAGCCGGGCGGGCCGGAGCAGGGCGCGAAAGTGGCCACCCTGCTCATGGACGGCCTGCGCTACGGCGCCCCGGCCGACGTCCTCGCCACGACCTAGCCGTCACACGACCTCGTCGTCACGACCTAGCCATCACGGCCGGAATGCGATGGTGGGCCGGTGAGCGAGTGGTTCCTGCCCTCGAAAGAGCGGCCGTGGTCGAGCGGCAACCTCGTCACGCCTCGGGTCCACGGGGCTGACTACTTCGCGCGCCTGATCGAGGCGATCACCCGCGCCCGGGCGGGTGACGAGGTCTTCTTCACCGACTGGCGCGGCGACGGTGACGAGCTGCTGCGTGACGGTGGCCCGACGGTGGCCGAGCTGTTCTGCGACGCCGCCCGCCGCGGGGTCCGCGTGCGCGCGCTGCTCTGGCGCTCGCACAGCGATCGGACGTCGTTCAGCGCGCAGGAGAACCAGCACCTCGGCGTCCAGCTCAACGACGCGGGCGGCGAGGCTCTCCTCGACGAGCGGGTACGCCGGGGTGGCTCGCACCACCAGAAGATGGTCGTCGTGCGCTACGCGCACCGGCCCGATGAGGACGTCGCGTTCGTCGGCGGGATCGACCTGTGCCACAGCCGTCGTGATGACGCTCGCCATGACGGTGACGCGCAGCGTCAGCCGATGGACGACCGCTACGGGTCGCGGCCGCCGTGGCACGACCTGATGCTGGAGCTGGCCGGACCAGCTGTCGCCGACGTACAAGCGACGTTCCTCGAGCGGTGGAACGACCCCACGCCGGTCGATCACCGCAACCCGTACCGGCGCCTGCGGCAACGGGCGGCGGACATGCCGCGTCGCCCTCGGCCGATGACGGCACCAGGGCCGCCGCCACCCCCTGCCGGACCCCATCAGGTGCAGGTGCTGCGCACCTATCCGGCCAAGCGGCCGGCGTTTCCCTTTGCGCCGCACGGCGAACGGACGATCGCGAGGGCGTACGAGCGGGTGTTCGATCGCGCCGAGCGGCTGGTCTACATCGAGGATCAGTACCTCTGGTCGACATCCGTCGCAGGTGCGCTCGCTCGCGCGCTGCGGCGCACGCCGAGCCTGCGGGTGATCGCGGTAGTGCCGCGGTTCCCCGATGCCGATGGTCGGCTCAGCGGACCGCCGAACCGGCTCGGTCAGCTGGCGGCGATGCGGGTCCTGGTCGAGGCCGGTGGCGACCGCGTCGGTGTGTACGACGTGGAGAACGAGGCGGGGACCCCGATCTACGTCCACGCCAAGGTGTGCATCGTCGATGACGTCTGGATGAGCTGCGGCTCGGACAACTTCAACCGACGGTCCTGGACGCACGACTCGGAGCTGACCTGCGCGGTGGTGGATCCGGGCGGCGAGCTCTCGCGGCAGCTGCGCACGAGATTGTGGGCCGAGCACCTCGGGCTGGCGGAGTCCGATCCGCGGCTGGGCGACCTGGACAACGCGGGCGAGCTGTGGCGCGAGCTCGCCGGATCGGGCGGCTGTCGCGCGCGGGTGCATCGACCAGCACCTGTCTCGCGTGCCAACCGGCTCTGGTCGCATCCGCTCCAGCGGCTGGTCTTCGACCCTGATGGCCGTCCGGTGGACCTCCGGATCCGCCGCCGCTTCTGATCGTCAGACTCCGGGGAAGACCTTCCGCAGCTGGTCGAGGAGGTCGGGATCGGCCTGCACCGAGCCGGGCGTGTGCTCAGGGTCGAGCCGGCCGTAGACGAGGCGCACGAAGGCCTCCGAGGGCGCGCGCAGCGATGCGGCTGCGTCCTCGGCGCCGGTCGCGGCAGAGAGCGTCGCCCCCTCCGTCGAGAGCTGGAGCAGCAGCGAGCGGTCCGGCGAGCTGGTCGACACCTGGACGCCACGTGGCTCTGCGCTTGCCTTGGCCGCGTGGGAGACCAGGAAACCGAGGTTGTCGAGGACGAGCCCGGCCGCGTCGTCCGGCAGGGTGGCGGTCGGGTCGAGGGCGACCTCGATGTCCCAGGTGTGCAGCGCGTGCTCGGCGAGCCGCATCTGCAGCAGCTCGGTCAGGGACCGGACGGTGCCGAACATGTCGAGCCGCCACGTCTTGATCTGCTCGCCCGTCAGCTTCGAGAACAGGTCGAGGAACTCGGCATCCGCGCGCAGCGCGTCGCGCACCTGCTCCGGTCCGCTCTTGGCGTTCCACGCGTCCCAGATCGGGGCAAAGGTGTCGCCCCCGGGGGCGGGTTGGCCGGCCTGCCCTGCCTCGACCATGAGCCCGAAGATCTCGGCGCCGGAGCCGAGGTGGGACGCGACCTGAGCGATGGTCCACTCCGAGGCGTACGACGGCCGATCCACGGCGTCGTCGTCGAGACCGCGCAGGAGCCGGACCAGCCGCTCATGGGAACTGGTCAGTGCGGCGAGCACGGCGTCGTACGAAGGGGTGGGGGTCTGCGCGTCTGTCACTGGAAGCGTTCCTCTCGTGGCACTGCTGTTGGTTGAACCTTAAACGAAGCGTGGACGGGGCGCACCCATGGTCTTAGGACGAAGGTCCTACCCGCGACTTGGGCTGGTGTGCGCCGATGAGCTACGGGTTGTCATCGTGCGTCCGCGTTGACGGCGTGGTTGCGCAAGCCGAGCATCCGGCCTGCCTGCCTAGGGGGAGTCGATGAGTACCCGAGCCTTGCGACGCATACCGCTGCTGACCGCCGTGTCGACAGCTCTGCTCGTTCTCGTGCTGCCTGCGCCGGCCCGTGCCGGTGGCGGCATCTCCAGCCTCGGGCTGAACCCCGACACCGTCCGTGGTGGCGCGTCGTCGACCGGCACCGTGACGCTGAGCTTCGCCGACGGGCTGCCGACGACCGTGCTGCTCTTCAGCAGCGACCCGTCCGTCGCGTCGGTGCCGTCAACCCTGGTGATGCCAGGTGGGGCCACCAGCGGGAGCTTCCCGATCACGACCAACGCTTCGGCGCCGGCCACCAACGTGGCCATCACGGCTGCCCTCGACGGCTTCGGCCGGACGCAGA
>JAVXVI010000141.1:0-27871 GCA_032230005.1 Actinomycetota bacterium | reverse complement strand
CCCCGGCTCGGCATCGGCAACGAAGTGGTCAGTCGTGAACACCGACAGGTCCATGCCGGCGCTGAAGTGCCGGCCGGAGCTCGAGATCAGCACGACCCGCGCCGACGCGTCGTCGCTGATGCCGGTGACGATCTCCGGCAGCTCGCGCCAGAAGTCCGGCGTCATGGTGTTGAGCTCGTCAGGACGCGACAGGCGGACGTGGGCAACGGCGTCGGAGATGTCGACGTCGAAGCAGCGGTACGTGGGTGAGCTCATGCCCGGGATCCTGTCGCACGGGTGTCGGTGGCTTGCGGGGTGCTGGCCGCGGACTACGGTCAGGGCCGTGTCCGACGCCGTGCTGTCCCTGACCGGCGTCGCTGTCGTCCGCGACGGCTCGACCCTGCTGGCCGACGTCGACTGGACCGTGCGCGAGGGTGAGCGCTGGGTCGTCCTCGGGCCTAACGGGGCGGGCAAGACGACCCTGATGCAGGTGGCCAGCGCCGCGCTGTTCCCGACACGTGGCCGCGTCGAGCTGCTGGGCGAGGTGTTCGGCTCGGTCGACCTGTCGGAGCTGCGTACGAGGGTGGGCATCTCCAGCGCCGCTCTGGGCGACCGGATCCCCGGGCACGAACGGGCGCTGGACGTCGTCGTCACGGCGTCGTACGGCGTCCTCGGCCGTTGGCACGAGACGTACGACGCTGCGGACACCGCGCGCGCGGAAGAGCTGCTCGCGCGCGTAGGGCTGCGCGCCTTCGCCGACCGGCGGTTCGGGACGCTGTCCGAGGGCGAGCGCAAGCGGGTCATGCTGGCGCGGGCGCTGATGACCGATCCGGAGCTGCTGCTGCTCGACGAGCCGGCAGCTGGGCTGGACCTGGGGGCGCGCGAGGCGCTGCTGCGGCTGCTGACGAGGCTGGCAGGCGACCCGGGTTCGCCGCCGACGGTCCTGGTGACGCATCACCCGGAGGAGATGCCGGTCGGCACCACGCATGCGCTGTTGCTCGCGCGTGGACGCACCGTGGCAGCCGGCCCGGTGGACGAGGTCGTCACCGGGCCGCTGCTGTCGCGGGCGTTCGGCTTGCCGCTGGTCGTCGAGTCCCGGGAGGGACGCTTCACGGCCCGCGCGGCGGCCGTCTAGTTGTTGCTGATCTCCGTGTGGAGGGCAGCGGTCTCGTCGACGTACTCCACGGCGGTCGCGCGGAGCTTGTCCTCGTAGGCGTTCGCGTGGTGCGCGCAGAACAGCAGATCACCGGTCGCGAGGACGACACGGACACGGGCCTGGGCGCCGCAGCGGTCGCAGCGGTCGGCAGCGGTCAGGGTGGTAGGAGGGGGAGCGGCAGGGGTCACAGTCGCGTTCACATCCGACACAACACCACACGTGCCCGTCCCGTTCCCGATCAAGCGTCGAAGACGCGTCCGGCAGGATGACGGGATGCCCACGCCCGGACCCCTGAGCGGCCTGCTGGTTGCCGACTTCAGCCGGGTCCTGGCAGGGCCGTTCGCCGCGATGATGCTGGCCGACCTGGGCGCCCGGGTGATCAAGGTCGAGCACCCGGGCGCGGGCGACGACTCGCGGAGCTACGGGCCGTTTTTGGACGGCCGGTCGCTGTACTTCGCCAGGGTCAACCGCGGCAAGGAGTCGATCGCCCTCGACCTCAAGGCACCCGCCGACCTGGCAGTGGCCCGGACGCTCGTCGGGCATGCCGATGTGCTCGTGGAGAACTTCCGGCCGGGCGTCATGGAGCGGCTGGGGCTCGGCTGGGCGGCCGCGGCGGCGATCAACCCCCGGCTCGTCTACTGCTCGATCTCCGGCTTCGGGCATACCGGACCCTGGCGGGAGCGGCCGGCGTACGACGCGGTCGTCCAGGGGATGAGCGGGATCATGAGCGTGACGGGGGCGCCGGACGGCCCGCCGGTCAAGCCGGGTGTCCCGGTCGCCGACCTGTCGGCCGGGCTGTTCGCCTTCGGCGGGATCACCAGCGCGCTGCTCGGCCGCGCCACGACCGGGGTCGGGACACACCTCGACATCGCGATGTACGACGCGACCGTCTCGCTCCTCGAGGGCGCGGCACTGTCGTGGCTGGCCACGGGGCAGGACCCGGGGCGGATCGGCAACGCGCACTTCGCCATCGCGCCGTTCGACACGTTCTCGTGCTCGGACAGGGACATCACGATCTGCGCAGCGAATGACGTGCTGTTCGGCGTGCTGGTGACTGCCCTGGGGGTGCCGCAGCTCGCCACCGATCCGCGGTTCGCGACGAACGCGCTGCGACACCTCGCCCGCGAGCCGTTGAAGGACGAGATGGAGGCGGTGCTGATCGGGGCCCCGGCGGCGCACTGGCTGGACGTGCTCGCCGGGGCCGGCGTGCCGTGCGGCCCGATCAGCGACGTGGCCGAAGCGCTGGGCAGCGGCCAGGCGAGGGTGCGCAACCTGGTGGTCGACGCCGGTGGGCTGCCGGTGCCCGGTAACCCGGTAAAGGCGTCGGCCTACCCCGATCCCGTCGTACGGCCGCCAGCTCCCGCGCTCGACGAGCACGGCCCGGCTCTGCGGGTGGAGTTCGGCTGAGGCTGGGTAGTGGAGCCGCGTGTCGCTGCGCGCGACCGGACCGATGGCCCCCCAGAATGGGGAAGAGCCCCCTCCAAGTATGAGTTGGAGGGGGCTCTATCGGTCTCGGTGCACCAGCCGGCGATTGCTCGCCGGCCCCGCGTTCCGGGTCCGAGTCGCCGGTCCAGGCGACCCGCTCCTGACTCCGGTTGCCCGGTGCCTGGTGCGTTGCCGAAGTTGCCTTCGACGTGGTCTCCGTTTCCGGTGACAGTGCATGTTGTACGGGTTGCTGAGGGTGAGCACAAGCCCTTTGCCACAAGGGATTTCGGTATTTCTCGTTGCCCACAAGATGTCCACAGAACGAGCGCGGTTGTCCCCCGCTCCGAGCCCTTCTCCACAGGGATGTGGACAAGGTTGTGGACGGACGGTCAGGCCAGGTCGAAGCGATCCAGGGTCATGACCTTGTCCCAGGCCGCGACGAAGTCGCGCGCGAATGTCTCCTTCGCGTCGTCGGCGCCGTACACCTCGGAGATGCCACGCAGGATGGAGTTGGACCCGAGGACCAGGTCGACTGCGGTGGCGGTCCGGCTGCCGCTCTCGTAGACACCGGCATCGGTCATGGACGTCTTCCACTCCGAGCCAGGGGCGAGGAGGGTGACGAAGAAGTCGTTTGACAGCGTCCCCGGCCGGTCGGTGAACACGCCGTGCTTGGTGCCGCCGGCGTTGGCCCCGAGGACCCGCAGCCCACCGATCAGGACGGTGAGCTCCTTGGCCGTGAGGTCGAGCATATAGGCGCGGTCCACGAGCAGCGTCTCGGGAGCGAGCTTGTCCCCGGCCCGCAGGTAGTTGCGGAACCCGTCGGCGCGCGGCTCGAGCACCGCGAACGACTCGACGTCCGTCTGCTCCTGGGTGGCGTCGGTACGGCCCGGCGCGAATGGGACCGTGATGTCGAAGCCCGCGTCGTTGGCCGCCTTCTCGACGGCTGCGCAGCCGCCGAGCACGATCAGGTCGGCGAGGGAGACCTGCTTGCCGGAGCTGTTGAACTCCTGCTGGATCTTCTCGAGAGCCGCGATCACCTCGGCGGTGCCGCGGTTGACCTCCCAGTCCTTCTGCGGGGCGAGCCGGATCCGTGCGCCGTTGGCCCCACCCCGCTTGTCCGTGGTGCGGAAGGACGCCGCGGACGCCCAGGCGGTCGAGACCAGCTGGGAGACCGAGAGACCGGACTGGAGCAGCGTGCTCTTCAGCGCCGCGATGTCCTTGTCACCGATCAGCTCGTGGTCGACCGGCGGGACCGGGTCCTGCCAGAGCTGCGGTTCCGGGACCCACGGACCGAGGTAGCGCGTGACCGGGCCCATGTCGCGGTGCAGCAGCTTGTACCAGGCCTTGGCGAAGGCCGCCGCGAACTGGTCGGGGCTCTCGTGGAACCGCTTCGAGATCTCGCGGTACGACGGATCCGTGATGAGCGCGAGGTCGGAGGTGAGCATCACCGGTGCGTGCTTCACGCCGGGCTGGTGTGCGTCCGGCAGGGCATTGGCAGCCGCCCCGTCCTTCGGAATCCACTGCTTCGCCCCGGCCGGGCTCTCCGACAGCTCCCACTCGAAGCCGAACAGCGTGTCGAAGAAGCTGCTGTCCCACGTGACGGGCGTCGGCGTCCAGGCGCCCTCGAGTCCGCTGGTGATGGTGTCCTTGCCCTTGCCTGTCCCGAACTCGCTCTTCCAGCCGAGGCCCAGGTGCTGCACCGGGCAGCCCTCCGGCTCAGGCCCCACCAGGTCGGGGTTCCCCGCGCCGTGCGTCTTGCCGAACGTGTGACCGCCGGCGATGAGAGCGACGGTCTCCTCGTCGTTCATGGCCATGCGCCCGAACGTCTCGCGGATGTCCCGGGCTGACGCCAGCGGGTCGGGGTTGCCGTTGGGGCCTTCCGGGTTGACGTAGATCAGACCCATCTGGACCGCGCCGAGCGGCCCGGACAGCTCGCGGTCGCCGGCGTAACGCTCGTCGCCGAGCCAGGTGTCCTCCGGACCCCAGAAGACCTCCTCGGGCTGCCAGACGTCGCGGCGCCCGAAGCCGAAGCCGAACGTCTCGAAGCCCATCGACTCCATGGCGACGTTGCCCGCGAAGACCAGCAGGTCCGCCCACGACACCGTGCGGCCGTACTTCTGCTTGACCGGCCAGAGCAGCCGGCGCGCCTTGTCGAGGTTGGCGTTGTCCGGCCAGCTGTTCAGCGGGGCGAAGCGCTGCGCTCCCTCACCACCGCCACCGCGGCCGTCCTCGATGCGGTAGGTGCCGGCGGCGTGCCAGGACATGCGGATGAACAGTGGCCCGTAGTGCCCGTAGTCGGCCGGCCACCAGTCCTGCGACGTCGTCATGACGTCGACGAGGTCGCGCTTCAGCGCCTCGACGTCCACGGTCGCGAACGCGGCCGCGTAGTCGAAGTCCTCGCCCAGCGGGTCAGAACGGGGGTCAGGCCGGTTGAGGACCTGCAGGTCGGGCTGGTTCGGCCACCAGTCGCGGTTCGTCCGCGGTCGGGTGTCCTTGACCTCCGGGCTGGGGATCGCCGGGTTCTCGCTCTCGCTGACGCTCTCGGTCGGGCGCTCGGTCACGTGGTTCCTTCCTCAGTTCGCATGCGTCGTCTGACAGGCGGGGCACAGGCCCCAGTACGTCACTTCTGCTTCGTCGATGGTGAACCCCTGGGGGTCCGACGCTTCGAGGCAGGGTGTCTCGTTGACCGCGCAGTCCACGTCGCCGATCGTGCCGCACGACCTGCACACGACGTGGTGGTGGTTGTCGCCGACCCGCAGCTCGTAGCGGGCTACCGAACCGGCCGGCTCGATCCGTCGTACCAGCCCTGCGACCGTGAGCGCGCGAAGGACGTCGTACACGGCCTGGTGCGAGGCCTCACCGAGGTCGCTGCGCACGGCACGGAGGATCGAGTCGGTGTCTGCGTGCGGATGAGCCTGTACGGCGGCGAGGACCGCCAGCCGGGGGCGCGTCACGCGCAGTGCCGCACCTCGCAGCGCCGGCGCGAAGTCCGGTCGGGTGGGCACGTCGACGAGTATGGCCCGGATTCTGGAATCATTCAAGACTAGGGCCGGCGCCGTGCTCGTCTCAGTTGCGGAAGAGCGCGCTGTAGGCGTTGATCGCCGGCTGGCCACCGAGGTGCGCGTAGAGGACGTTCGAGGTCTTCGGGATGTCGCCGCTGCGGACGAGATCGATGAGGCCGGCCATCGACTTGCCCTCGTACACCGGATCGATGATCACGCCCTCGAGGCTGCCGGTCAGTCGCATGGCAGCCAACGTGGACGCGACCGGGATGCCGTAGTAGTCGCCCGCCCAGCCCTCGAGGACGGTGATCTCGTCGTCGCGCAGCGACCTGCCGACTCCGATGAGCTCAGCCGTCTCCCGCGCGATCTTCTCGACCTGCGCGCGGGTCGCGTCGATCTTCGCCGACGCGTCGATCCCGATGACCCGCCGCGGCCGGTCCTGCGTCGCGAACCCGGCGATCATGCCGGCGTGGGTGCTGCCGGTGACGCTGCAGACGATGATCGTGTCGAAGAAGACGCGGAGCTCCTGCTCCTGCTGCGCGACCTCCGTCGCCCAGTTGGCGAAGCCCAGCCCGCCCAGGCGGTGGTCCGATGCGCCGGCCGGGATGGCGTAGGGCGTGCCGCCCTTACTGCGCACGTCTTCGAGAGCGTTCTCCCAGCTCTCCTTGAACCCGATGCCGAAGCCGGCTTCGACCAGCTCGACGTGCGCGCCCATGATCCGTGACAGGAGGATGTTCCCGACCCGGTCGTTGACGGCGTCCGGCCAGTCGACCCAGCTCTCCTGCACGAGGCGGGCCTTCATGCCGAGCTTCGCGGCGACAGCGGCCACCTGGCGGGTGTGGTTGGACTGGATCCCGCCGATCGACACCAAGGTGTCGGCGCCCTGCGCCAGCGCGTCCGGGACGAAGTACTCCAGCTTGCGGGTCTTGTTGCCGCCGAAGGCCAGGCCGCTGTTGCAGTCCTCGCGCTTGGCCCAGATCTGCGCGCCACCGAGGTGCTGGGTCAGCCGTTCCAGGCGGTGCACCGGGCTGGGACCGAACAGCAGCGGGTAGCGGGGAAAGTCGCTCAGCGGCATCCCCGGGATGCTAGGCGGACTAGTAGGCGATGCCGATGTGCTCGCGGTGGTGGTCGGCCTTCTCGATCTCATCCACGATGGCAACGGCGAAGTCGGGACCCGAGATGTTCGAACCGCCCTCGGCGTCGAACTGCGCCACGTCGCCGCCGAGCCGGTAGCTCCCGGTGCGCTCGCCCGGCGCCCATGCGCCGTAGGCGCCGGCGGGGCTGACGAAGACCCAGTCGAGGTCCTTCGGCGCGCTCTCGGCGAGCAGCACGCGGGTCGCCTCGCCCTCGAGCGCCTCGGCGCGGTACTCCTCAGCGACCTCGCCCTCGACGAACCGCGGCGCGCCCGGGGCGGGCCGCAGCGAGCTGAAGCCGCCGACCTGCAGGTAGCGGGCGCCCGTCGCTGCCGACAGCCGCGCCAGGTCGCCGTACACCTCGACCAGCCGGCCGGCCAGGTCACCGCGCGGCGACAGCGTCGCGACGACCGCATCGGCACCAGGAATCACCTGCTGCGCCAGCTGCTCGACGTCACCGAGCTGGTAGCTCACGCCGTCGACCTTCTCGCTCGGCTCGGACCGGCTGACGGAGACGACGTGGTGGCCGCGGGAGGCAGCCTCGCGGACGACGTTCCCGCCGGTGTAGCCGGTTCCTCCGAAGACGACGATCTTGGCCATGCGCTGACTCCTTGCGGTGCTCGGTGGGTAGTTGATTGGTCAACCACCTTCCGGGGCGGGGGCATTCCCGTGGTTATCCGCCGAGCGCTCCGACGAGGCCGCGGATGCTTCGCCGTTCGAGTTGCTTCGCCATCGTCGTCTCGCCGCCGACCAGCCGGACGAACAGATCCCACATCCCGGGTAGGTAGCGGAACACGCTGTGGACGGTTCCGGGGTGCGCTGTGAAGGCGGCCCGCGCACGCCGGCCCGCCGCCATCTCCGGATCCAGCGCTGAAGCGACGGCGCCGTCGTAGGACGCCACTTCGGTCGCTGCGGCGCGGCCGGCGATGGCGCCGGACCTGAGGGCGTACGAGATGCCTTCGCGGGTCCAGGGCTCGAGCAGTCCGGCGGCGTCGCCGGCGACCAGTACGCGGTCGCGGCGCACCGGTGAGTCGACCGCACGCACGCGGGTGAGGTGGCCGCCGTCGTGGACGGCTCGTGTGAGGTCGAGTCCCAGGCGGGCCACGAAAGAGCGGTAGTAGTCGCGCATCGCCTCGCCGGCGCCGCGGTCCCCGATGACGCCGACTGTCAGCGTGTCGCCCTTCGGGAAGACCCAGCCGTAGGAGCCGGGCACGGGGCCCCAGTCGAGCAGGACGTGGCCGTCCCAGCCCGCGCCGGAGGGCATGGGCAGCTCGGCCTCGAGGCCGATGTCGACGTGGTCATGGGTGACGCCGACGTAGGACGAGCAGCGACCCTGGCTGCCGTCGGCGCCGACCACGGCGCGGGCCCAGATCGGGCCGGCCTGGGTGCCGAGGGTGACGATGCCGTCGTCCTCGGCATAGGCGCCCACGGTCGTGCCGGTGCGGAGCTGCGCGCCGGCCTCCTGCGCCTGCCGGACGAGCTCGGCGTCCAGCTCGGAGCGCATCACCATGGGCAGGAACGCAGCGGACTCCCTGGTGAACCGGCGCCGCCCGTTCGACGTGAAGGTCACCCGCCCCACGTCGTCGCGCAGCAGCCCTGCGGCGTCGACGCCGGCGTCCGCGATGGCCTGCTGCGACAGGCCGATCAGGCCGCCACCGCAGCGCTTGTAGCGAGGGATCTCGGCGCGTTCGAGCAGCAGGGTGCGGGCGCCGGCTCGGGCCGCCTCCCGAGCCGCGGCGGCCCCGGCTGGGCCGGCACCGACGACCGCGACGTCCCACACGTCCTTCACGGCAACAGGGCAACCGGGATGTCGACGTGGCGCGACCGGAGGTACTCGCCGAGCCCCTTGGCCTGCGGGTCGAACCGCGTGGAGGCGGCGACCCCTTCGCCGAGCAGGCCCACGACGACGACGTTGACGGCCCGCAGGTTGGGCAGCGGGTAGATGTCGACCGGCAGCCCGTCCGCCTCCGGCAGGAGCGCCCGGAACGCCTTCTCGTCCAGCCAGCCGAGCAGCCAGGCCGCCGCCTCGTCGCTGCGCGCCCAGAAGCCGACGTTGGCGTTGCCGCCCTTGTCCCCGGAACGCGCACCGATCAGCGTCCCGAGTGGCACCCGTCGTAGTTCCCCGCCTGTCTTGCGCCCGCCTGCCCCGCCCCCCAGATGATCACTGCCGGCTGGGGGTCCGGGCTGAGCGTGGAGATCGGCGGTGATCGTTTCGGTGGTGAGGGTGGGTGGCGTGTGGGGGATGAGCTCGCGGCGGCCGTCGGCGTGGACGACGACGTGCTCGACCTCCTCGGCGGGGACGAGGGCAGGCCAGTAGATGCCGTACGGCGATGCGTCGCCGGGCGGCGAGGTCAGCGTGAAGCCGGGGTAGCTGGCGAGCGCGAGCTCGACCGCGGCGTTGCTGAAGGCGCGACCGAGCACGGCCGGGTCTTCGCCACGCACGTTGACCTTCAGCAGAGCGGACGCCTGCTCGTTGGTCGGGGCATCCGCGCGGTCCAGGCGGACCAGCCGGTGCTCGAACGGGTGCGGGTAGGCATCGCGCAACCCGGCCAGGGCCAGCTCGGCCTTGTCCTCGATGTCCAGACCGGTGAGCACGAACTCCATGCGGTTGCGGAGTCCGCCGAGCATGTTGATCGCGACCTTGACCTGCCCGGACGGCGGACCGCCTTGCACGCCGCTGATGCGCACCCGATCCGGTCCGTCGTCGGTCAGGGAGATGGTGTCGAACTGGGTGATGACGTCGGGGCCGGCGTACGCCGGACCGGCGATCTCGTACAGCAGCTGCGCGGTGACCGTGCCGACCGTCACGGCACCACCGGTGCCGCTGTGCTTGCTGATGACACTGGTGCCGTCGGGGAACAGCTCGGCTACCGGGAACCCCGGGTGGATCGGCTGTGCGACCTCGTCGCGCACGAAGGAGTAGTTGCCCCCCGTTGCCTGGGCACCGCACTCGAGGACGTGCCCAGCCACGACCGCGCCGGCGAGGCGGTCCCAGTCGTCCCGCGCCCAGCCGAACCGTGACGCTGCAGGACCCACGACCAGTGAGGCGTCCGTGACCCGGCCCGTGACGACCACCTGGGCGCCCGCATCGAGCGCGGCGGCGATGCCCCACGCGCCGAGGTAAGCGTTTGCAGTGAGCGGTGTCCGGCTGCCCAGCGGCTCGCCGGTGTCGAGGTTGGAAAGACGTGCATGCATCGAGTCGATCTTGGGCAGGAGGTCGTCGCCTTCGACGTGCGCGACCGGTACCGCGACACCCAGCCGTTCCGCCAGTCCCCGCACGGCGTCGGCGCAGGCTGCCGGGGTGAGCCCACCGGCGTTGACGACGACCTTGATGCCGCGGTCGGCGACCTCGCCCAGGACCTCCTCGAGCTGCCGCAGGAAGGTCGTGGCGTAGCCCCGGGAGGGATCCTTCGCCCGAGAGCGAAACAAGATGAGCAAGGTCAGCTCGGCGAGGTAGTCGCCCGTGACGACGTCGACGGGCCCGCCCGTCACGACCTCGCGCAAGGCGGCGAAGCGATCGCCGTAGAAGCCGGAGCAGTTGGCGATCCGTAACGGGGTCACCCGTCGATCGTTTCACCCAGGGGGAGACGGAAGGAGTTGGGCGTGCGGTCTCGGATCGCAGCGGTCTCCCTCGCACTGGCCGCGACGGCTATCGGTGCCACCGCGGTCGCGGTCCTCGGCATCCCGAAGCCGCCCGCGCCAGCCCCATCAGTGGCAGCCGCCGGGGCCGTCGCTCCGTCGCAGGTCCCGACGGCGAGCCGCTCCCGGCAGCTGGTCACGGTCGCACCGAAGGTGGCCGCGCTCAAGACGCTGCGCACTCCCGACCTGCTCGTGACCGTCCGGCACTCGCTCACCTCCCGCCAGCTGGCGGCGCTCCACGGCATCAGGGGCATGCATGGCTTGACCGTCCTCGACGTGGGCACGGTGCACATCGGTGCCGGCAAGGGGCTGCGCATCGCCGGCGTCGACCCGTCACAGTTCCGGCAGTTCACACCGCGCGAGACGGCGGTCTCCGACCCGCTGTGGCAGGCGGTGGCGCGGGGCGAGCTGGCGCCGTCGTACGGCGTCGTCCGCTCGCGTCACCTGACGCTCGGCGGCAACGTCAGCCTGAAGGGTCTGCGGACGCGGCAGCAGCGGATCGGTGCTGTCGCGGTCTTCGGCGTCCCCGGCGTGGACATCGTCACCGGACGCGCGACGGCGCGCGGGCTGGGTGTCGTCCCGGCCAGCGCCGTGCTGCTCAACGCACCGGACCGCGGCATCCAGGGCCTGCAGAACGCCGTGCGCGGGGTCGTCGGCGACGCTGCGGTGCTCGACGTGCTGCGACCGCAGGAGATCACCGTCCACCGCAAGGCACGCACCTATCGCGAGCTCTACATCGAGTCGGCGCGCTACTGCCCCGGGCTGCGCTGGCAGGTGCTCGCCGCGATCGGGCAGGTCGAGAGCGGCCACGGCCGCAACGTCGGCCCGTCGAGCGCCGGTGCTCTGGGCCCGATGCAGTTCATGCCCGCCACCTGGGCGTACTCCGGCGTCGATGGTGACGGTGACGGCAAGGCCGACATCATGAACCCGTACGACGCGGTGCCGGCTGCAGCGCTGTACCTCTGCCGGGCCGGCGCGGCCAACGGCGAGCAGGGCCTGTACGACGCGATCTTCAGCTACAACCACGCGGACTGGTACGTGAAGCTGGTCCTCGACCTGGCCGCCCGCTACCGCTGAGCCAGCTGCTCCACCAGCTCCGGCCGTGCCTCCAGCCGCGCCCGCACGGTGGCCGCTGCGGTGTGAACGATGTCGGGCCCGCGGACCAGCTTCATCGGGTTGACGCCCATCGCGGCGAGATCGGCGGGGGAGGGCTGGAACACCACCACCGTCGCGCCGCCCCGGCGCAGCAGGCGCACCTCCCGGGCCAGATAGCGACGGACCGCCAACCGGATGATCGCGTCGGGCGAGCGGGTGCCGCCACCGGGTCCGAACGACATCGGTGAGCTGATGACGACGAGGTCCGGCTCGTCCCTGCGGACGACGTCGGCGTTGGTGGGGGAGTGCGCGCCGCCGTCGACGTAGGGCTGACCGTCGATGAACACAGGGGAGAAGTAGCCGGGGATCGCGCAGGATGCGGCTACTGCGGTGCCGACGTCCACCTTGGGCGCGGACGGCGTGCCGAAGACGACGCGTCGGGCGTCGCGTGCGCGGACCGCGCAGATGCGCAGTCGGGTTCCCGGCCACTCCTGGCCGTGCAGGTGCGTGATGCCGCGGCTGATGCCGTGGGTCGTGTTGCGGCCGGCCGGCAGGAGCCCGGACATCACGGCCCCTGGCCGGACACCCCACGGGCGGCGGGCGGCGGCGAGCAGTGCCCCGGGAGCCAGGGGGCCTCGCCCCACGACGCCGGCCTCCTCCTCGAGCACCGGCAGGCTGGCGGACTGCGCGCGCAGGGACCGCAGCCGGTCTCGGGCGTCCGCGGACAGCTCCTCGCCGTGCAGCATGGCGGCCTGGTCCGCGGCGCCGAAGCCGGCGGTGAGAGCTGCAGCCACGAGGGAGCCCGCGGACGTGCCCACGACGACCTCAGCTGTGCGCCCGTCGAACCCGGTGAGGTCGGACAGCGCGGTCAGGACACCGAGGTGGAAGGCCTGACCGGTCAGGCCTCCGGCACCCAGGACGAGAGCGGTCGACACGCGACCACTGTCCTACGCGCCCGGGCAACCCGGGTCGGCGGTCCCGTTCAACGTCGAAGCGCCGTCGAAGAACGTGTCGCGGCAGCGTGGCACGACGCCCTTGAAGAGGTCGGTCAGCGCGGCGAAGCCGGCAACGCCGACGTCCTGTGTGGTGCTCGTCTCGCTGGCGTGCCCGGCGAACGGTGAGTCGTGCGGGACGGGCGCGTAGCCGTCGAGAGTCGTACCGGCCTCGCTGCCGCTGCTGTGGGTGAGCACGGCGTACATGTCGACGGGGATCTGCTGGGCGCGCAGCAGCACCTGCAGCTGGCGGCTCTCGTCGTGCGTGACGAGGCCGTCGACGATCCCGTGCGCGATGAACACGCCCTTGATGCCGCTGGCCGCGATGTCCTGGGTGCGGTTGACCACGGTGCGGTCGGCGTAGACGGACGACTTCGACTCGAACGAGCCGCCCATCTCCTTCTCGATGTCTGCCTGCGCATGCGCGGCGAACTCGTTGACGCCGGCAAGAGCGCGCGCGCCCTGGTAGGTCTCGGTCACGTTGACGGCCGGCTCGACGGCGACCCAGTAGTCGAACAGGGGCTTGCCCTTGGCGTCCTGCGGCTTGCTCGCCACGACCAGGCCACTGGTGTTGCCGCCCATGCTCACGCCGTACACGACGTTGGTGCCGCTGTGCCCGCAGAGCTTGTCGAAGAGCTGGACGGCGGCGATGGAGTCCTCTGCGCCTTCGGCGACCTGCCAGCCGCGACTGCTCGGCAGCCCCCCTGGCTTGGTGGCGGGGGTGTCCACCTGGCCGCGGTAGTCGGGTGCGATCGCGATGACGCCGAGCGTCGACGCGGTCCGGGCGATGTGCTGGGCCCAGCTGTACATCGTGTGGCCGTAGCCGTGGTCGAAGACGACGATGCCCTTCGGGGCCCGCGTCGGCAGGGCGTAGAGAGCCTGCGCCGACTGGCCCTTCACGGCGTAGCTCAGGGTCTGGACCTGCTGGGGGTCGCCGGTGCACGTCGGGGCGGGTGCGGTCGGCTTGTTCTTGTCGCGGCCGTAGGCGTGGCCCTTGCCGTGACCTGGGTCGGCGTACGACGGCAGTGCCGTCGCCGCGGCAAGGCCGAGGACCGCGGCGGCGAGGATGGCGCGGCGAGCAGGCACGGGGCTCTCCTGGGTCATGCGAGCTGGGAGCAGCAGACTTCGCTACCGACCGGGCGATCCCTGCGCGGGCTGTGGCAGATTCCCGACTATGTCTTTCGCGGACTACCAGAACGAGGTCTACCTCAACGGGCTCGCCGACCAGGCGCCGGCGTTCCCCGTCGGCTGGCGCGACCTCGAGGCTGCCGGGCTCGCAGCGATGACGTCGCAGGCGCGCGGCTACGTCAGCGGGGGCGCGGGCGGTGAGGAGACCATGCGCGCCAACCGCGAGGCCTTCGACCACTGGCGCCTGGTGCCGCGGATGCTCGTGGGGGTCCCGGCCCAGCGCGACCTGTCGACGACCATCCTCGGCACGCCGATGCCTGCGCCGGTGCTGCTCGGCCCGGTCGGGGTGCTCGACATCGTGCACCCGGACGCGGAGCTCGCCGTGGCCCGAGCGGCCGCGTCGATCGGGCTGCCGATGGTGCTGTCGACTGCTGCGTCCAACACGATGGAGGACGTGGCTGCGGCCAGCGGCGACGGCAAGCGGTGGTACCAGCTGTACTGGCCGAAGGACCGCGACGTCGCTGCCTCGCTCGTGCAGCGAGCCGAGAAGGGCGGGTACGACGCCGTCGTCTTCACCCTGGACACGTGGCAGCTCGGCTGGCGGCCACGTGATCTCGACACGGCGTACCTGCCGTTCCTGCGTGGGCAGGGGATTGCGCAGTACACGTCCGACCCGGCATTCCGGGCCAAGCTGGAGGCGACCCCGGAGGACGACCCGATGGCCGCTGTGCTGCAGTGGTCGCGCATCTTCGCCAACCCGGAGCTGACGTGGGCCGACATCGCCTGGCTGCGGGAGCAGACCTCGCTGCCGATCGTCCTCAAGGGCGTGCAGCACCCCGACGACGCGATGCGGGCGATCGACGTCGGCGCCGCCGGCATCATCTGCAGCAACCACGGCGGCCGACAGGTCGACGGCGCGATCGGCTCGCTCGATGCGCTGCCCGCTGTCGTCGCGGCGGCCGGTGACCTGCCGGTGCTCTTCGACAGCGGCATCCGCACGGGCGCTGATGCCGTGAAGGCGCTGGCTCTGGGGGCGAGCGCTGTGCTGCTTGCCCGCCCCTACGTCTACGGGCTGGCCCTCGGCGGCGAGGACGGCGTACGCCACGTCCTGCGAACCTTCCTCGCTGACCTCGACCTGCAGCTCGGGCTGTCGGGTCACGCCTCGGTGCGCGACCTTTCCACCTCCTCGCTGATGGCGGTCTGATGGGGCGGTGGTGGGTCTTAGCGGCGCTGGTTCTCGTGGCCGGCTGCACCAGCAGCTCCCAAAGCGGCGGCCCGAGTGCGCCGAGTATCGCGTCGCTGCCGGCGGCATCGCCGTCAACGGCGCCCCCGTCAGCGAGTCCGTCCGCCGCGCCGGCGGTGTCCCCATCGCCGACCGCCGCCGCTGTTCCGGTGTGCACCAGCGCGCAGCTGCGGTTGTCCATCGGGTCGACCGACGCGGGAGCCGGTCAGTTCCACCAGCACCTCGTCCTCACCAACCGCGGATCGCTGTGCAGCCTGCACGGCTACCCCGGCGTCTCCTTCCTCGGTGCGGACGGTCGCCAGCTGGGTGATCCCGCAGCGATGAACCAGGCCTCGGTACGACGGGTGTTCCTGCCGCCGGGGAAGTCCGCGAGTGCGGTGCTGACCTACAGCAACGCCGGCGCGTTCCCGGACTCGACCTGCCGGCCGCAACAAGCCAGCAGCGTCCGGGTCTACCCGCCGGGAGAGCGGGCCGCGCTCGTGGCCGCCGACTCCGTCCTCGTCTGCTCGGCGCACGGCAGCGGTCAGCTGCACATCGACCCGATCGAGTCCGGCAGCGGCTGACCCGTCAGCCGGCCGCTGTGTGGAAGCCGACGAGGTCCGCGACCACGTCGACGCCGGCGCCGTAGACGGTGACCGTGACCTGGCGGCCGCTGCCGATCGGGGTCAGCGCCAGCCCGGTGACCGACTGCGACTTGGCGAAGCTGATGGCAGTGGTCGTCGGCGGCTCACCAGCTGCAGCGAGCCGCAGGTAGCCCTTCCCGTCCGGAGAGACGGCGGACAGGTTGAGCACGGCGCCGGTGGCATCGGCCGGCACGTTGGTCGGCAGCGTCAACGTCACGGACTTCACGCTGCGGCCCTTGGCACCGAGACCGCTGCGGGTGTCGAGCACCCGCTGCGGTGTCGAGACGACGAACGACGCACCGGTGGTCGAGGTCGCGTCGTAGTAGCCGATGAGGTCGACCACCAGCTGGGCCGCGCCGCCGTGCATCGCGACGGTCACGGCTCGGGCGTTGGCCGTCGTCAGGACGAGCCCGGTCGCCGACTGGACGGCCGGGTAGTTCAGGGCCGTGGTCGTGGGGACCGTTCCCGCCGGTGCGACCCGTAGGAAGCCCTGCCGCGTGGGCTCGACCACCGACACGTTGAGGACGACGCCGGTGGCGTCCACGGGGACGCTGTCCGGGAGCGTGACGGCGACGTCACCGGTCTGCGGCCCGGTGGGGCCACCGATGCCGGTGCGGCTGTCGACGATGCGGCTCGGTGCCAGCGGTACCCAGTGGCCACCGGCGCCGGCCGCCGCCGTGTAGTAGCCGACCACGTCAAGCACGATCTGCGCCGCGCCGCCGTACACCGTCACCGTGGCTTGGCGGGCCGCGTCGACCTGGGTGACGAGCAGCCCCGTCGTCGACTGGCCGCCGGTGAAGTTCAGCGCGGTGGCCAGCGGTGATGCTCCGGCTGCTGCGACCCGGACGTAGCCGGACCAGGTCGGGTCGACGACAGAGGCGTTGAGGACGACTCCGGTGGCGTCGGCCGGCACGCTGTCCGGCACGTGCACCGTCAAAGGCCCCGTGACAGCTGCCTTGGTGGCCCCGAGGCCCGTGCGGGTGTCGACGAAGCGGACCGGGGCGAGCGGCATGTAGCGCGACGGGGCGGACATGCCGACGAGTGCGGGCGGTACCGGGTCGGTCACGCCGGTGGGGTCGCCGCCACCGGGGCCGGCTGTCGTGAGCGCGAGGGCCGCGAGGTCGGACATGCTGCCGTTGAAGCGGTTGACGTCGATCGCACCTGCGCCGGGGAGGCCGCGGACGGTGCTGGTCGCGGAGTACTGCCAGAAGGTCCACGACGGCCAGCCGAGGGTCGGCGGGGCGGCGGTGCCGTAGCTGGCGATCCAGAGCGGGTACGACGTGAAGGCGGTCGAGCCGCCCATCGCAGTGCGCCAGAAGTAGGGGTAGGTGTAGATGATCGGCCGGCGGCCGGTGAGAGCCTGCAGCGTCGTCAGGAAGCTGTTGGTCCACGCCACCAGCTGTGCGGGCGTGAGACCACCGGCCTCTTCCATGTCGAGCGTCGGGGGCAGCGTCAGCGGCCGCGACTGGTCGCCGATCGTCGCGGCGAAGAACCTCGCCTGGGCGGCGGCCGAGCCGGGCGCCGTGGTGGGACGGGCGTAGTGATAGGCGCCGCGATAAAGCCCGGCGGCTGCGACGTTGCCCCAGTCACCGGCGAAGTAGGCGTTGGTGAACGTGCTGCCCTCCGTCGCCTTGACGAAAGTGAAGTCGTGACCCGCCGCCCGCACTGCTGACCAGTCGACGGAAGCGCCGGACGGGTGTTGCCAGCCGGACACGTCGGGACCCGTGACGTCAGCCGCGGCCGTTCCGGCGAGGGCGAGAGATGCAGCGACCGCGGCCGTGATCAGCCGGGCGAGACGGGGCAGGCGCACGAGCTCCTCCTGGAGCGTCTGCGGACCGTCCCGCTGTCGGGTTCGGGCGCCAGGTGCCCGGCCGAGTGGCTCGGCTTCACCCCGAGGGCCGGCCAGCGACCCAAGGCGTGCGGAGGTCCGTCCTGCCCGGGGCGACGAGGGGGCCCGGGCGGTGGGCAGGCTCGACGTGCCGCCCGGGAGCCGCCGCCAGCAGCGGGGCTGAAGCCGACGCTATGGCGGCCGTGCGCGGGGCGCGGGCGTTTGCGTGAATCGGCCTACCTCGGGGCTGTCGCGGCCGGTCGAGCTGGGCCGAACGGGTCATCCCCATTAGTCCGGATACGCGAGGTTCGCCGTGGTCTGCCGTTGTTCGGGATGAGGCGCGCGGCCGCGCGCTGCCCCCACACCAGGAGTCCCCCTCGTGCAGAACCGCCGTCTGCTTGCCCTCTTGTCCGGAGCAGCCCTCGCCTGCCCGGCCGCCGCCCTGCTGCCCCCTTCGGTCGCCGGCGCGACCGACGCGTCGTCGTACGTCGTGCGTCTCGCGGCCGCCACCGGATCGGTCAGCTCCGTCGTCGACACGCTGGTGCAGCGCTACGGCGGCACCGTCGGGTTCACCTACACCACAGCGCTGCGCGGCTTCTCCGTGACGCTGCCGCAGGCCGATGCGCAGCGGCTCGCGAGTGACCCGCTCGTCGCGGCGGTGACGCCCGACCAGGTCGTGACGATCAACGACGTGCAGTCAGGTGCGCAGTACGACCTCGACCGCATCGACCAGCGCTCGGCGACGCTCGACGGGAAGTACACCTACGGCGCAACCGGGTCCGGCGTGCACGCCTACGACATCGACACGGGGATCACGCCGGGCCACGTCGACTTCGGTGGCCGTGCATCGGTCGGCTACGACTCCGTCGGTGACGGGGGCAACGGCATCGACTGCAACGGGCACGGGACGCACACCGCCGGCACGATCGCGGGGACCGTCCACGGTGTCGCGAAGCTGGCCTCGCTGGTCGGCGTGCGCGTCCTCGACTGCTCAGGGTCCGGCTCCAGCTCGGGCATCGTGGCCGGCGTCGACTGGGTCGCGCGCAACGCGATCCACCCGGCCGTCGCCAACATGAGCCTGGGCTCATCGCTCGGCACCGACTCCGCGATCGACGCGGCCGTCAGCGGCCTGATCAGCAGTGGCGTCACGGTGGCGGTCGCCGCCGGCAACGGCTACGGCAACGGCCTCTACGCGCAGGATGCGTGCAGCACCAGCCCGGCGGACGTGCCCACCGCCCTCACGGTGAGCGCGACCGACAACACCGACACCAAGCCGGTCTGGGCCAACACCGGCACCTGCGTCGACCTGTTCGCGCCCGGCGTCGGGGTCGTCAGCGACTGGTACACGTCCAACACCGCGACCTCGTCCGACGACGGCACGTCGATGTCGGCGCCGCACGTGACCGGCGCCGCCGCGCTCTACCTGCAGGCCAACCCGACGGCGACGCCGGCGCAGGTTGCGTCGTACCTCACGTCGCAGGCCACGGCCGGCGCGGTCAAGAGCCCCGGCTCCGGCTCGCCGAACAAGCTGCTGTACGTCGGCGGCATCACGGCCGGCACGGGTGGCGGCGGCGGCAACGTCGCGCCGGTGGCCAGCTTCACCGTTGCCTCGACGGACCTGTCGGCGACCTTCACCGACACGTCGACCGACAGCGACGGGACCATCGCGTCGCGGTCGTGGGCCTTCGGTGACGGCGCGACGGGCACCGGTACGCCGGTCACGCACGCCTACGCGGCGGCCGGGACCTACACCGCGACGCTGACGGTCACCGACAATGCCGGTGCGTCGTCCTCGACGTCGAAGTCCGTGACGGTGACCGCCCCCGGCGGCGGTGGCGACCCCGACCCGTCGACGCCGACGTTGACCAGTGGCACCGCGAAGACCGGCAGCAGTGCAGCGGCCGGCGCCTTCGTCTACTACAAGGTGGCCGTCCCCGCCGCTGCGAAGTCGGTCGCGATCGCGCTGACCGGCCCGTCCTGCGGCCTGATCAGCTGCAACCCGGACCTCGACGTCTACGGCCGCTCCGGTGCGAAGCCGACGACGACCACCTACGGCTGCGCGGCTGCTACCGGCAGCAACACCGAGTCGTGCACGCTGACCAACCCGGCCAGTGGATACGCGTACGTCGGCGTCTACACCTACTCCGGCTCGGCCGGCAAGGCGTTCACGATCAAGGCGACCGTCAGCTAGCTCCCGAGCTCAGGAGCGCCCGGCAGCAGATCAGGCTGCCGGACGCTGCTGCGTCCCGAACGGGTCAGGTGGCGGGTGGGGGCTCGGCTTTGCCGGGGGCGACCGGGATGCCGGTGGGCTCCGCGGGCTGGGCGGGGGAGCCGTCCGGGTTCTTCGGGCCCGGGATGCCGCGGAACCGGTAGACCACCGGCTCGTGCCCGGCCTGCAACAGGTACGCCTGCCCCGTCTCGCCGCCGTCGAAGGCCGTCAGCACAGCCTCGCCGGCCGTCTCCACTGGGATGATCGGCACACCGCTCTGCTGCAGCAGCTCCTTGATCGGGCCGATGATCTTCGTCTCCGCGAAGCCGGGGCAGAAGGCGTTGATGCTGATGTTCTGCGGCGCGAGCTGCGGGCCCAGCGCGCGCACGAGACCGACGACGGCGTGCTTGTTGGCGCCGTACACCGGGTCGAACGGCACGGCTGTCAGCCCCGCCATCGATGCGGTGCACACGATCGAGCCGCCACCGCGACGACGCAGGGCGGGCAACGCTGCGTGCACGCCGAAGACGACGCCGTCGACGTTGATGCTCATCGCGCGGCGGTACGACGCGAGGTCGAAGTCCTCGTCGACACCGCACCCGGTGGTGATGCCGGCGTTGAGGAAGAACAGGTCCAGCCCGCCGAACGCCTTCTCGGCCTCGGCCGTGGTGGCGACCACCTGGTCGAAGTCGCTCACGTCGCAGCGCAGGAAGAGACCGCCGAGCTCGTCGGCCAGTCGCTTGCCGCCATCCGCGTCGACGTCGAGGAGCACGACGTCATCGCCTCGGCGGGCGAGCCGACGAGCCACCTCGGCACCGAAGCCCGAGGCGCCGCCGGTGATCAGCGCGACTTTGCTCACGCCTGGCCGACCGCCATCTCGGGGCCGTCGACCTGCAGGTGGCCGCGGTCGGCTGCGTTGTCGAGCAGCAGGGCCGCGATCCGCTCGCGGTGCTGGGCGGCGTCGCCGTACGCGTATTCCAGTCGCTTGGCGCGCTTGAAGTAGAAGTGCGCGTCGTGCTCCCACGTGAAGCCGATGCCGCCGTGGTACTGGATCATGTCGCTCGTCGCCTTGCGCGCCGTGTCGGCTGCCTTCGACTTCGCGATCGACACCGCGAGGGTCTTGTCGTCGCGGTCGGTGTCGACCGCGAACGCCGCATAGGTGGCCGCGTGCTCGGCCATCGTCACCGCCACGTGCAGGTCGGCGAGGTCGTGCTTGATGGCCTGGAACGACCCGACCGGCTTGCCGAACTGCACGCGGGTCTTGTCGTAGTCCACGGTCTCTGTCAGCGCCTTGCGGGCGATACCGACGAGGTCGTTGGCGACGAGTACGGCGGCGCGGTCGATGAGCTCCTGCAGCACCTCGGGCGAGGACTGCTCGAGGCGCTCACCGGCAACGCCGTTCAGCTCGACGGTGGACAGCCGCGTCGTGCGGTCGAGTGACTGGCAACGGGTGATGCCGAGGGCGCCGTCCTTCGGGTCCACCAGGTAGAGGCCGTCGGCGGTCGCCACCACCAGCACATCCGCGACCTCGGCGTAGTCGACCAGCTGAAGGGTCCCGGACAGCTTCCCGCCCTCAGCGGTCGCCGGCGCGTTGGCAGCGATCGGCGAGGAGCCGGGGCGGTGAATGGCCACCGCGCCCTTGACCTCGCCGGACGCGATGCGCGGCAGCCAGGATGCCTGCTGGGCAGCGGATCCGCCGAGCCGGATGGCCTCGCCGGCGAGGATCGTGCCGAGCCAGGGACCGGGCACCGTGCCGGAGCCGAAGACGCGTGCGATGACGGACGCGTCCAGGAGGCCGAGCCCGATGCCGTCGTGCTCCTCCGGCACCAGCACGGCAGCCCAGCCCTGCTCGCCGATCGCCTTCCAGAGCTCGGACGGGTCGCCGTCGCCGGTGGGGTCCTCGTAGACGGCGCGGACCTGCGTGGGACCGAAGCGGTCGCGAAGGTAGGACCGCACGGCGTCCTGCAGCGCCCGCTGCTCGTCGGTGAGTGCGAACTCCATGGCTTTCTCCTACCTGCGGTTGCGGTTGCGGAGCCGCGAGCGGCGGCCCCGGCGCGAAGCGTCGGGTGTCGCCGTGAACGGCGTAGCAGAGCGAATCAACGGGGAAGGCCGAGCACGCGCTCGGCGACGACGGTGCGCTGGACCTGGGACGAGCCGCCCCAGATGGTGCAGGAGCGCGACCACAGAGCCATGGTCGTCAGCTCGCCGCGACTGACCCCGGGCCGGCCGGCGACCTGGAACTGCGGTCCGACGATGTCGCTGTAGACGTCGGACAGGTCGCGGAACGTCTCCGACCACTGCAGCTTGGTCATGGACGCTTCGAAGCCCAGGTCCTTGCCCTTGGACGTCGAGGTGAGGATGTGCCAGGAGTGGTACTTCAGGCACTCGAGCTCGACGAGCTCCTTGGCCAGCTTCTGGCGCAGCACCGGGTCCTCGGACGCCGGCCGGCCGTCCCGGTCGGTCTTCGCGGCGGCTGCCGCGACGTTGTCCCACATCTTGCGGAACTCGGTGTACTGCCCGATGGCGGACGAACCGCGCTCGAACGACAGCAGCAGCATGGCGGTCTGCCAGCCGTTGCCCTCACCGCCCAGGACCTCGGTGACCGGGCAGGTCGCGTCGGTGAAGAACACCTCGCCGAACTCGCTCGCCCCGCTCATCTGCTTCAGCGGCCGGGCCTCGATGCCTGGCTGGTGCATGTCGACCAGCAGCATCGAGATGCCGGCGTGCCGGCTGCCCTCCGAGCTGGTCCGCGCGAGCGTGAAGATCTTGTCGCCGTACATGGCGTTGGTCGTCCAGATCTTCTGGCCGTTGATGACGTACTCCTCGCCCTGCTTGTCCGCCTTCATCTGCAGGGCGGCGAGGTCGGAGCCGGCGCCGGGCTCGGAGAAGCCCTGGCACCAGATCGTCTTGTTGTGCAGGAGCTCCGGGATGATCGTCTTCTTCTGCTCCTCGGTCCCGAGGTGCATCACGGTCGGAGCGAGGAACGTCAGTCCCAGCGGGTTGACGGTGGCCGGGGCGCCGGCCAGCGCCATCTCCTGGTCATAGATGGCCTTCATGGTCGGCGTGCCGCCACGACCGCCGTACTCGGTCGGCCACTGGATGCCGGCGAAACCGGCCGCCGCCTTGTTCGCCTCCCACTCGCGGCGGATCTGGAACTGCTCCGCGTCGGTCTTGTCGGCCCAGAACTCCGAGCTGCGCATCTCCTGCGGCAGGTTGCCGTCGAGCCAGGCCCGGAGCTCCCTGCGGAACTCCTCGTCCTGCTCGTTGTAGCTGAGGTCCACGGTTGTCCTCCAGGTCGGCGGCGGATGGCAAACCGAACGTCGTTCTACTGCATGGCCGGTGCCGCTCGCCACAGCGGGGTGCCCGAGACTGCGGGGGTGAACCGAGACGAGCTGCTCGAGCTGGCCACCGACCTGGCCCGGCAGGCCGGGACGCTGGCGCTCGAGATGCGCAGCGGCGTGGAGACGCTGGCGACGAAGTCGAGCCCGACGGACGTCGTCACGGCCGCGGACCGGGCCGTCGAGCGGCTGCTCGTCGACGGCATCCGCTCGGCTCGACCGGACGACGGCCTGCTGGGGGAGGAGGGGGCGGCTCGCTCGGGGACGACCGGCGTGCGCTGGGTCGTCGACCCCATCGACGGGACCGTCAACTACCTCTACGGCATCCCGCACTGGGCCGTTTCGATCGGGATCGAGTACGACGGGGTGACTGTGGTGGGTGTGGTCTTCGACCCGTCGAAGGACGAGCTGTGGCAGTCCGTGCTCGGACAGGGAGCGACGCTCGACGGGCGGCGCCTCCAGTGCTCGGACGTGTCCTCGCTGGACCAGGCCCTCGTCGCGACCGGCTTCGGCTACGACGCGCGACGGCGCACGGCACAGGCCCGCATCCTGCCGACGCTGCTGCCCGTCGTGCGGGACATCCGCCGCATTGGGGCCGGCGCCCTCGACCTGTGCGCCGTCGCCGCCGGGCGGGTGGACGGCTACTACGAGCAGGGGCTGTCGCCCTGGGACCTGTCGGCCGGCGGGCTGATCGCCCGTGAGTCAGGCGCCCGCGTGGAGGGGTTGAAGGGGAAACCCGCGTCCGGGGATCTCGTGATCGCCGCCGGGCCCGGGGTCTTCGGCGCCCTGCACGACCTGCTCGCGGCGGCCGACGCCGACGCAGATCCGTTCACCTGAGCGCGAGCACCTGCTGGTAGATCTGCAGGGTGCGCTGGGCGATGGCGTCCCAGCCGAAGTGCTCGACCGCGCGCGCCCGTCCGGCATCGCCCATCCCGGCAGCGCGGGCCGGATCGCCGAGCAGCTCGCCGAGCCGCGCGGCCAGACCCGCCTCGAAGGAGGCAGGGTCGCTCTCGTCGTACGGCACCAGGAGTCCGGTCACCCCGTCCTCGACCACCTCCGGGATGCCGCCCACCGCCGACGCAACGACAGCAGTACGGCACGCCATGGCCTCGAGGTTGACGATTCCGAGCGGTTCGTAGACCGACGGGCAGGCGAAGACGGTTGCGTGGGCGAGTACCTGCACGAGCTCCTGGCGGGGCAGCATCGTCTTGATCCAGATCACGCCGGGCCGGACCCTTTGCAGCTCGGCGATCAGCTCACCGACCTCGGCGGCGATCTCCGGCGTGTCCGGGGAGCCGGCGCAGAGCACCAGCTGCCCAGGCAGGTCGCGCGCCGCCCGGAGCAGGTGGGACAGGCCCTTCTGCCGGGTGATGCGGCCGACGAAGAGGGCGTACGGCGTGTCCGGGTCGATCCCCTCCCGCTCGAGGACATCGGTCGCCGCGACCGGCCGGTACTCCTCGGCGTCAATGCCGTTGTGCACCACGTGCACCCGCGCCGGGTCCAGCGCCGGGTAGGCGCTGAGCACGTCCTTCGCCATCCCTGCGCTGACCGCGATGACGGCATCTGCGGCGAGGACGCCGGTCTCCTCAGCCCAGGACGACAGCCGGTAGCCGCCGCCCAGCTGCTCGGCCTTCCACGGCCGCAGCGGCTCCAGGGAGTGGACCGTGGTGACGTGCGGCTGCCCGTGCAGCAGCTTGGACAGGTGGCCGGCCAGGTCCGCGTACCAGGTGTGCGAGTGCACGACGTCGCAGCCTGCCGTGGCCGCCGCGATGCGCAGGTCGACGGACAGGGTCTGCAGGGCAGCGTTGGAGCCGGCCAGGGCGGGATCGGGCTCATGGGCCGTCGCGTCCTCGCGCTCGGCGCCGAAGCAGTGGACGTCGACGTCGACCAGCCGGCGCAGCTCGCGGACGAGGTACTCCACGTGCACCCCGGCTCCGCCGTAGACGTCGGGAGGCCATTCGCGTGTCAGGACGCCGATGCGCATGCCGGGCAACGTAGTGCGACAGACTCACACTCATGAGCAGTGACCGGGCCCGGGTGCTGGGCATCGTGCTCGCCGGGGGAGAGGGCAAGCGGCTCTCGCCCCTGACGGCGGACCGCGCGAAACCGGCCGTGCCGTTCGCCGGCATCTACCGGCTGGTCGACTTCGTGCTGTCCAACCTCGTCAACGCCGGCTACCTGCGCATCGTGGTCCTGACGCAGTACAAGTCGCACTCGCTCGACCGGCACATCACCACGACGTGGCGGATGTCGACGCTGCTGGGCAACTACGTCACGCCGGTCCCCGCGCAGCAGCGCCTGGGTCCGCAGTGGTTCGCCGGCTCCGCGGACGCGATCCACCAGAGCCTCAACCTCGTGTACGACGAGAAGCCCGAGCACGTCGTGGTCTTCGGCGCGGACCACGTCTACCGCATGGACTCGCGCCAGATGGTCGAGCAGCACATCGCCTCGGGTGCCGGGGTGACGGTGGCTGGGATTCGGGTGCCGCGCGCCGAGGCCTCTCAGTTCGGCGTCATCCAGACGGCAGCCGACGGGCGGCGCATCGAGGCCTTCCTGGAGAAGCCGGCCGATCCGCCTGGGCTCGCCGACTCACCGGACGAGACGTTCGCCTCGATGGGCAACTACGTCTTCTCGACCGAGGCGCTGCTGGAAGCGGTCAAGCTCGACGCCGGCGACGAGGGCTCCGTCCACGACATGGGCGGCAACATCATCCCGATGCTGGTGGGGCAGGGGCGGGCACAGGTCTACGACTTCAAGGACAACGCGGTGCCGGGTGCGACCGACCGCGACCGGGGCTACTGGCGCGACGTCGGCACGCTCGATGCCTACTACGACGCGCACATGGACCTGGTGTCGGTGCACCCGATCTTCAACCTCTACAACCGGCAGTGGCCGATCCTGACGTCCTCGCCGGCGCTACCCCCGGCCAAGTTCGTGTTCGAGGAGAAGGGCCGGGTCGGCTTCGCCGTCAACTCGCTGGTCAGCCAGGGCGTCATCCTGTCCGGCGGGTTGGCACGTTCGTCGATCCTGTCGCCCGGCGTACGCATCCACTCGGGCGCAGAGGTCACCGGCAGCGTCCTGATGCACGGCGTCGACATCGGTCGCGGCGCGATCGTGCAGAACGCCATCCTCGACAAGAACGTCATCGTCGGCGCCGGCGTGCAGCTCGGGGTCGATCCCGCCGCCGACGCCGCCCGCGGCCTGACGGTCACCGACAACGGCGTCGTCGTGATCGGCAAGGGCGAGCGTGTCCTCGACTGAGCCCTAGATCGCGTAGTGCGGTGCGACCTCGAGGGTCACCTCGATGTTGCCCATCGTCGCGCGGGAGTACGGGCACACCTGATGCGCCATCTCCATCAGCTTGCGTCCGTCGGCCTCCTCGAGGGCGGGGAAGCGGCCCACCAGCGTGACCGCGAGGCCGAACACCTTGCCGTCCACGCCGAGCGAGACCTTCGCCGTGATGGAGGACTCCGCGACGTCCAGCTTCTCGTTGCCCGCGACCCGCTTCAGCGCCGAGTGGAAGCAGGCGGAGTAGCCGGCGGCGAACAGCTGCTCCGGGTTGGTCTTGTCACCGCCCGGACCGCCCAGCTCCTTCGGATGTGCCAGCAGAAGGTCCAGTACGCCGTCGTCGCTGACGACCTCGCCCTCGCGGCCGCCCCGGGCCGTCGCCGTCGCTGTGTAGAGGATGTCCACCATGGGCCGGACCCTAGCCGTGCCCGACCGCTACGCGCTGCGGGGGTTGCGCAACCGCTCGGTCAGCGAGGCCGGGTCGAGGACCGCGGCCGCAGTGCTCGTCACGAAGTCACCCAGCACCTTGGCCAGCCGGCGCGGCTCGGTCAGGTGCGGGAAGTGCCCGGACCGGTCGAAGATCTCCAGCTGCAGGCCGGGGATCCGCTCGGCGAGCAGGCTGGCGTGCGCCACCGGGATGATCGGGTCCCGGCCGCCCCAGACGACGAGCAGCGGCAAGTCCGCTGCGAGGTAGAGCCGGTCACGCGCGTCGACGCGCTGCCCGGCGATGTCGAGGACGCTGCGGGCGGTGTGGATGAAGGCGGACCGCGTCGCGGGATCCCCGAGGGAGCCGAAGCTCACCATCACCTCGACCAGCCCGGGCGGCAGGCTCACGGGCGTCCGTCCGATCAGGCGCCCGATCGCCGATCCTGCCCTTCTGACGTAGGACGAGGTGATGATCGGCAGCACGAGCTCGGAGCCGGGCAGCGAAGCCGCGCGCAGCCACATGCTGACCTCCTGCCCGAGCCCGCCGCTGCTCACCAGCGCGAGCCGCTCGACCCGCTCCGGGAACTGGTAGGCGAACTGCATGGCCACCCCGCCGCCGAGCGAGTGGCCGACGAGGGTCACCCGGTCGTGCCCGAGTGCGGCGAGCAGGTCGCGGATCCCGCAGGCGTGTGCGCCGAGCGAGTAGTCGCCGCGAGGTTTCGCCGACTCGCCGTGACCGAGCAGGTCAGGAGCGATGACGTGGCAGGTCTCGCCGAGATCGGCCATCACCTGGTGCCACTGCGCTGCTCGGGAGGCGATGCCGTGGACGAGCACGACGACCGGACCGCCGCTGTCGGCACCGGCCTCGTCGTAGCGGACCAGGTTGCCGTGGACGGGGAGCGATTGGGCAGTCACGGTCGTCATGTGTCAGCATGTTACCGCTGGTAACGCCAGCCCGTCCCGCGACCCCAGGAGAGCTCCATGACCGGCTTCACCCTCGAGCTGACCGAGGACCAGCAGACCCTGCAGAAGTGGGTGCACGAGTTCTCCGAGAACGTCATCCGGCCGGTCGCCTCCGAGTGGGACGAGAAGGAGGAGACGCCGTGGCCGGTCATCCAGGAGGCGGCGAAGGTCGGGCTCTACTCGCTCGACTTCTTCGGCTCGACGTGGGGCGACGCCAGCGGCATCAGCCTGCCCATCGTCATGGAGGAGCTGTTCTGGGGCGACGCGGGCATCGGCCTGTCGATCGTCGGTACGACGCTCGGCGTCGCCGGCATCCTGTCCAACGGCACACCCGAGCAGGTCGGGGAGTGGGTGCCGCGCTGCTTCGGTGACGAGAACGACGTCAAGCTCGCAGCGCTCGCCGT
>JAVXVI010000140.1:0-2847 GCA_032230005.1 Actinomycetota bacterium | reverse complement strand
GGGCCAAGGTTGGCGCTGGTCGCGGGGACGCGGACGCGGACCGGTGCGGCGCGAAAAGACGGCACTACGAGAGCAGACCGAGTGCTTCAGCCGCTGCCTCGGCGCTCGCGTCGATGGTCACCGGCTTCGGCGCACCCGCGATCGCCCAGTCCGGGTCCTTCAGCCCGTTGCCCGTGACGGTGCAGACGACCCGCTCCCCCGGCTGCACCAGGCCCGCGTCGCGCGCTTGCAGGAGCCCGGCAACCGATGCGGCCGACGCGGGCTCGACGAAGACGCCCTCCTTCTGCGCGAGCAGGCGGTATGCCGACAGGATCTGCCGGTCGGTGACCGCCTGGATGTCGCCGCCGGACTCGTCACGTGCCGCGAGCGCCTGCTGCCACGACGCCGGGTTGCCGATGCGGATCGCGGTCGCGATCGTCTGCGGCGACGCGACCGGCGAACCGGTCACGATCGGCGCCGCACCGGCCGCCTGGAAGCCGAGCATGCGTGGTGCGGTCCCGTACTCGACATAGCCCTTCCAGTACGCCGTGATGTTGCCGGCGTTGCCGACCGGCAGGCAGTGCACGTCGGGCGCACCGCCGAGCACGTCGACGATCTCGAAGGCTGCTGTCTTCTGGCCCTCGATCCGGAACGGGTTGACCGAGTTGACCAGGGTGACGGCGTAGTTGTCCGACAGGTCACGGCACAGGTTCAGGCAGTCGTCGAAGTTTCCCTTCACCTGCAGCAGCCGCGCACCGTGCACGAGTGCCTGCGCCATCTTGCCGAGGGCGATCTTGCCGTCGGGCACGAGGACCGCGCAGGTGAGCCCGCCCTTCGCTGCGTACGCCGCAGCCGAGGCACTCGTGTTGCCGGTCGACGCGCAGATGACCGCGCGGCTGCCCTCCTCGAGCGCCTTGCTGATCGCCATCGTCATGCCGCGGTCCTTGAACGACCCCGTCGGGTTCAGGCCCTCGACCTTGAGGTGGACCTGGCAGCCGGTGAGCTCGGAGATGACCTCCGCGTGCACGAGCGGCGTCGCACCCTCGAGCAGGGTCACCACCGGCGTCGAGTCGGTCACCGGAAGCCGGTCGCGGTACTCCTCGATCAACCCGCGCCAGCCGGCTCTCGAGGCAACAGGGGTGCTCATGTGCCCTCCACTCGCATCACGGACGTCACCGAGCGCACGGTGTCCAGGCCACGAAGCTCCTCGACGACGGCTTGCAGCGCGGCGTCGGTCGCGGTGTGCGTCACGACGACCAGGCTCGCATCGCCGGCATGCCCCTCCTGCCGCACCGTGCGGATGGAGACGTCGTGCGTCGCGAACGCCCCGGCGACGGCGGCCAGGACACCGGCCTTGTCCGCGACGTCGAGGCTGATGTGGTACCTCGTGACGACCTCACCCATCGGCGAGATCCGCAGGTCGGCGTACGACGACTCACCCGCACCGCGGGCTCCGGAGAGCGTGTTGCGGGCAACGGCGACGAGGTCACCGAGCACCGCGGACGCGGTCGGTGACCCGCCCGCACCACGGCCGTAGAACATCAGCTGGCCGGCGCTCGCGCCCTCGACGAAGACGGCGTTGTAGGCCTCACGCACGGTGCCGAGCGGGTGCGTCCTCGGGATCATCGCGGGGTGCACCCGCACCCCGACGGAGCTGCCGCTCTTCTCGGCGATCGCGAGCAGCTTGACGACGCAGCCCATCTCCTTCGCGCTCGCGACATCGGCCGCCGTCACCTCGGTGATGCCCTCGCGGTGCACGTCGCCTGCGGTGACCCGGGTGTGGAAGGCGAGCCCGGCCAGGATGGCCGCCTTCGCCGCGGCGTCGAAGCCCTCGATGTCGGCTGTCGGGTCGGCTTCGGCGTAGCCGAGAGCGGTCGCCTCGTCGAGCGCCTCGGCGAAGCCCATCCCCGCCTCGTCCATGCGCGTCAGCACGAAGTTGGTCGTGCCGTTGACGATGCCCATGACGCGGGTGATGTGGTCGCCCGCCAGCGACTCCCGCAACGGTCGCAACAGCGGGATGGCGCCGGCGACGGACGCCTCGTAGTAGAGGTCGGCACCGGCGTCGCGGGCGGCGGCATGCAGGGTCGCGCCGTCCTCTGCGAGCAGCGCCTTGTTGGCCGTGACGACACCCTTGCCGTCGGCCAGCGCGGCCAGCAGCAGCGTGCGGGCCGGCTCGATCCCGCCGATGACCTCGACGACGATGTCGACGTCAGAGCGCGCGACGAGCCCTGCTGCGTCGGTCGTGAACAGCGCATCGTCGACAGGCAGGTCACGGCTCTTCTGCAACCTGCGCACGGCGATGCCGGCGAGCTCGAGGGGCGCGCCGATCCGGGCTGCCAGGTCATCGGCGGAGGAGTGCAGCAGGCGCACGACCTCCGCGCCGACGGTGCCGCAGCCGAGCAGCGCGACCTTGAGCGGCTGGCCGGGGCCGGCCATCAGACGACCTGGACGGGATCGTGCACGGAGCCAGTGCAGCACGTGCAGGTGCGACCGGCCGTCAACCTGGAGCGCCGGCGGGCTGCCGCGACGATGCCGGCGACGAGCGGCGCCGTGACGAGAACCACGTAGACGACCAGTGCGATGGGCCCGAGCGCGCGGTCGACGACGAGCCCGAGCATGACCAGCACCCCGACCGAGGCCAGGAGAAACAGCACTGCGACCTGCCGCCGCATCTGCGTCATGTGACGTCCAGCGCGAGCAGGTCGTCCTCGGTCTCGCGCCGGACGATGACGCGGGCGGCCCCGTCGCGGACCGCGACGACCGGTGGGCGGGGCACGTGGTTGTAGTTGCTCGCCATGGAGCGGTGGTAGGCGCCGCTGGCCGGCACGGCGACGAGATCGCCCGGCGCGAGGTCGGCCGGCAGCGGTA
>JAVXVI010000139.1:0-16410 GCA_032230005.1 Actinomycetota bacterium | reverse complement strand
GAGTAGATGAAGGGCCCGTTGTGGTACAGCGGGCCGGGCACGAGCTGGATGCCGTCCCTCGGGATGTACGGCACTGCCGCGACCGTGGGGTCCACCTCGCCCGCCGTCCCGGACAGGATCACCTTGGGGCGACCCGTGCTGCCGCCTGATGTCGGTGCCTTCCACGAGGACGCGGTCACGTCCGGAAGCGGCCCGTGGTCGTACCCGTTCGCGTCGAACCCGGCCGGCACCGACGGCCGTCCGGGCAGGTCGATCCCGACGAGAAGCGCGGGGTCGGCGAGCTCGACGACGGCTGCCAGCTCGGCCGGCGGCAGGCGGGCCGACACCGGCTGCGGGGTCGCCCCCAGCTTCCAGATCGCGGCGCACGCGACGAAGTAGTCGACGCCGTTGGGCAGGCCGACGGTGACGAGGTCGTCGCGCTGGACCCCGAGGTCGGCGTAGGCGTGGGCTAGCCAGTTGCTCTCGTGGTCGAGCTCGCGCCGCGTCAAGGTGTGTACGTCGTCGGTGACCGACGGCCGATTCGGCTCCTGGTCGGCATGCCAGGCCAGCGCCCGGCCGATGGACATGAGCGGCACGTGCCTATCCTCGGGTATGGGCAGCAACGTGGACATAGAGGTCGAGCCCGCCGAGGTCGGCTTCGATGCCCGTCGGCTCGGGCGGATCGAGCGGCACCTGGCCCGCTACGTCGACGACGGCCGGCTGGCGGGCTGGCAGGTCGTGGTGAGCCGCCGCGGCAAGCGAGCCCTCAGCGCGACGTACGGCCAGCGTGACAAGGAGGCCGGGCTGCCCGTCGAGCAGGACACGCTCTGGCGGATCTACTCCATGACCAAGCCCATCACCGCAGTCACCGCGATGGCGCTCTACGAAGAGGGTGCCTTCTCTCTCAACGACCCGGTGAGCAAGTACCTCCCGATCTTCGGCGACCTGCGCGTCTACCGCGACGGACCCGCCGACAACCCCAAGACGGTCCCCGCGACCGAGCCGATGCGGATGTGGCACCTGCTCACGCACACCGCCGGTCTGACCTACGGCTTCACGAAGTCGAGCCCTGTCGATGAGATGTACCGGCTGGCCGGCTCGGACTTCGCCCAGCCGCCCGGGATGGACCTGGCCGCCCTCTGCGAGCTCTGGGCGACGATGCCGCTGCTGTTCGAGCCCGGCACGAGCTGGAACTACTCCGTCGCCAGCGACGTGGTCGGCCGCGTGATCGAGGTCCTGACCGGACAGACGCTCGACGACGTCTTCACCGAGCGCATCTTCGAGCCGCTCGGCATGTCGGAGACGACGTGGTGGGTCGACAGTGACAACGCGCACCGCCTGGCCGCGCTCTACGCCGCCGTACCCGGCGTGACCGAGGCGTTCCGCTACGACGAGATCGGTCGCGGCGCCCTGCACAAGCCGTCCTGGCTCGGCGGCGGCGGCGGGCTCGTGTCGTCGGCCCACGACTACGACCGGTTCACCTCGATGCTGCTGCGCGGCGGGGAGCTGGAAGGCACCAGGATCCTGTCGCCCCGGACGCTGGCCTACATGACGCGCAATCACCTGCCGGGCGGCGCGCTGCTGACCGCGATGGCGAGGGGCCAGTTCGCCGAGACGTCGTACGACGGCATGGGCTTCGGCCTCGGCTTCGGCGTCTGCGTCGACCCGGTCGCGCTGAAGGTGCCTGCATCCGCCGGGGAGTTCACCTGGGGCGGCGCGGCGAGCACGGCGTTCTGGGTCGACCCCGTCGAGAAGGTCACGGCTGCCTTCTACACGCAGCTGATCCCGTCGAGCACCTACGCCATCCGCAGCGAGCTGCGCCAGCTCGTCTACACCTCGCTCATCGACTGATCAGAAGAGGGCGTTGGCCAGGGACTTTCGGCCGGCGAGCACCCGGGGGTCCTGAGGGTCGAGGGCGTCCAGCAGGCCGAGCAGGTGCACCCGCACCGCGTCGCGCTCGTCACCGCTCGTCCGGCGGACCAGGCCCACGAGACGGGCGATCGCTGCTTCGATCTGCTCCCCGAGGATCTCCACATCCGCCGCGGCCGTCTGCGCTGCCACGTCATCCGGCGCCGCGTCGGCTGCCGTCAACACCGACCGCGGGTCGGTGATCCCCGTGGTGCGGTGCAGCAGCCCGGCCCAGGCCTTGCCTGCGACCGCCTCGGGGTCGTTGGGCTTGCGCAGCAGCAGTGCGTCGTACGACGCGAGCGCGGCGGCGTAGTCCTCGCGCGAGAGCGCGTCCTCGGCCTCGATGAGCTCCGGCTCCGGCGGTGGGCCGGCGGGAGCTGCCGCGTCCCCAGCGGCCGGCGCGCCGGCCGCGCCGGGCAGGCCGGCCTGCTGCGCGGCGGCCAGCACCTGGTCGAGGAAGGAGCGGACGTCCCGCTCAGGCAGGGCGCCGGTGAATCCCTGGATGAGGCGCCCGCCGAGGGCGAGCAGCACGGTCGGGATGCTCTGGATCTGCAGCTGCGTCGACAACGACGGGTTGGCGTCCACGTCGATCTTGGCCAGCACCCACGAGCCGCCGTCGGCCTCGGCCATCCGCTCGAGGACCGGCGAGAGCTGCTTGCACGGGCCGCACCAGTCGGCCCAGAAGTCGATGAGCACCGGCACCGTCAGCGACCGCTGCAGGACCTCCGCCTCGAAGGTCGCCTCCGACACGTCGATCACGTGCGCCGAGGTGGACGTGGGAGCGGCGGCGGGCTGCGCTGCGGGCTGCTTCAGGGAGGACAGGTCGATCGCGCCGGCGATGTTGAGGTCGGTGGGCCTTCTCTGCATACCTGTACTCAACACGACCGGCGCGGCGGCTCTTCCAGGGCTGCCGAACCGGGCAGGCTGTGGCCATGGTCGTCAAGAAGGACCAGCGCGCCCTGCGCGCGCCGGGAGTCCCCCCGCTGCTCCAGGACGCTGCCGCCTGGTGCTGGCGGATCATCGTCATCGGCCTGGCGATCACGCTGCTGGGGATGCTTGCCCGCAAGCTCGAGCTGGTCGTCATCCCCCTGCTCACGGCGCTGCTGCTCGCCGCGCTGCTGTCACCGGTGACGAACCGGCTCGAGCGGCTCCGTCTGCCGCGCGCCGCAGCGGCGATCGTGACGGTGCTGCTCGCCATCGCGGTACTCGGCGGCATCGGGGCGTTCGTCGTCAACCGGGCAGCTGCGGGCTACCCAGAGCTCGTCAACCAGGTCGGCCACCTCGTCGACCAGACGCAGACATGGCTCACCACCGGACCGCTGCACCTCAAGCAGTCCGGCGACCTCGGGACCCGGATCACCGACGCGCTGCAGTCTCGCAAGGGCCAGGTGGCCAGCGGCATCCTGAGTGCGGGACGCACCATCGCGGACGTCGTCACCGGCGTCGTACTGACGCTGTTCCTCACCCTCTTCCTGCTGTACGACGGCTCGCGAATCTGGGCCTGGTGCACGGGCCTGTTCCCCGACTCCGAGCGCGGGCAGACCGACCGGGTCGGCGAGCGGATGTGGCACACGCTGTCGGGCTACGTCACCGGCACGTTCATCGTCGCGCTCTTCCACGGCGCGATCATGGGCATCGCCCTCGCGATCCTCGGCGTGCCGCTCGTCGCACCTCTCGCCGTGCTCGTCTTCATCGGCGGCTTCATCCCGCTGATCGGCGCCGTCGTCTTCGGCGGACTCGCCGTCCTGGTCACTCTCGTCACCAACGGGCCCACCGCCGCACTCGTCGTGCTGATCGTCCTCGTGGTCGGCAACCAGATCGAGAGCCACGTCCTGCAGCCGTTCGTCGTCGGGCGGCACGTGAGCCTGCACCCGATGGCGATCGCCGTCACGCTGACGTCGGGAGCCGTGCTGGCCGGCCTGCCGGGAGCGATCTTCGCCGTACCGCTCGTGGCCGCGGTCAACGCGGCCGCGGTCGAGCTCCGACCGCCTCGTGAGGCCGACGCGCGGCCGTCTGCGGCGCAGGTCGAACTGCAGACCTAGGGCACCTCGATGCAGCTGAGGCGAAATCGCTTGCCGCGCCGGTCGTTGCCCTCGATCATGCGCCGGTGACGGACGACGCGGGCACCGAGACGCCCCCGCAGTCGCTGTGGCGCAACCGCGACTTCCTGGTTCTCTGGACCGGCGACACGATCAGCCAGTTCGGCAGCCAGTTCACCCAGCTCGCGGTCCCCCTGGCCGCGGTGCTGACGCTGGGCGCGACGGCCCTCGAGGTCGGCCTCCTGGAGGCCGCGGGCTTTCTGCCGTTCCTTTTGATCGGCCTGCCCGCAGGCGTGTGGGTCGACCGCGTCCGTCGCCGGCCGGTGATGATCCTGGCCGACCTGGGACGCCTGCTGGCTCTCGCCACCATCCCCTTGGCGTCGGCGTTCGCGACGCTCACGCTGATCCACCTGGCCGCTGTCGTCGTCGTGGTCGGCGTGTGCACGGTGTTCTTCGACGTGGCGTATGCCGGGCTCCTGCCTGGCCTCGTCCGGCGCTCGCAGCTGCCCGACGCCAACGGCAAGCTGCAGGCGTCCCAGTCTGCGGGGCAGGTCGCGGGTCCGGGCCTGGCGGGAGCCGTGGTCGGCGCCTTCGGCGCGCCGGCCGCCCTCGGCATCGACGCGGCGACGTTCGGGGTCAGCGCGGCGGCGCTGCTCGGGCTGCGGCAACGCGAGCCGAAGCCGGAACCCAAGCCCGCGGGCGAACGTTCGATGCGGCGCGAGCTCGGTGAGGGCATCCGCTACCTGCGCAGGCACCCGCTGCTGCGGCCCATCGCGAGCTGCACCGCCACCTTCAACTTCGCCGGCGGCATCTCGGGCGCGGTGCTCACGATCTTCCAGGTCCGCACTCTCGGGCTGGCCCCGACGGCCATCGGCCTGATCTTCGCGGTCGCCAATGTCGGCACGCTGCTCGGCGCGCTCGTCGCGACCCGCCTCGCGAAGGCCCTCGGCATCGGGCGCGCCATCGTCGTCGCCGGCGTCTGCTCCGGACTGGGCGGGATCGGCATCCCCCTCGCAACGCGAGCCACCGCCGTACCGGTGCTCGTCGTGTCCAGCGCGCTGATCGGCTTCGGGGCTGTCGCCTACAACGTCAACCAGGTCAGCCTGCGCCAGTCCATCACGCCGGACCGGATGCTCGGCCGGATGACCGCGACGATGCGCTTCGTGGTGCTCGGGGTCCTTCCGATCGGCGCCGTCCTCGGCGGCATCGCCGGCGGTGTCTTCGGCATCCGCACCACGCTCTGGATCTCGGCAGCCATCGCCTCCGTGTCGGTGGTGTGGGTGATGCTGTCCCCGGTCGCGAAGCTG
The DNA here is from genome assembly GCA_032230005.1 of Actinomycetota bacterium. Taxonomy (GTDB): domain Bacteria; phylum Actinomycetota; class Actinomycetes; order Mycobacteriales; family SCTD01; genus RYN-124. The sequence continues at coordinate 11,177 of JAVXVI010000139.1, read as the reverse complement.
ACCACTGTGCCGGATCCCATCGACCCAGCCGACCTGCTCCCTGCGGCCACAGTGGCAACCGTGCCCGGACTGCCGACCGACTAGGACCGAGGAGCGCGCAGGTGGAGCTCACGCCGGAGGAGGGGCGCGTCCTCGGCTGCCTCGTCGAGAAGCAGCTGACGACGCCGCAGCAGTACCCCCTGACGGACAACGCGCTGCTTGCGGCGTGCAACCAGACCACCAGCCGTGACCCGGTGGTGCAGTACGACGTCGCCGCCGTCCGCCTCGCCGTCCGCAGCCTGCGCGAGCGCGGGCTGCTGCGTACCGTCCACCGGTCCGGCGAGCGCAGTGACAAGCACCGGCACCTGCTCGACGAGGCACTCGGCCTGGACACCCCGCAGCAGGCACTGCTCGCCCTGCTGCTGCTCCGCGGACCGCAGACCGCGGCCGAGCTGCGTACACGGTCCGAGCGCATGCACGCTTTCGCGAGCCCGGAGGACGTCGAGGCGGCGCTCGCGTCGCTGCGCGACCCCACCGACGCGCTGGTCGTCCAGCTGGACCGCCAACCAGGGCAGAAGGGAGCCCGCTTCGCCCAGGTGCTCGTGGAGGGCACCGTGCCGACGCCGGCGGATGCTGACGAGCTGACCGCGCTGCGCGCCGAGGTCGTGTCGCTGCGCGCGGAGGTGGAGTCGCTACGCGCGCAGCTGGCGGATCAGAACCGCGGCGGCTCGGTGTAGCTGCCCCACAGGTCGCGCAGGGCTCCGCACACCTCGCCGAGCGTGGCCTCCGCGCGGATCGCGTCGAGCATCGGCGGGATCGTGTTGCCCTCGCCCTTTGCCACCTCGACCATGCGCGCCAGCGCCTCCTGCACCGCGTCGTCGTCGCGGGAGAGCCGGCGCTGGGAAAGGACCTTCACCTGCTCGCGCTCGACCTCGTGCGACACCCGCAGGATCTCCAGCGGCTGGTCGACGCCGCCGTCGTAGACGTTGACCCCGACGACCTTCTTGTCGCCCTTCTCCAGAGCTGTCTGGTACTGGAAGGAAGCCTCGGCGATCTCGCCCATGAACCAGCCGTCCTCGATGCCGCGCAGGATCCCGGACGTGATCGAGCCGTCAGTCCCCATCGCCTTGATCTTGGCGAAGACCTCCTCGGCCTGCCTCTCGATCTCGTCGGTCAGCTGCTCGACGTACCAGCTGCCCCCGAGCGGGTCCGCGACGTTCATGACGCCGGTCTCCTCGGCGATGACCTGCTGCGTGCGGATGGCGATCTGCGCTGCCTTCTCGGACGGCAGTGCGAGCACCTCGTCGAGAGCGTTGGTGTGCAGCGAGTTGGTCCCGCCGAGCACTGCGGCGAGCGCCTCCACCGCCGTACGCACGATGTTGTTGTCCGGCTGCTGCGCGGTCAGGGAGACCCCGGCCGTCTGGGTGTGGAAGCGCAGCCACTGCGCCTTGTCGGTCTTGGCGCCGTAGACGTCGCGCAGCCAGCGCGCCCAGATCCGCCGCGCCGCCCGGAACTTCGCGATCTCCTCGAAGAAGTCGATGTGCGCGTCGAAGAAGAACGACAGCCCGGGCGCAAAGACCTCCACGTCGAGCCCGCGCGACAGGCCGAGCTCGACGTAGGCGAAGCCGTCCGCGAGGGTGAACGCGAGCTCCTGCGCAGCCGTCGATCCGGCCTCGCGGATGTGGTAGCCGGACACCGAGATCGGCTTGTAGTCAGGGATCTTCTCTGCGCAGTGCTCCATCAGGTCGCCGATGAGCCGCAGGTGCGGCTCCGGTGGGAACAGCCACTCCTTCTGCGCGATGTACTCCTTGAAGATGTCGGTCTGCAGCGTGCCGTTGAGCACTCCCGGGTCGACGCCCTGTCGCTCGGCCGCGACGAGGTACATGCAGAAGACGGGTACGGCGGGGCCGCTGATCGTCATGGAGGTCGTGACGTCGCCGAGGGGGATGTCGGAGAACAGCACGTCCATGTCGGTTGCGGTGTCGATCGCAACACCGCAGTGCCCGACCTCACCGAGCGAGCGAGGGTCGTCGGAGTCGCGACCCATCAGGGTCGGCATGTCGAACGCGACGGACAGCCCACCGCCACCCTCGGCCAGGATCATCTTGTAGCGCTCGTTGGTCTGCTGCGCGTTGCCGAACCCGGCGAACTGCCGGATCGTCCAAGGCCGCCCGCGGTAGCCGGTCGGGTACAGGCCCCGGGTGAACGGGAACTCCCCCGGCCAGCCGATCGCCTCGAAGCCGTCGTACACATCGCCTGGCTTGGGACCGTAGACCGGGGCCACCTCATCACCGGACAGCGTCGTGAAGTCGGCGTCACGCTTCTTCGCGGCGTCGTAGCGCGCCTGCCAGCGCTCGCGGCCGGCGGCGATCTCGTCTGGCGTCACGCGGGCTCCTGGTGTGACAGCGGGCTATGCGCCGAGGCTACCGCCGTCACACCGCCTCGCGGTCAAGGCGGACCGCGAAGCAGCCGGGCCCTGCGTTGTGCACGTGGACGAAAGCCGTCCGGGCATCCGCGAACAGCTCCGCGGCGGCGTCCTCCAGTTCCGTCCCTGGCACCACCGCAGCCCCGGTCATGAGCGAGCTCCCGTCGTAGCCCCGGACCGACAGCAGCCGGCGCCTCTGCTGCTCCGGCACCTCGTCGCCGACATACGCGCTGCACTCAGCCGCGTGCAGGTAGATCGGTCCCGGACCGCTGTAGGGGCTGGCGACCTCGAACGGGTCGTAGGCGACCAGCAGCAGCTCCTCGCCGGGCTCCGCGTCCCGCAGGCAGCGCCGGCACGGGAAGCTGTGCGGCTCGTCGGCCACCACGAGCACCCCGGCGCTGCTGTCGACGGGCCTCGGCAACGGCCGGATCCTCACCACAGCTGGCTCCGCTCGTGGTCGAGCAGCCACCGCTTGCGCTCGATGCCGCCGCCGTAACCGGTGAGGCTGCCGTTGGCGCCGACGACCCGGTGGCACGGGATGACGATGCCGATCGGGTTGCGGCCGTTGGCGAGACCCACGGCGCGGCTCGCTCCCGCCGCGCCGATCTCGACGGCGAGCTTGCCGTAGGACCAGGTCTCGCCGTACGGGATCGTCTGCAGCGCCTGCCAGACGCGGCGCTGGAAGTCGGTACCGGCGAGCCGCACCGGCACGGTGAACTCCCGCAGCTGCCCGGACCAGTAGCCGTCGAGCTGCTCGCGCAGCTCGGGCAGGACGTCGTCATCGCGGTCACCGTGCAAGGCGGGGTCCGGCCGATGGCGCTGGGCGTCCATGTAGACCCCGGCCACCTGGCCGTCCTCGTCGACCAGCGTCAGCGGACCGACGGGGCTGTCCACGATCGAGTGCGTTCTCATGCTGCGTCTCCTGGGAGTGCGTTGACGGGGTGGTCTCCGAGAGCCCACAGGTGCTGTACGGCGTAGGCGCGCCACGGTCGCCACTGCTCGGCGTGGGCCAGCAGGCCCTTGCCGGTGGGCAGCCCGGCCGCGCGGGCGAGGGTCACGACCCCGAGGTCGGTGGCAAGGAACGCGTCGGGGTCGCCGAGTGCGCGCATGGCGATGCTCTCCACGGTCCAGGGCCCGATGCCCGGCAGCGCTTCGAGCTGTGTCCGCGCCTCAGCCCGGTCGGCCCCGGGGTCGAGGTCGACCCGTCCGTCCGCCAGCGCGCGGGCCAGTCCCACGAGGGTGTTCTTGCGTGCCTGGGGCATCGCGAGGGTGGCGGGATCGACCTCCGCGAGCTGCTCGGCCGTCGGAAAGAGATGGGTCAGCGAGTCGTCGGCGACGGGGTCGCCGAGCACCGCGACCAGCCGGCCCGCGTGGGTGCGGGCCGCCGCCGTGCTCACCTGCTGGCCGAGCACCATGCGCAAGGCCAGCTCCTGCTCGTCCACCGTCCGTGGCACCCGACGTCCGGGTGCCTTCGCGACGAGTGGTGCCAGCATCGGGTCCTCGGACAGCAGCGCATCGACCGCGACCGGGTCGGCGTCGAGGTCGAGCAGCCGTCGGCAACGGGCGATCGCCACACTGAGGTCGCGCATGTCCTGCAGGGCCAAGGTGCACCGCACGTGCTCCGGCGTGGGCGTCAGGGCGACGACCCCACTGCCGTGCGGGAGTCGCAGGGTGCGCCGGTAGGCGCCATTCCGCCACTCCTCGACGCCCGGCACGGCGGTCGCGACCAGGTGCCCGAAGAGGTTGTCCGGCCACAGTGGCGCCCGGAACGGCAACCGCACCGTGACCATCCCCCGCGCCGGCGGGAGCTTCGCCTTCGATCGGGCCCGCAGGTCACCCGGCGTCGTCGCGAAGACCTCGCGCACCGTGTCGTTGAACTGGCGGACGCTCCCGAACCCAGCAGCGAGAGCGACCTCCGCGATCGGCAGACCGGTGGTCTCGATGAGCAGCCGCGCCGTCTGCGCGCGCTGGGCCCGTGCCAGCCCCAGTGGACCCGCCCCGAGCTCTGCGCGCAGCAGCCGCTCCAGCTGCCGCCGGCTGTAGCCGAGCCGCGCAGACAGCCCTGGCACGCCCTCGCGGTCGACGACACCATCGGCGATGAGGCGCACCGCGCGAGCGACGACGTCGGAGCGGCTGTCCCACTCCGGCGAGCCGGGGGTGGCGTCCGGCCGGCAGCGCTTGCAGGCCCGGAAACCGGCCGCCTGCGCACTGGCCGCGGTCGGGTGGAAGCGCATGTTCTTGGGCTTGGGCGGTACGACGGGGCAGCTCGGCCGGCAGTAGATCCCGGTCGTCACGACTGCGGTGTAGAACCACCCGTCGAACCGGGCGTCCTTGGCCTGCACGGCGCGCAGGCACTGCTCGATGTCTTGGTGCACTCAGCCATCCTGGCTGCAGGAGGCCGCGTTGTCTGGCGGGATTGCGACATCACCCTCTGGTCAGTGCTGCGGCCCTGTCAGCACCTTCTCGTGCCGCGCCGCTTCGTCCTCGTCGTCGGCGAACAACCGGGACCGGATGAGGAACCGCACTCCCTCCGGAGCCTCGACCGAGAAACCGCTTCCACGGCCCGGCACGACGTCGACGGTGAGGTGGGTGTGCCGCCAGTACTCGAACTGGGGGCCGCTCATGTAGAACGGCTGGCCGGCCACGTCCCCGAGGTAGACGTCGCGACTGCCGATCCTGAACTCCGACCGGGGAAAGCACATCGGCGAGCTGCCGTCGCAACAGCCGCCGGACTGGTGGAACAGCAGTGGGCCGTGCTGATCCGCCAGCCGCGCGATCAGGTCGACGGCGGCCTGAGTAGCCGTAACGCGCTCGAGAGCCATGGGTCCCTCCGGGTGCACGACGGCGTCCCCTCGTCGGGGACGCCGCCGAGCGGGCCGGCCTAGAAGAAGCCGAGCTTGTTGGGGTTGTAGCTCACCAGCAGGTTCTTGGTCTGCTGGTAGTGGTCGAGCATCATCTTGTGGTTCTCGCGACCGATGCCTGAGGCCTTGTAGCCGCCGAAGGCTGCCCCGGCCGGGTAGGCGTGGTAGCAGTTCGTCCAGACGCGACCGGCCTGGATCGCGCGACCGGCGCGGTAGGCGACGCTCCCGTCCCGGCTCCACACGCCGGCCCCTAGGCCGTACAGCGTGTCGTTGGCGATCCGCATCGCATCGTCGAAGTCGGTGAACTTCGTGACCGATACGACCGGTCCGAAGATCTCCTCCTGGAAGATGCGCATGTCGTTGGTGCCCTCGAACACGGTCGGCTGCACGAAGTAGCCGCCCTCGAGCCCCTGCACCGTCGCCCGGCTGCCGCCGGTGAGGACCTTCGCGCCCTCCTGCTTGCCGATATCCAGGTAGCTGAGCACCTTCTCGAGCTGGTCGTTGCTGGCCTGCGCGCCGAGCATGGTGTCCGTGTCGAGCGGGTTGCCCTGCACGATCGCCTTCACCCTGGCGAGCGCCTTCTCCATGAAGGCGTCGTAGATCGACTCCTGGATCAGCGCGCGCGACGGGCAGGTGCAGACCTCGCCCTGGTTGAGCGCGAAGAGCACGAAGCCCTCGATGGCCTTGTCGAGGAACGCGTCGTCGTGGTCCATGACGTCGGCGAAGAAGACGTTCGGGCTCTTGCCACCGAGCTCCAGCGTGACCGGGTTCAGGTTCTCCGAGGCGTACTGCATGATCAGCCGCCCGGTCGTGGTCTCGCCGGTGAAGGCGACCTTCGCGACGCGATCGCTCGACGCGAGCGGCTTACCCGCCTCGACGCCGAAGCCGTTGACGATGTTGAGGACGCCCTCGGGCAGCAGGTCCGAGATCAGCTCTGCGAACAGCAGGATGGTCGTCGGGGTCTGCTCCGCCGGCTTCAGCACGACGCAGTTGCCGGCGGCGAGGGCCGGGGCGAGCTTCCACGTCGCCATGAGGAGCGGGAAGTTCCACGGGATGATCTGCGCGACGACCCCGAGCGGCTCGTGGAAGTGGTAGGCCACGGTGTCGTCGTCGATCTGGCCGGCCGAGCCCTCCTGGGCCCGGATGGCCGAGGCGAAGTAGCGCCAGTGGTCGACGACCAGCGGCAGGTCAGCAGCCAGGCACTCGCGCACCGGCTTGCCGTTCTCCCAGCACTCCGCGACGGCGAGCTGCTCGAGGTTGGCCTCGACCCGGTCCGCGATCTTGTTCAGGATGTTGCTGCGCTCGGTGACGCTGGTGCGCCCCCAGGAGTCCTTGGCGGCGTGAGCCGCGTCGAGGGCGAGCTCGACGTCCTCGGCGGTGGAACGGGCCACCTCGCAGAACGCCTTGCCCGTCACCGGCGTGATGTTGCTGAAGTACTGACCCTTGACCGGGGGCACCCACTTCCCGCCGATGAAGTTGTCGTAGCGGGCGTCGAACTCGACGAGTGCGCCGGGTGTTCCGGGTTGCGCGTACTTCATGACCGACCTCCGAATGCGTCCCGGCTAGGGGGCCGGGGCTCCGGTGCCGACGCTAGGAGCGCGAGGTTGGCGTCCGGTTGGTCACTCGGCTGCCCGCGCCAGTCGCGCCCGTGCCCGCGGGAGCCGCGGATCCGATGCAGGCAGCACCGCGACGAGGTGCTGCTGCACCTGCTCGTCGTAGGGGTGGCGGTCGGCGAAGCCGAGGACGCTGGCGTAATCGCCCGAGGCCAGCACGGCGTTGCGGAGCGCGACATCGACGTACTCCCGCCACTCCGCAACCCCCGGCGACTCGGATGCCGGCAGCAGGGAGCCGCCGTAGGCCGCGACCGCGGCCGACAGGTCACCCCGATCGAGGGCTCGCAGGACCCGGTGCGCATCGGTCGTCACCGGAGCTGTCAGCCGATACGGACGTGAGCCGATCGCGCCGCCCAACAGGGTGCGCAGGTGAGACACCTCAGCCTTCAGCGTGGATGCCGTCACCGGGGAGTCGCCGTACAACCGGTCGTGCAGCTGCTCGAGGGTGAGGCCGTCCGGGTAGAACGTCAGCAGTGCGAGGATCTCCGCCTGCCGCGGCGAGAGGGCGACGGCGGCACCGGCGAGCTGAGCCTCCCCCGCCCCGAGGATGCGGACGGCGAGGTCGGGCGTGGTCGCGGCGGGCATCTGGGCCGTGACCGTCTTGCCGAGCGACCGGGCTGCCGCCATCACGAGCGGATGTGCCCGGTCCCACGTGGTGCTGAGGTCGAGCACCCCCATGACGTCCCCGGTCACCGGGTCGGTCAGCGGCACGGAGTAGCAAACCCAGCCGTGCACAGCGCGGCTGTAGTGCTCGGCGCTGTAGACGGTCGACGGCCGCCCGCTCCGCAGGGCCAGTGCCAGCGCGTTGGTCCCGACCGAGGCCTCGTCCCAACGACCGCCCGGGACGAAGTTGACGCGCTCGGCGGCCCGCTGCATCACCGGGCTCCCCAGGGTCCAGACGATGCGACCGGCGGCGTCGGTCACGGCCGCGATCAGGTCACCGTCTGCCACGACCTGCCGGACCTCGTCCTCGGCGGCGGCCAAGCCGCTGGCAGCGGCGCCGCCCGCCCAGGCTCCGACGACGTCGGCGGGGTCGTCGACAGGTGCTCCGGCGCAGTCGGGGTCGACCCACGCTGAGGAGCGGACCCACGACTCCGCGACGGCCGGCTCCACCGCCGGCGGAGCGTCGTCGCCGGGAGGCGTCGATCGAGCGACCAGCGCTTCCCAGGCGCGCGACAGCGACCGGCGTCGGTGCGCGAGGTCGGTCCGCGTGGGCATGGCGGATGCTCCCAGCGACGGGTGTGAGGGCCGTCATACCGACTGTACGGCGCAACCGGCGCATCCGCACCGCTTGCGGCAGGCTGCACCCATGGACTGGAGCCTGCGGGCGTGTGGCCGCAAGGGGCACGAGACATATGCCCCGGACGAGCCGGAACTGCGCGACCGGCTGCACGTCGAAACGCCTGCCGGCGAAGCCTGGCGGTGCCTGCGCTGCGCCGACTTCGTGGTCGGGCCACCGCACGGCAGCGGACCCGCCGACGAGGCGCCGATCGTGCTGCGCGGCAGGGCGCTTCGCGACGCGACGATCCTGCGCCTGCTTGCCGCGGAGCGCCTGATCCGTGCCCTGGTCCTGCTCGCCCTCGCCTACGGGGTGCTGCGCTTCCGCGGCTCGCAGAGCAACCTCCGGGCGACCTTCGAGCGCGCGCTTCCCGCTGCCAAGCCCCTGCAGAACGCGTTGCACATCAACCTGACCGACAGCGCCTTCATCCAGCGGATCCAGAAGGTGCTGGAGTCCAAGCCGCACACGCTGACCCTGCTCGCGATCGGGCTGCTCGCCTACGCCGTCCTGCAGCTGGCAGAGGCCGTCGGTCTGTTCCTGCTGAAGCGATGGGGTGAGTACGTCGCAGCCGTCGGCACGTCGATTTTCCTGCCGCTCGAGATCCACGAGCTGATCAAGAAGGTGACCGTCCTGCGGGTCGGCGCGCTGCTCGTCAACATCGCAGCGATCGCCTACCTGGTCTGGACCAAGCGCCTGTTCGGCGTGCGGGGCGGGCGGGCGGCGTTCGAGAAGGAGCGCGAGTCCGAGTCCCTACTCGAGGTCGAAGCCGCCGCCGGCGAGGTCAGGACGTGATGCCGGCGACGAGCTCGTCGGCCGCGCAGTAGGGGTCGAGCTGCCCGTCGACGACCCGGGCCGCGAGCAGGTCGAGGAGATCACCACCGCGAAGGTCGCCCATCCGATCGCGCAGGACGGTCAGCGCGATCGCCTCGACCTCGTCCGAGGCCCTGTGCTGCCGCCGCGCCGTCAGGGTCCCGGTCCTGCTCAGCCACTCGCCGTGCTTCTCGATCTGGTCCACGACCTCATCGGCGCCCTCGCCCTTGGCGGCGATCGTCTTGAGGATCGGCGCGACCCACTTGCCCTCGACCTTGGCCTGCGAGGGCGACTGCTCCCCCAGCGACTGCATGTAGCGCAGGTCGCGCACCACCTGGTCGGCTCCGTCGCGGTCGGCCTTGTTGACGACGAAGATGTCGGCCACCTCGAGGATGCCCGCCTTCGCGGCCTGGATGCCGTCGCCCATGCCCGGCGCGAGCAGCACCAGGGTCGTGTCGGCGAGGGAGGCCACCTCCACCTCGGCCTGACCGACACCGACGGTCTCGACCAGTACGACGTCGCAGCCGGCGGCGGAGAGCACCCGCAGCGCCTGCGGGGTGGCCCACGACAGGCCACCGAGGTGACCGCGGGATGCCATCGACCGGATGAAGACTCCCTCGTCCGTCGCGTGGTCCTGCATGCGCACCCGGTCGCCGAGCAGGGCGCCGCCGGAGAACGGCGACGACGGGTCGACGGCCAGCACGCCCACGCGCATCCCACGTCGTCGGTACGCCGAGACCAGCGCGCTCGTCGACGTGGACTTGCCGACGCCGGGCGACCCGGTCAGGCCGATCACCCTGGCGTGCCCAGCCAGCGGAGCCAGCAGCGCCATGACCTCACGCAGAGCCGGTGACGCGTCCTCGACGAGGCTGATCAGCCGGCCGACGGCGCGCGCGTTACCGGCCGCCGCCTGCTCGACCAGCGCCGGCACGTCGACCGTCCGGCGGGATCGTGCTGATCGAGCCGACCCCGCTACGGCCCCAGCGGTCACGCGCGAACGTGCAGGATCAGGGCATCGCCCTGACCGCCACCGCCGCAGAGCGCAGCCGCGCCGGTGCCGCCACCGCGGCGCTTGAGCTCGTGCGCCACGTGCAGGACGATGCGCGCCCCGCTCGCGCCGATCGGGTGACCCAGCGCGATGGCCCCGCCGTTGGGGTTGATCTTGGCCGGGTCGACGCCGAGTGCCTTCGTCGACGCGATGCCGACGGCGGCAAAGGCCTCGTTGAGCTCGAACAGGTCGATGTCGTCCAGGGAGATGCCCTCCTTCGCGATCGCGGCGCGGATCGCGTTGGCCGGCTGCTCCTGCAGGGAGTTGTCCGGGCCCGCGACGACGCCGTGCGCGCCGATCTCCGCCAGCCAGGTCAGGCCGAGCGACTCAGCCTTGCTCTTGCTCATGACGACGACAGCAGCCGCCCCGTCAGAGATCTGCGAGGCGTTACCGGCGCTAATCGTGCCGTCCTTCGTGAACGCGGGCTTGAGCTTCGCGAGCGTCTCCGCCGTCGTACCCGGTCGCACACCCTCGTCCTCGGTGACGACGATGGGATCGCCCTTCCGCTGCGGGATCTCGACCGGGACGATCTCGTCGGTGAAGCGACCCTCCTTGATCGCTGCTGCGGCCAGCTCGTGACTGCGCGCGGCGAACTCGTCCTGCTCCTCGCGGGTCATGTCGTAGCGGTGCTGGTGGCGCTCGGTGCCCTCGCCCATCGGCACCTTGTCGAAGGCGTCGAAGAGCCCGTCGTGGAAGGTCGCGTCGAGGATCTCCGCGTTGCCGTAGCGGTAGCCCTGGCGGGCCTTCGGCAGGAGGTACGGCGCGTTCGTCATCGACTCCATGCCGCCCGCGACGACGATCTCGAACTCCCCGGCCCGGATGAGCTGGTCGGCAAGCGCGATCGCATCCAGACCGGACAGGCAGACCTTGTTGATGGTGAGAGCCGGCACGTCCATCGGGATGCCGCCCTTGACCGCCGCCTGACGGGCCGTGATCTGGCCCTGACCGGCGCCCAGGACGTGGCCCATGATCACGTAGTCGACTTGGTCGCCCGTCACCCCGGAGCGCTCGAGGGCCGCCGAGATGGCGATCCCGCCGAGGTCCATCGCGGTGAAGTCCTTGAGCGCGCCGGACAGCTTGCCGATGGGCGTGCGGGCGCCGGCGACGATGACGGACGGGTTCTCCGAGCGGGCCACGAGGAGCCTCCAGGGTCGGTGTTTCG
>JAVXVI010000138.1:0-2505 GCA_032230005.1 Actinomycetota bacterium | reverse complement strand
AGCTGCCGGAAGACTTCAGAATGGCGGTCTACCTCGCCGACGTGGAGGGGTTCTCCTACAAGGAGATCGCCGAGATCATGGGCACACCGATCGGCACCGTGATGAGCCGCCTGCACCGCGGCCGTCGTGGTCTCAAGGCAAAGCTGACCGACTACGCCGTGGAGCGCGGGCTGGTCCGGGCCGGAGCTGACGAGTCATGAGCTGCGGCGAGCCGCACGAGACGCCCTGCAGCGAGGTGCTGGAGGCGGTCTACCTCTATCTCGACGGGGAAGCCGACTCGCACACGCAGAGCCACGTGCGGATCCATCTCGACGAGTGCGCCCCGTGTCTGCGGCAGTACGGCCTGGAGCAGGCGGTCAAGGCGCTCGTCGCCCGCTGCTGCGGCGGCGACGCTCCACCGGCGGACCTTCGCGAGCGGGTGATGGTGCGCATCCAGGAGGTGCGCGTCGAGATCGACCACGTGGAGTTCAGGGCCGAGTAGCCGCGACGGCTAGCCTCGCCTCTCGAAGAGGCTGAGGAGTCACGGCATGACATGGCTGGTCACCGGCGGAGCCGGCTACATCGGCGCGCACGTCGTACGCGCCATGGTCGAGGACGGCACGTCGGTCGTCGCGCTGGACGACCTGTCGACCGGCGATGCCTCCCGCGTCTCGGGTGCGGAGCTCGAGATCGGCTCCGTCCTCGACCGTGCGCTGCTGGACAGCGTCATCGCGACGCACGGCGTGACCGGTGTCGTGCACATCGCCGCGAAGAAGCAGGTCGGGGAGTCCGTCGCGGACCCGCTCCTGTACTACCGCGAGAACGTCCACGGGTTGGTGACGCTGCTGGAGGCGTGCCGCGACGGAGGCGTCGACGAGTTCGTCTTCTCGTCGAGCGCTGCGACGTACGGTCTGCCCGACGTCGACCTGGTGACGGAGGACGTCCCGGGTGTGCCGCTGTCGCCGTACGGCGAGAGCAAGCTCATCGGCGAGTGGGTGATGCGCGACTGCGCGACGGCATTCGGGCTGCGATACATGGCGTTGCGCTACTTCAACGTGGCGGGTGCGGCGTCTCCCGAGCTGGGTGATCCCGGTGTCTTCAACCTGATCCCGATGGTCTTCCGCGAGCTGGAGGCCGGGTCCCGGCCGAAGGTGTTCGGCAACGACTACCCGACACCGGACGGCACGTGCATCCGGGACTACGTGCATGTCGCCGACATCGCGGCCGCGCACCTCGCTGCCGCGCACGCGCTCGACGAAGGCGCGGAGCCGGCGACGTACAACATCGGTCGTGGCGAGGGGTCCTCCGTCCTGGAGGTCCTCGAGGTGATCGGCAAGGTCACCGGCCGCGACGTGACGCCCGAGATCGTGGATCGCCGGCCCGGTGACCCGGCGCGGATCGTCGCCGCTGTCGAGCGGATCCGCGAGGGGCTGGGGTTCAGCGCGACGCGTGACCTCGATGACATGGTCGAGACGGCCTGGGCCGGCTGGCGCGCGCGCCACGGGTGAAGGTCCTCGTCACCGGAGCGGCCGGCTTCCTGGGCAGCCACCTCGTCGACCGGCTGATCGCTGACGGGCACGACGTCCACGGGCTCGACGACCTGTCGAGCGGGCGGCTGGCCAACCTCGCGGAGGCGAGGCGGAGCAAGCAGTTCGTCTTCTCCCGCTTCGACGTGCGCGACGCCCTGCTCGGTGAGCTGCTGGCACACGAGCGGCCGGAGGTCGTCTGCCACCTGGCCGCGTCCGCCGCCGATCCGCTGGTGGCGGTGGTCGGGACGGTCAACCTGGTCGCGGCTGCTGACGGCGTGCGCAAGCTGGTCGTGGCTGGGAGCGGGGCGGTGTACGGGCGGCCGAGTGCGACACCGGTCGGGGAGCGGGCGAAGCTGGCGCCGGTCACAGCCGCGGGCGCGGCCGCGGCCGCTGCGGAGCTGTTCCTCGCGGCGTCGGGACGGTCTGGGGGTCCGGAGTGGACCGTGCTGGCGCTCGGTGAGGTCTACGGACCACGCGCCGGGTCGGGAGCGGTCGCCGATGCGCTGCGCGGGGTCGCGCCGGCGGTGGCGGTCGACCTCGTCTACGTCGACGACGCGGTCGACGCCTTCTCGCGGGCGCTGGGAGACGGTGGGAAGTGCCGGCGGCTGAACGTCGGGACGGGTACGACGGTGGCGCCCGCTGAGCTCGCCCGCATGGTCGGGCTGACCGAAGCGGTGTCGGGCGCTGGGCCTGGGGTGGCTCTCGAGAACGGCGGCATCCGCCGGGCCTTGGGCTGGGAGCCCTTCACCGCTGTCGAGGGCGGCCTGCGCGCGACACGAGTGTGGGTCCGAGACAGCACCGCTTAGTTAGCTGTTGGGCGGCTCGGTCGGGTCGGGCCAGTCGTGCCAGGTGGTGGGGTCGTCGATGAGGGTCCAGAGGTCTTCTGTGGTGTGCCGGGCCTCGGACTCGTCGGGGTCGGTCTCGGCGTAGCAGCGTTCCTCGTCTGCGTCGGCCGGAGAGAACGGGTCGGGCGGTGGCAACGGCGGGACTGGCCGGA
>JAVXVI010000137.1:0-5099 GCA_032230005.1 Actinomycetota bacterium | reverse complement strand
GTCGTCGACACGACGCGTCAGGACAACCTGCGCAACATCGGCCGGATGCTCGAGGACGCACCGGAGTACTGGTTCGGTCTGCATCGACGCAAGGACTGGACCTATGACGAGGTCTTCGCCGTCATGGTCCGCCGCTGCGGCATCGACCCGGACCGGGCGCACACCGACGGCATGGACACGATCGACCCGGACCTCACCCTCGCCGCGCTCGACAAGCACCGCGACCGCCTCGCGCTCGCGGCCAAGCGATCCGAGCGGGTCGTCGTCGCAACGGGTCACCCGACCGGTGTCCTGTCCCTGCACCTCGCGATCGCCGCGGCCCTGCGCACCGCCGGCTGCGAGCTGCTCCTGCCCGAGCTCGACTGGAACTGGCCGTGGGACGCCGAGTGGGGGTCGGGCCGACCCCGGCACGTCCGCTACGTCGGCGGCGTAGCTGTCCTGGCGAGCGGCGGCGAGCTGTTGCACACGCACCGCTCCGAGCCGATGGAGGAGCTGCTCGCCGCCCTGGACGCTCCGCCCGACCTGGTCGTCGCCGACCACGGCTGGGCGGGTGCCGCGGCGGAGGCGGGGATCGACACCCTGGGCTACGCCGACTGCAACGACCCCGCGCTGTTCGTGGCCGAGGAGGAGGGCAAGCCGATCGTGACGGTGCCGCTGGACGACAACATCCCGCCGCAGCACTACGACCCGCTGGCCGCCTTCCTCCTCGACGGCTGGGCCGTGGCTTGAGCCGAGAGCGGGCGCTCGCGGCGCTAGACGAGGCCGGCCTTCCCTACCGGGTCGTGGAGCACGGGCCGGTCCGCTCGCTGGCCGAGGCTGCGGTCGCCCGCGGCGTGGAGCCCGCCGACGTGATCAAGACGCTCGTCGTACGACGGGGCGACGACGACTACCTGTTCGTTCTCGTCCCCGGCGACCGGACGATCTCCTGGCCGAAGCTCCGGGCCCTGCTCGGGGTCAGCCGGATGTCGATGCCCGACGCCGCCGCTGCCAAGGACGCGACCGGCTACGAGCGCGGCACCATCACGCCGTTCGGGTCGACGACCGCCTGGCCGGTGATCGCCGACGAGCGCATCAGTGGCCGCGATGTGACCCTCGGCGCGGGCGATCACGGCGTCGCGGTCCTCGTCGCGGCGGATGCGGCCGTCTCGGTCCTCGGGGCGACCGTGGCCGACGTGACCGAGCCCGAGGGCGATCCCGGGCATTAGGCCGAACGGGTGACTATCCGAGCCCCTTCGGTCCCGATACTCTCCGTAGTGCACGTGCGTGTCTCGCGTCACCGGTGGGGAAGCCGGCGACCACGACGCGTGCCGAGAGCGGTGCCGTCATGTCCAGCCTGTCCGAGGTGCGCTTCCTGACCGTCGCTGAGGTCGCCGCGATCATGCGCGTCTCCAAGATGACGGTCTACCGGCTCGTCCACTCCGGCGAGCTGACGTCGGTCCGGGTCGGCCGGTCGTTCCGCGTGCCCGAGCACGCCGTCCACGAGTACCTCAGAGGGGCGTTCACCGAAGCCGGGTAGGCTGACCGCTTTCCTGGACGTCATCGTTACGAGCTGAGGGTCATTCGTGGGTTCCGTCATCAAGAAGCGCCGCAAGCGGATGGCAAAGAAGAAGCACCGCAAGCTGCTGAAGAAGACCCGCGTCCAGCGTCGTAACAAGAAGTAGCCTCCGGTCGGGGGAGCGGCAACGGCGCCGGTCCCGCGCATCGCGGAGGACTCCTTGTCGGCGCAGAACCCGTCGGACGTTCGCTGGCTGACCTTCCTGTCGGACTTCGGCTTCGAGGACGCTTTCCTCGGGGTGTGCAAGGGCGTCATCGCCTGCCACGCGCCGCACGTCCACGTCATCGACCTGCTGCACCTGGTCAACCCCCAGGACATCGAGCAGGGCGCGGCTGTGCTTGCCTCGGCGATCCCGTACCTCCCGGCGCCGGCGATCCACCTGGCCCTGGTCGACCCGTTCCGGCCCACTCCGGTCCGCGGTGTGGCCGTCCGGACCGCAGACGGCTCGACCTTCGTCGCTCCCGACAACGGGCTGACGAGCCAGGCCTGGGAGGTGGCAGGCGGCGCCGTACGCGCCTTCGTCCTCGACAACCCGGCGCTCTGGCACCCGACGCCGGCCCGCACCTTCCGGGGTCGTGACGTCTTCTCGCCGGTCGCCGCGCGGCTGGCCGCCGGCCTCGCCGTCGAGGAGGTCGGGACCGAGATCCCGGTCGCCGACCTCGAGCGGATCCCGTTGCGGATGCCGACCGTCGACGACGACCACGTGCACGGCGAGGTCGTGATGGTCGACCACTTCGGCAACCTCACGCTGAACATGCACCGCGCCGACCTCGAGGCGGCCGGCGTGCACCTCGGGGACACCGTCGAGCTGCGCTGCGGGGGCAAGACGATGACGGTGCCGTTCACGCTGACGTACGGCGAGGTCGGGCGCGGCCGGCTGGCGGTGTGCGAGGACTCCTTCCGCACGGTCACGATCGCCGTCAACCAGGGCAGCGCGGCGGCCGCGCTGCGGGCCCGCCGCGGTGATCCGCTCGTCATCGCGCGGGTGCAGCAGGAACCTGCGGTGCCGGCGCCGCCGGTGTCGATGTTCGAGCAGCCCTCCTCGGCGGGCATCGCGTAGGAATCGGGGCAGATGGGGCGGCCGCTAGTGTGGGCCGCTGGAGCCCGACTGCCAGAGAGGACCCGCCCGTGCCACCTCGCGTCGTCCTCGTCACCGGGGTCAGCCGCTACCTCGGCAGCCGCCTGGCCGCCGTGCTGGCCGCCGACCCCTCGGTCGAACGCGTCATCGGCGTCGACACCGTCCCGCCGAAGCCGGAGATCGAGCGGACCCTCGGGCGGACCGAGTTCGTGCGCGCCGACATCCGCAACCCGCTGATCGCCAAGGTGATCGCGCAGGCCGAGGTCGACACCGTCGTCCACATGAACGTCATCGCGACGCCCCTCGGAGCGGGGGGCCGGACCGCGATGAAGGAGATCAACGTCATCGGCACGATGCAGCTGCTGGCCGCCTGCCAGAAGGCGCCGAGCATGCGCAAGCTCGTGGTGAAGTCGACGACCGCGATCTACGGGTCGTCGCCGCGCGACCCGGCGTTGTTCACCGAGTCCGAGGAGCCGCGCGCGCTGCCGAAGTCGGGCTACGCGAAGGACGCGGTCGAGGTCGAAGGCTACGTGCGCGGCTTCGGCCGGCGCCGCCCGGACGTGACCCTGTCGCTGATGCGGTTCACCAACTTCATCGGGCCCACCATCGAGAGCTCACTCACCCGGTACTTCTCGCTCCCCGTCGTACCCACCGTCTTCGGCTTCGACCCGCGGATCCAGCTGTGCCACGAGGACGACGGCATCGAGGCGCTGCGCCGGGCGACTCTCGAGGACCATCCCGGGATCTTCAACGTCGGCGGTGAGGGCGTTCTCCTTCTCTCCCAGGCGATCCGGCGCGTCGGCCGGCCGTTCGTCGCCGTGCCGTCGCCGGCGGTCAGCCTGGTCGGGCAGCTGTTCCGGCGGGCCGGGCTGGTCGACTTCTCACCCGAGCAGATGCGCTACCTCGAGCACGGCCGGGTCGCCGATGTGAGCCGGTTCGCCAAGCGGTTCGAGTGGTCGCCGCGCCCGACCGCGCAAGCCTTCGAGGACTTCGCCCAGCACCGGCCGGGGTTCCTGACGCCGGAGCTCGCCGCCTCCGTGGAGGACCGGGTCCTCGGACTGCTCGCCTCCCGTCGTACCGCCGGCCGGACCACCCAGACGGGAGCCCTCCGTGCCTGAGGCAACAGTCATCCCGCTCGAGCCGCGCGACGGGCGGCACGAGAGCGCTGCCGCGCGAAGCCGTCGTGCCTCGGCGTCGCGGGCCGAACCGGTGCTGCCGGACGCTCCTCGGGCCGAGCCGGCCCAGTGGGAGCGCAAGGCCGCGGGCGCTCTGGCTTTCCTGCGTCGTCGCCTGACCGGTGACTACGAGATCGACGACTTCGGCTTCGACCCCGACCTCACCGACCACGTCCTGCTGCCGCCGCTGCGGCCGCTCTACGACAAGTGGTTCCGGGTGGAGACGCGTGGGCTCGACAACGTCCCCGACACCGGTGGCGCGCTGATCGTCGCCAACCACTCCGGGACGATCCCGGTCGACGCGCTGATGACCACCCTCGCGCTGCTCGACCACCACCCGTCGCACCGGCACCTGCGGCTGCTCGGCGCTGACCTCGTGTTCAAGCTGCCGATCGTCGCGCCGATCGCCCGCAAGGGCGGCAACACCCTGGCGTGCAACGCCGATGCCGAGCGGCTGCTGTCCGGCGGCGAGCTCGTCGGCGTCTGGCCCGAGGGGTTCAAGGGGATCGGCAAGCCGTTCAGCGAGCGGTACAAGCTGCAGCGGTTCGGCCGCGGCGGCTTCGTCTCCGCGGCGCTGCGGACCGGCGTGCCGATCATCCCGTGCTCGATCGTGGGCGCGGAGGAGATCTACCCGATGGTCGGCAACGCGAAGACGCTCGCCCGGTTGCTGGGCATGCCGTACCTCCCGCTGACGCCGTTCTTCCCCTGGCTGGGGCTGCTCGGCGTGGTGCCGCTGCCGTCGAAGTGGATCATCGAGTTCGGCGAGCCGATCCAGACGGCCGACCTCGGTGGCGCGACCGCGGCCGAGGACCCGATGCTCGTCTTCAACCTCACCGACCAGGTCCGCGAGACCATCCAGTCGACCCTCTACACGCTCCTGATGCAGCGCCGCTCCGTCTTCTTCTAGCGGGTGACGGCGGCGCGGAGGTGGCGGAGCTGGCCCTGGCCGGCGTCGCGCCACTGCTGGAGGTGACCGTGACCGGCATGCCGGCGTCGTAGCGCTAGCCCGGCGACCACGCCGCCGGTCAGCGCACCCACCCCGGCGGCCGTCGGGATGCCGATCTTCGCGGCCTTGCGGCCGGTCCGGAAATCCCGCACGTCCCACCCGCGAAGACGGGCCTCCTCGAGCAGCTTGGTGTCCGGGTTGATCGCGACCGCGTGCCCGACCGCCGACAGCATCGGGACGTCGTTCGACGAGTCGCTGTACGCCGTGCACCGCGCAAGATCGAGCCCCTCGCGCTCGGCGAGTGCGCGGACGGCCTCGGCCTTCGCGGGTCCGTGCAGCGGCTCG
>JAVXVI010000136.1:0-20286 GCA_032230005.1 Actinomycetota bacterium | reverse complement strand
TAGGCCTCGAGCTCGGTGAACTCCGGGAAGTGCGTGGAGTCGATGCCCTCGTTGCGGAAGGTCTTGCCGATCTCGTAGACCTTGTCGACGCCGCCGACGACCAGCCGCTTCAAGAACAGCTCGGTCGCGATCCGGAGCGTGACGTCCAGGTCGAGCGCGTTGACGTGGGTGGCGAACGGCCGGGCTGCGGCACCGCCGTGGACGACCTGCAGGACGGGCGTCTCGACCTCGACGTAGCCGCGGCGGTCAAGGGTGTCCCGCAGTGAGCGGATGACGGTCGCGCGGTCGCGGACCACCCCCCGGCTGGCGGGGTTGACCAGCAGGTCGAGGTAGCGCTGCCGGACGCGAGCCTCCGGGTCGGTGAGCCCCTTGTGCTTGTCCGGCAGCGGCCGCAGCGCCTTGCTGGTCAGCTGCCAGTCGCTGGCCAGGATGCTGAGCTCGCCGCGTCGGCTGCTGATGACCTCGCCGGTGATGCCGACGTGGTCGCCCAGGTCGACGTCGGTCTTCCAAGCCGCGAGGCGCTCCTCGCCGACGC
Source organism: Actinomycetota bacterium (assembly GCA_032230005.1). GTDB lineage: Bacteria > Actinomycetota > Actinomycetes > Mycobacteriales > SCTD01 > RYN-124. The sequence goes on along the minus strand of JAVXVI010000136.1, from coordinate 19,751 downwards.
TGTTGAGGCTGACCATGACCTGCAGCTGGGTGTCGCCCTCCTGCAGCTGGGCGAAGCACAGCTTGCCGCCGGTCCGGTAGAGCACGACGCGGCCGGCGACGGACACGACGTCGCCACTTGCGGCGTCGAGCTCGAGGTCCGCGTAGCGCTCCCGGACGTCGGCCAGGGAGGCGGTCCGGGGGTAGCCGAGGGCGTAGGGCGGCGTGCCGGCGGCGAGGAGCCGCTCGTACTTCTCCCGGCGGACGCGGACCTGCTCGGGCAGGTCATCGGTCCCGTCGTCCTCGGCCACGCGACCGAGGCTAGCGTCGCGCCCATGGACCCTCGACGCGCGTTGTCGTTCGGAGCCGAGGCACGGGCCTATGACGCGGGGCGGCCGAGCTACCCGCCGGAGGCGGTGCGCTGGTCGCTGCCGCCCGGCGCGCGTCGCGTGCTGGACCTGGCGGCCGGCACGGGGAAGCTGTCCGCCGTACTGCTCGACCTGGGCTTGGACGTCGTCGCTGTCGAGCCCGACGACGAGATGCGAGCTCTCGTCCCGGCCGAGGCACTGGCGGGTACGGCGGAGGCGATCCCGCTCCCGGACGGGTCGGTGGACGCGGTCGTGGTCGGGCAGGCCTTCCACTGGTTCGACCCCGCTGCCGCCGTTCCGGAGATGGCGCGGGTGCTGCGCCCTGGCGGGACGATCGGGCTGATGTGGAACGCCTTCGACGACGAGGTTCCTTGGGTCGGGGCGTTCTGCGACGTCTGGGATGCCGAAGCCCGGGCGTCGTACGCGCGAGCCGCTGACAACCCTCCGTTCGACGGTCCGGCTTTCGGGTTCTCGGTGCCGGAGCGGCGGCTGGTGCCGCACGAGCAGCCGGCCGATGCCGGTCTGCTGGAGATCCACCTGCGCTCCATCAGCCACTTCATCCTGCTGCCCGATGGCGAGCGCGAGGCGCTGATCGAGCAGGCCCTTGCCGCAGCTCCGGCCGGGCGCTTCGCCGTCCCCTACCTCTGCGACACCTGGCGCGCCACCAAGCAGTGACCCTCAGGGGATCCGAGTGTCAGAAGACGGGTGCGGCGCCGCCCGCGTGCCCGTTCTGACACCCGAGCGACCTGGACCAGAGGACGTCTCTACGGCTGGTTCTTCTCGAAGACGAGTCGCAGGCCGATCAGGGTCAGGTCCGGCTCGTGGTGGTCGAGGGTCTCGCAGACGCTCGTCATCAGGTGCGACAGCCCTCCCGTCGCGATGACCGTTGGCGGCTCGCCCAGCTCCTGACCGATCCGCCGGACCAGGCCGTCGACCTGTCCGGCGAAGCCGTAGACGAGCCCGCTCTGCAGGGACTCCGCCGTGTTCTTGCCGATGACCGAGCGCGGGGGCACGAGAGCGACCTTGAACAGCCGTGCCGCCCGAGCAGCGAGGGCGTCCACCGAGATCTCGATGCCGGGGGCGAGTGCGCCGCCGAGGAACTCCCCCTTGGCGGAGACGACGTCGAAGTTCGTGGACGTGCCGAAGTCGACGACCAGCGCGGGCCCGCCGAACAGCGCGTGCGCCGCCAGGGTGTTCACGATGCGGTCCGGGCCGACCTCGTGCGGGTTGTCGGTCAGGATCGGCACGCCGGTCTTCACCCCCGGGCCGACGATGAAGCTCGGCACGTCGGCGAAGTAGCGGTCGAACATGAGCTGGAGCTGCTCGAGCACGGCCGGGACGGTCGAGCACACGGCGACACCGTCGGGCTTGGTGTGGTCGGCCAGCAGCCCGCGAAACATCAGAGCCAGCTCGTCAGCGGTGACGCGTGCATCCGTCTTTATCCGGTAGCTCTCGAAGAGCTCCTGGCCGTCGAACAGCCCGAGCACGGTGTTGGTGTTGCCGACGTCCACGGTGAGCAGCACGATCAGGCCCCCAGCCGCAGGTCGACGCCGAGGTCGAGCACGGGCGCGGAGTGCGTCAGCGCCCCGACGGCGAGGAAGTCGACACCGGTCTCGGCGACGGCTCGCGCGTTGTCCAGCCGGAGCCCGCCGGAGGCCTCGGTCATGACGCCGGCGGCGCGGCACGCCTCGACGGCTGCGCGCATGTCGGGCAGCGACATGTTGTCGAGCAGGACCAGGTCGGCGCCCGCCGCCACCACCTCGCGCACCTGGCCGACGGTGTCGCACTCGACCTCGACCTCCAGGTCGGGGAACTGCCGGCGTACGGCGTCGAAGGCCTCGGCCACCCCGCCAGCCGCGATGACGTGGTTGTCCTTGACGAGCGCGGCGTCGGACAACGACATCCGGTGGTTGACCCCGCCCCCGCATCGAACGGCGTACTTCTCCAGCATCCGCAGGCCGGGCGTCGTCTTGCGGGTGTCCCGGATGTGCGCACCCGTGCCCTCCACCGCGTCCGCCCACAGCCTGGTGAGCGTCGCCACGCCGGACAGGTGGCACAGCAGGTTCAGCGCGCTGCGCTCCGCAGTGAGCAGCGTCCGCACGAGGCCCCTGACCTCGAGCACGGTGGTGCCCGCTTCGACGGCCACGCCGTCGCTCGACCGGGACAGGTGCTCGACCTCGCCGACGATGTCGAGGACCGCCATCGACACCGGGATCCCGGCGACGACACCGCGGCCACGGGCCGCGAACGCCGCAGTGCCGACCAAGTCCGCCGGCACCGTCGCCACGCTCGTCACGTCGACGCCGCCGGCGAGGTCCTCCTCGACAGCGGCCAGGGCCAGCGCCTCGACGTAGGCGGCGTCGAGGTCGGCCTCCGCCAGGGCGGCGAGGGTCTCGGGGGTCAGGCTCATCCGGTCGCTCTCTCGAAGGTCGTGCCCGTCAGGGTCGTCACGAGGTGGCCGCGCCAGGCCTCGTCGGCGTCGGGGAAGTCCTCGCGCCAGTGCGCGCCGCGGGTCTCCTCGCGGCGCCGCGCGGCAGCCACCAGCGCGGTGGCAACCGCGTGCAGGTCGGTGGCCTCCCACGCGGCCGGCCCCGACGACGCCGAGGCGCGCCCTTCGAGCGCCTCGAGGGTCTTCTCCGTCGAGGCGAGCGAGTCTGCGCTGCGCAGCACACCGGCCCCCTCCGTCATCGCCGCGGCGAGCTCGGCACGCACCGACGGGTCGAGCAGCACCGGGTCGTAGGCGTGCAGGACGGGCTCGGCCTGGGGCGGCAGCTCCCGCTCGAGGTCGAGGCCGATGCGGGAGGCGAAGACGAGCCCTTCGAGCAGGCTGTTGGACGCCAGCCGGTTAGCCCCGTGGACACCGGTGCAGGCCACCTCGCCGCAGGCGTAGAGACCCGGCACCGAGGTGCGCCCGTCGAGGTCGGTGCGGACGCCGCCGCTGGCGTAGTGGGCGGCCGGCGCCACCGGGATCGGGTCCACCACCGGGTCGATCCCGGCCGCCCGGCACCGCGCGACGATCGTGGGGAAGCGCTGCAGGAGCAGTGCTTCCCCGAGCCCACGGGCATCCAGCAGGACATGGTCGGTGCCGGTGACCAGCATGCGCCGGTGGATGGCCTTGGCGACGATGTCGCGCGGCGCGAGGTCGGCGAGCGGATGGTCCTCGGTGGTGATGACGCGTGCACCCGAGGCGTCGACGAGGAACGCTCCCTCGCCCCGCATCGCCTCGCTGATCAGCGGTTGCTGCCCGCTGGCCGGCCCGAGGTACAGCGCCGTCGGGTGGAACTGCACGAACTCGATGTCCGCGACGGCGGCTCCGGCCCGCAACGACAGCGCGACGCCGTCGCCGGTTGAGACCGGGGGGTTGGTGGTGCTCCGGAAGACCTGGCCCATGCCGCCCGTTGCGAGCACCACCGCCCGCGCGTGCACCGCGCCGACCCCGTCCTGTGTGCCCTCGCCCAGCACGTGCAGCGTGAGACCCGCAGCGCGGCCGTCTTCCGCCTGCAGCAGGTCGAGCACGAGTGCGTGCTCGATCAGTTGGATGCCGGGATGTGCCTTGACGGCGGACACCAGGGCGCGTGAGACCTCGGCGCCGGTTGCGTCGCCGCCGGCGTGCACGATCCGGTTGCGGTGGTGGCCGCCCTCGCGGGTGAGCGACAGCTCGCCGGACGGGTCGCGGTCGAACGCCGCGCCAAGGGCGATGAGCTCGCGCAGCCTTGCCGGACCCTCCTCGCAGAGCACCCGCACTGCAGCGGGGTCGCACAGCCCGACGCCCGCCTCGAGGGTGTCGCGCAGGTGCTCGTCCGGGCTGTCGTCGGCGCCCAGCGCCGCGGCAACACCACCTTGCGCCCAGCGGGTCGAGCCGTCGTCGACGAGGACCTTCGTGACCAGCAGGACGCGGCCGGCAGCCGTCGCGTGCAGCGCGGCCGTGAGTCCCGCGACACCCGAGCCGACCACCACGACGTCGGTCTGGATCGTCCAGCCGGGTGCAGGCGCCAGCAGGCGCCGACCCCTCACCAGACCAAGAACGGGTCGTCGTCGTGCGACCCAGCCGGGTGCACCGCATCGCCGCGCAGCAAGCCACTCCCCGGGAGGGCGTCGGCCGGGTCCGAGCCGGTGCCGACCACGCGGTTCTCGCTGTCGACGAACACGACGCGCGGCACGTAGCTGCGAGCCTCGGCGTCCGCCATGACGGCATAGGCGATGAGGATCACCAGGTCGCCGGGGTGGACCAGGCGCGCAGCGGCGCCGTTGATGCCGATGACACCGGAGCCGCGTGGCCCCGCGATGACGTAGGTCTCGAGGCGGGCGCCGTTGGTCACGTCGACGATGGCCACCTGCTCGCCGGCAAGGAGGTCGGCAGCCTCCATCAGGTCCTCGTCGACCGTCACGGAGCCCACGTAGTGCAGATCGGCCTGGGTCACGGTTGCCCGGTGGATCTTCGACTTCAGCATGGTCCGGAACATCTACGCGTCCTCGAGGAGAAGGTTGTCGATCAGACGGGTGGTGCCCACCTTCGCAGCAACAACGATCAAGTCACCGTCGGGTGTCGCCTCAAACGTCGTGCTGTCGACGCGTTCGAGGTAGTCGAGATCGACGCCGGGCTCGGCGTCGATGAGGGCTCGGCCGGCCGCGAGGTCGCGGGTGGCCAGAGCGCGGGACAGGACGAGCGCATGACGGTGCTGCTCGTCGGAGAGGTACTCGTTGCGGCTCGACAGGGCGAGGCCGTCGGCGTCCCGCACGGTCGGGACCGCGATGACCTGGACCGGCACGTCGAGGTCCCGGACCATCTGGCGGATGCAGGCGAGCTGCTGGGCGTCCTTCTGGCCGAAGTACGCCACGTCAGGCCGCACCAGGTGCATCAGCTTGAGCACCACGGTGACGACCCCGTCGAAGTGACCCGGCCGGCTGGCGCCCTCGAACACGTCACCGAGTGCCCCCGCGCTGACCCGCACCACCGGCTCCTGCGGGTAGACCTCGGCCGGCAGCGGCGTGAAGACCACGTCCGCCCCTGCCGTCTCGCACAACGGCAGGTCGTGCTCGAGCCGGCGCGGGTAGCGGTCCAGGTCCTCTCCAGCCGCGAACTGCAGGGGGTTCAGGAAGATGGTGACCACGACGCTGTCGGCCTCCGCGCGCGCCCGCTTGACGAGCTCGACGTGCCCGTCGTGGAGGGCACCCATGGTCATGACGACGGCGACCCGCCCAGGGAGCTTGCTGCGGGCCGCAGCCAGCTCACTGCGCGTCGAGACCACCTGCATCACCGCGGCACCGTCCCCAGCACCTCGAGCAGCGCGCCGGCGGCGTGCGGGTCGAGACGTCCCGAGGCGAGGGCCCGGTCCGCGGTGAGGCGGGCCATGGCGACGTACGACGGCAGAACCTCCGGTGCCAGGGCGGCCAGCACGTCGAGGTGCGCCCGGACGGTCCCCGCGTCGCCACGCGACACCGGTCCGGTCAGCACGGCGTCACCGGCGCGCAACGAGCCGTCAAGAGCCGCGCCCAGAAGCGGGGCGAGCACCCGACCGGGCTCCTCCACCCCAGCCTGCCGGAGCAGGTCCGCGGCGCTCGCGACCAGCGTCACGAGGTGGTTGGAGCCATGGGCGAGAGCGGCATGCCACAACGGCCGCGCGTCGTCCGGCAACCAGACCGGCTCGCCGCCCATCTCCACGACGAGCGACTCGGCGATCGGGCGCAGCGGCTCGGGCGAGGTCACCCCGAAGGAGGCGCCTGACAGCCGGGCGAGGTCGACCTCGGTCCCGGTGAAGGGCAGAACAGGGTGCAGGGCGATCGGCAGCGCGCCTGCGCGCGTGGCCGGCTCGAGGACCTCCAGGCCGTGCAGCCCACTGGTGTGCACGACGAGCTGACCGGGCGACAGGGTGCCGGTGGCGGCGAGCCCCGCCACGAGGTCGGCGAGTGCGTCATCGGGGACGCTCAGCAGCAGCAGGCTGGCCAGGCCAGGGACCTCGCTGGGCGCGACGACCGGGACGCCGGGCAGCAGCTCAGCTGCCCGTCGTACCGACGCCTCCGAGATCGCCGAGACCGCGACCACGTCGTGGCCGGCGCGAGCAAGTGCTGCGCCCAGGACCGCCCCGACCCGGCCGGCACCGATGACGCCGACCGTCAGTGCGGCGTCGTGCGGACGTGCTGCGCTCATGGCCGTTCCAGTCCTCGAGGGGTACCGGACGAGTGGTTCACCACGGTAACGCGCAAGCCTGCTGCGGGCAGGCCGGTGTGGTGTGGATCACCCGCGCGCGTCCTGGGGCGGGGAGCCGTCCTCGCTGAGCTCGCCGTAGCGGCCGGCCGGGCCGTCGGCCGGGAGGACGACCTGGGTGCAGCGGCTCGCGGCCAGCAGCAGCCCGTCGGCGTCCTCCAGCCGGGCCTCGCAGAAGACGACCCGTCGGGTGCGGCGTACGACGGTGCCGGTGGCCGTGAGCGTGCCCGGCCGGGTGGCCCGCAGGAACTCCACCCGCAGGTCGGCGGTCAGAAAGGCCTCGTCCGCGTCGAGGACGGTCCAGCAGGCACCGCCCATCGCCGCGTCGAGCAGCGCGGTGACCAACCCGCCTTGGATGACCGAGCCCGACGTGGTCGGGAAGCCGTAGTCCGGCGTGGCGTCCCATGCCACGGCGCTCGACCCCTGCCCCCACGACACCCGCCGGAAGCCGAGCGTCGTCCAGAGGTTGGGGCCCTTGCGCCGCCGCTCGTCGAAGAGGGCAAGCCGTCTCTCGTGGTCCACGGCCGTGCATGCTGCCACCCGTGACGTTCCGCCCGTGGCGCGAGGCCATGCAGGAGGCCCTCTATGGCCGGGACGGCTTCTATGTCCGCGATGTCCCCGCAGCCCACTTCCGGACGTCTGTGACGAGCGGTCCGCTCTACGCGACGGCAGTACGACGGCTGGCCGGGCTGATCGACGACGCACTCGGACACCCGGACCCGTTCGACGTCGTCGACGTCGGGACGGGCGGCGGCGAGCTGATCGCGGGCCTGCCCGACGTCCCGGACCGCTGGCAGCTGACCGGGATCGAGGTCGGTGACCCGTGGCCGACCGACATCGACGGCTTGCTGTTCGCCAACGAGTGGCTCGACAACGTCCCGCTCGACGTGCTCTTCGACGGCCGCGTTGTCGAGGTCGACAGCTCGGGCACGGAACGGCTCGCTGCGACGGCCGACGCGGAGCTGCTCGAGTGGGTGGCGCAGTGGTGGCCGCGGTCGCGGCGGGTGGAGGTCGGCCTGACCCGGGACCAGGCCTGGACGTGGGCGGCGGGGCGGGTACGACGGGGCGTCGCCGTCGCGGTCGACTACGGCCATACGCGCAGCAACCGTCGTACGTCGCTCACGGGTTTCCGAGACGGACGGCAGGTGGCACCGGTGCCCGACGGCTCGTGCGACCTCACGGCGCACGTCGCCCTCGACTCCTGCGCCGCCTCGACCGGCGCGCGGCTCACCACGCAACGGGAAGCACTGCAGATGCTCGGGATCTCCGCCGCTCCGCCGGACCGCGCCATGGCGACGGACGACCCGCGCGGCTACCTCGCACTGGTGCAGCAGGCCGGTGCCGCGAGGGAGCTCATCGACCCGCGCGGCCTCGGGGCCTTCGGCTGGCTCGTGCAGGCCGTCGGCATCGACGACCCCCTGACAGACTCCGCGCTGTGAGCAGCATCGTGGTGGAGGACCTCCACGTCACCTACTCCCGCCGCGGACGGGCTCCGGTCGAGGCGGTGCGCGGCGTCTCCTTCCAGGTCCACGAAGGCGAGGTCTTCGGACTGCTCGGCCCCAACGGCGCCGGCAAGACCAGCACGCTGGAGGTGTGCGAGGGCTTCCGTGCCCCGACCGCCGGGTCCGTCTCCGTGCTGGGACTGACACCGCACGACCGGAGCACGGCGATGCAGCTGCGCCGTGACGTCGGCATCGTCTTGCAGGACATCGCCGTCGAGCCCTTCCTGACCGTCCGCGAAGCCGTCACCCGCAACGCCGGCTACTACGCGCGGCCGCGGCCGGTGGACGAGGTGCTGGAGACCGTGGGACTGACCGAGAAGCGCGACGTCCAGGTCAAGACGCTCTCCGGCGGGCAGCAGCGACGCCTCGACCTGGCGCTCGGGATCGTCGGCCGGCCGCGGCTGCTGTTCCTCGACGAGCCGACGACGGGCTTCGACCCCAGTGCCCGCCGCGGGGCATGGGACGTCATCCGGGCGCTGCGCGCGGAAGGGACGACCGTCGTCCTGACGACGCACTACCTCGACGAGGCGGAGGCGCTCGCCGACCGGGTCTGCGTCATCGCGGCCGGCCAGGTGCTCGCCGAAGGGCCGCCGCGTGACCTCGCCGGGCGGGCCGACGCGCCGGCGCGCATCCGGTTCACGCTTCCGTCGGCGCAGGCTGCCGGCCTGCCGACGCTGTCCGGCGACGAGACGGCGTACGACGGCGACGAGGTGACGGTGACCGCGGCCGATCCGACGCGGACCCTGCACAGCCTCACGGGGTGGGCGCTGCAGCGCGGCCTGCGGCTCGACCGGCTCGCGGTCCAGCGGGCATCGCTCGAGGACGTGTACCTCGCCCTGACAGGGGGCGCGCCATGAGGCTGCTGCTGTGGCAGGTGCGCTACGAGCAGAAGAGCTACTGGCGCAACCCGGCGAGCGCGTTCTTCACGTTCGCGTTCCCCTTGGTCTTCCTCGTGATCTTCGCCTCGCTGAACAACGGGTCGACGATCGATCTGCTCGGCGGGCTCGCCTACAACCAGTACTACATCCCGGCCATCATCGCCTTCGGCATCATGTCGGCGACCTACACGCAGCTCGCGATCACCCTGTCGCTGCGTCGTCACAGCGGAGTGCTGAAGCGGTTCCACACCACACCGCTGCCGGCCTGGGCGGTGATCGGCGGCGTACTCGGCAACAGCGCTGTCGTCGCCCTGCTCATCACCGTCCTCACCACCGGTCTCGGGATGCTGGCGTACGGCGTGACGTTCCCCGGTCACTACGCGGCGCTGGCCATTGCGCTCGTGGTCGGCGCCGTCACCTTCAGCGCGCTCGGCGTGATGGTGGCGACCTTCGTTCCCAACGGCGACGCGGCACCCGCAGTCGTGAACGCCGTCTTCTTCCCCGTCCTCTTCCTGTCCGGGACGTTCTTCCCCATCCGCTCGGGGTCGACGGTGGCCCGGATCGCCGACGTGTTCCCGGTGCGGCACTTCAACCTGTCGGTGTTCGCCGCCTTCGACCCGCGCACCAGCCATGGCTGGCGGCACGGGTTCGCCTGGCACCACATCTGGGTCATGGCTGCGTGGGCAGTCGTGGCAGGCGTCGTGGCCGCGCGCCGGTTCCGTTGGGAGCCGGGCCGCTGACCGCGCGGACGTTCGCTATCGGGGCTGCCGCCTACGGCTCGGCCGACGTGCTTCTCGACCTCGGTCCGCAGCACCCGTCGGCCCACGGCGCTCTGCAGCTCGCCGTCACCCTCGATGGCGACCGGGTCGTCACTGCGGAGCCCGTCGTGGGCTTCATGCACCGCGGGGCGGAGAAGCTGTTCGAGGTCCGCGACTACCGGCAGATCGTGATGCTGGCCAACCGGCACGACTGGCTGTCGGCTTTCGCCAGTGAGCTCGGCGTGGTGCTGGCTGTCGAGCGCATGCTCGGTATGGAGGTTCCGGCGAGGGCCGTCTGGCTGCGGACGCTCCTGGCCGAGCTGAACCGGGTCCTCAACCACCTGATGTTCCTCGGCGGCTTTGCCGCTGAGCTCGGCGCGGAAGCCGCCGCGGCTGCTGGCTTCGGCGGCCGCGAGGTCCTCCAACGGGTCATGGAGGAGGCGACCGGCGGCCGGGTGCACTTCATGTTCAACCGCGTCGGGGGCCTGGAGTCGGACGTCCCCGCGGGATGGCACGACCGCTGCGCCACAGCCATCGACGAGGTCCGTCGCGCAGTGCTCACCGACCTCGACCCGCTGGTGCGCACCGACGACGGCTTCGCCGAGCGGACGCGGGGCATCGGTGTCCTGTCGAAGGCCGTTGCGACGTCGTACGGCGTCTCCGGACCGGTCGCCCGTGCCTCCGGCCTCGACATCGACGTCCGACGTGACGACCCCTACCTCGCCTATCCGGAACTCGACATCCCCGCCGTCCTCGGGAGCGACGGCGACTGCTACGAGCGGTTCCGCTGCCTGTTGGACCAGCTCCACGCCTCGCTCGCATTGGCCGAGCAGTGCCTGGATCGTCTCCCCTCCGGCCCCGTCGACGTGAAGCTGCCGAAGACGGTCCGCGCGCCGGAGGGGCACACCTACTGCTGGACGGAGAACCCGTTGGGCGCCATGGGCTACTACCTGGTCTCGCGCGGCGAGAAGACGCCGTGGCGGCTGGCCATGCGGACGCCGTCGTTCAACAACGTGTCGGCCCTCAAGGAGGTGCTGCCGGGCACGCGCGTCGCGGACCTGGTGACGGTGCTTGCATCGATGTTCTTCGTCGTGGGGGACATCGACAAATGAGCATCGAGCTCCTGGACTGGCGGCGCCGCGTGGCCGACCTCTACGCCGCCGTTCGCGCCGACGACGACCCGGCACGTGCCCACGACCTCTGGCGGCGGACGCGCGACGAGCTGTTCGCGACGCATCCGCAGTCCCCCGGCCCCGGGCCGCTCACGGTTCCGACGTACGACGACAGGTGGCGCGCCGTCGTGCAGCTCGATCCGGCCGACCCTGCGGAGCTGCGGGTGGAGACAGGGACCGACGGCACGGTGGTGTTCGACCGGATCGGCGTGCTTCGCACGCCCTGGGGCGACCTGGACGCGTGGTGGCTACGGCAGTACGCCGGCGGGCTCTGGGTGCCGGTGAAGGACCCGAGCCCGCGGACCTACGGCGGGGGCCGCTACCTGCTCGACACCGCCAAGGGCGCCGACCTCGGCGCGGTGGACGACGGCTTGGTCGTCGACCTCAACTTCCTCTACGCGCCGTCCTGCGCGCACGACCCAGCCTGGGCCTGCCCGCTCGCGCCGCCCGGCAACGTCCTCGCGCTGCCGGTCGACGCGGGTGAGCTCGTCAGCTCGACGGCGTGAGCGAGCCGTCCGACGAGAACACCAGCCCGAGCTGGACCTTGCCCTGCTTCAGCGCCGCCTTGACCAGTGGACCGCCGGCGTCGAGCGACAGGAAGGACGCGAAGGTCAGCCCGTAGGTCTTCTCCAGACCCAGCTGGCAGAACGGGCGGGTGGGGCACTCCGGCGGGCCGCCGAGCACCAGCTTTCCCTTGTAGTTCTTCAGGTCCGACAGCTGGTGCAGGCCGTTGGCGTCGGCGAAGTTCTTCGTCACCGCGAACGCGTTCTGATCGGCCGCTCCGGCAGCGGCGTCGAGGACCTTGAGGCCCTTCTTGTCCGCGAGCGCACGCAACGCCGTGACCGTGGCAGCCAGATCGGTGCTGGCCTGGGGAGCAGCGCTGGGGCCGTTGGCCTTCTTGTTGAGGAACTCCGTGAGGGTCCCGACGTACTCGGGCATCACCTGCACGTCTCCGCGCTCCAGGGCCGGCTCGTAGACCTCGCGGTTGGTCACAGGCTTGACCGACGCGTCGAAGCCCGCCGCCTTCAGGACGTCGGCGAAGATGTTGGCCAGGATCTGGCTCTCGCTGAAGTTGGCCCCTCCGACGACGACCTTGCCCGAGCCACCGGTGACACCCGTCGCGAGCTGCTTGTCGTCGACGTAGGCCTTCGCCAGCGTCGCGGGGCTCTTGCGCTCGACGTCGGCACCCTTGTTCAGGGTCACGAGGTCCGCGGTCGTGAGCACCTTGGTGACGTTGTTCAGAGCCTGCTCGAGAGCGGGGCTGTCCACCTTGGCGTTGACGACCGGCACCACGTTGTCGACGGTCTGCAGGTGCAGGTCGTCCGCGAGCACGACCAGCTCGTCACCGGCGGACGAGGTCGCCCCCTGTGACGGGTTGGTGAGGGTGCCGCTGCTGGTCGAGGTCGACGAGCCGCCACAGGCCGTGAGCGAGAGCGCGGCCGCTGTTGTCGCGGCAAGAAGAATTCCGGTACGTGAGCGCATCTGCGCCGCCTCCTGTGTCCCGGCCCGGGGGCCGCGTGTCCGGCGGGCGAGCCCGCATGCTCCGATCCTAGGCCGGGGGTGCGGCCGCCGTCGCGTCGATACCGGGGAGCACCCGGCGACGAGGCCCAGGCGTGAGACGCCGCTGCAACAGGGCCAGGCTGATCTCAACGCTCAAGGCGAGCGCGGCGACGAGAACGCCGCCGGCGGCGGTCATCGCGTTGTCCCCCCGGCCGAAGCCGTCCGCGATGAGCCGACCAAGCCCTCCACCCCCGACATAAGCGGCAAGCGTTGCTGTTGCGACGACCTGCACGGCTGCAGTGCGGAGCCCTGCGGCCACCAGCGGCAGCGCCAGCGGTACCTCCACCCGACGCAGGACCTGCAGGCCGGTCATGCCCATGCCTCGTGCGGCCTCCCGGATCTCCCGGTCGACATCGCGCACGCCGATGTAGGCGTTGGTGAGCAGAGGCGGGATGGCGAACAGCGTGAGAGCGACAACCGCGGCCCGGTTGCCGAAGCCGACCGGCGTCACGGCGAGCAGGATGAGCAGGCCGAAGGTGGGCACCGCGCGCGAGGCGTTGGAGATGTTGACGGCGAGCGACCCGCCGCGCCCGACGTGACCGAGGAGGAACGCCAGCGGCAGGGCGATCAGGCAGGCCAGTCCGACCGAGATCCCGGAGACCGCCAGGTGCTCGGCCAGCCGGTGCGGCACCCCGTCGACGCCGTGCCAGTGGGCGGAGTCGGTCAGCCAGGAGATCGTGTCGTCGACGGTGCTCACCGGCGGCTCCACGGGGTGAGCAGCCGTTCGAGGAGCAGCAGCAGCAGGTCGGCGACAGCGGCGAGCAGCACGCACAGCAGCGTCGCCGTGAAGATCTCTGCACGGTAGAAGTTGTTGTTGAAGCCCTCGAAGATGAGCTGACCCAGGCCGCCGTTGCTGACGACGGCACCGACGGTCACCAAGGCGATGGTTGACACGGTGGCCACGCGGACGCCGGCCAGGATCGCCGGCAGCGCCAGTGGCAGCTGCACCCGGAGCAGCATCCGCATCGGTCCGACACCCATCCCCCGCGCGGCTTCCACCACGTCCTCGGGAACCCCCTGCAGGCCGGCGAGGACGTTGCGCACCAGGACCAGGAGCGTGTAGGCCGTGAGACCGATCACGACGGTCTTCTTCGTCAGTCCCGTGATCGGAGCCAGCACGGCGAACAGAGCCAGCGACGGGATCGTGTAGATCACTCCCGCCACGCCGACCACGATTGTCTCGACCCGCCTCGACCGACGCGCGAGCAGCGCCAGGGGGAGCGCGAGAAGCAACCCGAAGCCGACGCTGAGGAGGGTCAGGGTGACGTGCTGCTTCGTGGCGGCAAGGATGGCATCTGAGTTGTCGTGCAGGTAGGTCCAGCTCAGCCAGGGATTGGGCACCTCGTCGACCGCCAGCGGGAGGGCCACGCGTGCACGTTACCGACGAGCCGAGGATTCGGCTCGAGGGCGTCAGCAAGCTCTACGACGACGGCACCACTGCTGTCGACGACCTGTCCCTCGACGTCAGAGCGGGCGAGCTGGCCGTGCTGGTCGGTCCGTCCGGCTGCGGCAAGACGACGACGATGAAGATGGTCAACCGGCTCATCGAACCGACGAGGGGCCGCGTGCTGCTCGACGGCGAGGACGTCGCGAGGACCGACCCGGTCAAGCTCCGCAGACGCGTCGGCTACGTCATCCAGCAGGTGGGGCTGTTCCCGCACCAGACCGTCCGCGACAACGTCGCCACCGTGCCGGTCCTCCTCGGCTGGGATCGCACCCGCACCCGCAAGCGCGTCGAGGAGCTGCTGGACCTGGTCGGCCTGGCGCCCGGTACCTACGCCGGCCGCTACCCGTCGCAGCTGTCGGGGGGGCAACGGCAACGGGTCGGAGTGGCGCGGGCACTGGCGGCCGACCCCCTGGTGCTCCTCATGGACGAGCCGTTCAGCGCCGTCGACCCGATTGCCCGTGAGCACCTGCAGACCGAGTTCCTGCGCGTGCAGCAGGAGCTCCGGACGACGGTGCTGTTCGTCACCCATGACATCGACGAGGCGGTGCGCCTCGGCGACCGCATAGCGGTGCTCCGCGAGGGCGGTCACCTCGAGCAGTACGCCGAGCCCGCGACGGTCCTGGGTCAGCCGGCGACAGCGTTCGTCGCCGGCTTCGTCGGAGCCGACCGCGCCGTCAAGCGGCTCTCGGTCACGCCGATCGACCCGACGGCGCTCGAGCCGTACGACGGCGACGTCACGACCAGCGTACCGGCCGACGCCGACCTGGGGCGGGCGCTGGCGCTGCTGCTCGAGACGCGGGACGACCGGATCGCGGTGGTGGCCGACGGCCGGCGGCTCGGCACGCTCACCATCGCGGCGCTGCTGGCTCAGGCGCGCAGGTAGTCCAGGAACCGCGCCCGCAGCAGGGGCTCGTCGTCGCCGAGCCCCTTGCCCATGAGCTCGCGGGCCAGCTCGACCAGCTCCGCGAGCGTGCCGGTGATGCCACCGCCGGAGCCGTCCTCCGCAGCAAGGGCTCGGGACGCTCGAAGGTGCTTGGTCAGGTCCCAGAAGAAGTGCAGATCATGCGCCGACTGCGCCTTGTCGAACGCCTGGCGGCGCAGCTCCTCTGTCGTCAGCTCGTCCATGTTCGCAGTCACGGCCGAAGCCTAGGCGCTTCCCAGCGGAGGAGGGGTCGCTTGAGCAACGGACCAGATCGCGTGAGGATGGTCCGAACATCGAGGGGGACGCATGGCTGCGATCGCGTTGACTGCCGAGGACGAGGCCAAGGTCGAAGAGTTCTCGGGCAGTCTGTTCATGGCTTGCCTGGCGACGATGGAGCTGGCCAACGTCGAGCTCGGCGTACGGCTGGGCCTTTACGAGGCACTGGCCAAAGCCGGCCCGTCGACCGTGGGCGAACTCTCGCAAGCAGCAGGCATCGCCGAGCGCTACGCGCAGGAGTGGCTTGAGCAGCAGGCCGTGGCGGGAGTCGTGGAGGTCGACGACGCCGGCCTCGCTGCCACGGAGCGCCGGTTCACCCTGCCCAACGCGCACGCGCACGTCCTGATCGACGACGACAGCGAGGCGTGCATGAAGCCGTGCGCTGCGGTGGTGCCCTGGCTGGGCAAGGCGATCGACATCATGACGGAGGAGTTCGCGCGAGGACGCGGCGCGTCATTCGGGGACTTCGGCGTGCACGACGTCCAGGCGGCGTTCACCCGGCCGGTCTTCGTCAACCACCTGACGCAGAGCTGGCTGCCGGGGCTACCGGACGTCCAGGCGAAGCTGATCGCCGGGACGCCGGTGCGGATCGCCGAGATCGGGTGCGGCGAGGGACTCGCCTCGATCACGATCGCCCGGACCTACCCGAACGCGGTGATCGACGGCTACGACCTCGACGAGGCCTCGGTCGCCGCCGCCCGCGCTGCTGCCGAGGGGGCAGGAGTCGCGGATCGGGCCAGGTTCGAGGTTCGCGATGCCGCCGATCCCGCCATCACCGGTGGCTACGACCTGGTCATGGCCATCGAGATGCTGCATGACGTGCCCGACCCGGTCGGCATCCTTCGCACGATGCGCAGGCTGGCCGGGGAGGAGGGCGCTGTGCTCGTCGTGGACGAGCGGGCTGAGGACGCTTTCGCCGTCCCCGCGAGCGAGATGGAGCGGTTCTTCTACAGCTTCAGCACATTGCACTGCCTTGCGGTCAGCATGCAGGACGGCGGCGCTGGGACGGGCACGGTGATTCGCGCAGACACGGTGCGCCGCTACGCAACCGAAGCCGGGTTCGCCCACGTGGAGGTGCTCGACGTCGAGCACCCGCAGTTCGTGCTCTACCGGCTCACCTGACCGGCTGCTCGCGGTCGGCATCGGGGGTCCGGCAGGCGCGTTCGAGGAGCAGGGCGGTCACGACGAGCGCGATCGCGGCGAGGGCCGACAGGCCAGACACCCGCGCGTCGGCGCCGTACGTCGCCACATCACCGCGCCGCGGGAACGTCCACAGGAAGATGCCGCCGTAGATCCCACCGATCAACGAGCCGCCGAGGGACGAGGCCTTGGCGAGCACGGCCGCGCGAGCCACCTGCATCGGGTGCATCGGTCGTCCTGCCGGACGGCCGCCGGACCGCCCGCGGACCTTCCCGCGTACGACGTAGGCCATGCCGGCCTCGACGACAGCGAGCAGGGCCAGGCTCACGGGGGCGAGACTGGGCAGCGGCGGGATGTCGGAGTACGACGTCTCGGCGAGCAGGTAGCCGATGGCTCCGGTCAGCAGCAGCGCCAGCAGCAGGACCGGCACGCGGGTCGGCCTCATGTCAGCACGAGGTCCTCACGCCGCCGGATCCCACTGCAGTCGAGTGTCGCCAGCAGGTCCTTCACCCGGCCGCGGCCGGGCAGCACCGCGTCCGGGTCGACGTCCGCCCAGGGCGCCAGGACGAAGGCCCGCTCGACCGCGCGGGGGTGCGGCAGCAGCAGACCAGCGGCCTGCCCCTCCGCCCAGATGATGTCGACGTCCAGCGTGCGCGGCCCCCACCGCACCGTGCGGTCCCGGCGGGCCCGCTGCTCGGCCACCTGCGCCCGCTCCCAGGCTCGGGCGGCGTCGAGGTCGGCGAGGACGATCGCGTTGAGGAAGTCATCCTGCTCCGGCCCGCCGACCGGTGCGGTCTCGTAGACGGGCGAGATGGCGAACGGCTCGAGAACCGTGACCGCAAGTGCCAGGTTGACCATCCGGTCACCGATGTTGGACCCCAGTGCGATGACAGCCGCGGTCATGGCCGCACGACCGTCACGGAGACGTCGGTGAAGGACAGCGGGATCGGCGCTGCCGGCTTGTGCACCGTGAGCTCGACCTCGAACACCTTCGGGTGGCTCAGGCACACCGCGGCCAGCCGGCCGGCCAGCGTCTCCAGCAGGTCGCACGGCTCCCCCGCCACGACCTCCGCCAGCTGCGTGGCCAGCACGCCGTAGTCGACGGTGTCGGCCAGGTCGTCGCTGGCCGCAGCTGCCCTCGTGTCCAGGCGCAGCACCGCGTCGACGACGAAGTCCTGGCCGTCGCGTCGCTCCTCGGGCAGGACGCCGTGCCGGCCGTGCACCCGCAGCCCGGTCAAGGCGATGCGGTCACTCATCGTCGCTCTCCTCCAACGTGCCCATGACGGGAGACCCGTGATGCACCTGCAGCCGCCAGCCGTCCGGACGGCGGCGGAAGACGTTGGTCGCCACCACCTGCCCTGACGAGCCCTCCTGGCTGACGGCGGTCAGGATGTTCTCCGTGCACGTGACGACGGCGGTGTCGCCTTCGACGTGCACGTGCACGTCGGTGAGGAAGAACTGGATGTAGGGCGTGTTGGCCATGATCGCTGAGAAGGACCGCAGCACCTGGCCACGACCGCGCAGCATCGGCCAGCCCGGGTGGACGCAGACGAGGGCATCGGGATCCGCGTCGTCCCAGACGGCGGCCATCCGGTCGACGTCGGCGCTCTCCAGCGCCTCGTACAGCGCGGTGTTGGCCGCTTCGACGTCGGCCGTCATCCCGACATCCTGGCGACGACCCGCACCGCGTCGGCGCTGGCTGCGACGTCGTGCACCCGCACCGCCCACACGCCGGCCCGCGCGGCCAGCACGGTGATCGCAGCCGTTGCGGCGTCACGGCCGGCTGCAGGTCGACCGTCGAGCAGCGCGCCGAGAAAGGCCTTGCGCGAGGCGCCGACGAGGACCGGTCGCCCCAGGGCCGACAGCTCATCGAGGCCGCGCAGCAGGGCCCAGTTGTGATCGGCGTCCTTCGCGAAGCCGAGTCCGGGATCGAGGATCACGTCGGAGATGCCCGCGGCCACTGCGGCGTCCCGCCGCTGGGACAGCTCCCGGCAGACGTCACCGACGACGTCGTCGTACACCGCCCTGGTCTGCATGTCCGCACTCGGACCGCGCCAGTGCATCGCCACGTAGGGCACCCCGGCCGCCGCGACGACCGGCAGCATCTCGGGGTCGGCGAGGCCGCCGGAGACGTCGTTGACCGCGCGCGCACCGGCCTCGATCGCGGCCGCCGCGACGTAAGCCCGCGTCGTATCGATCGAGACCACGACGCCCGCGTCACTCAGCTCGCGTACGACCGGGATGACGCGGCGCAGCTCCTCAGCCTCGGGCACCCGCTGCGCGCCGGGACGCGTGGACTCACCGCCGACGTCGAGCAGGTCCGCACCCTCCTCGTGCAGCCGACGGCCGTGGGCAACCGCGTCGTGCAGGTGCGCATCGCTGAAGGAGTCCGGCGTCACGTTGACGATCCCCATGACGCGGGTGCGGCCGAGCTCCGGGAAGCCCTTCAAGGAATCAGGACGCGGGATCGGTCCCGGCGGCACGACGTGACGACCTGCTGGTGCGGCCGGTCGTCTTGTCCTTGGCGGGGTCCGCGGTCCGGTTGACCGACGCGCGGGAGCGCGAGGACGCCGGAGCCGCAGTGGTACGCCGGCGCGCGGGCGGCTTGGTGCCGTTGGACTTGCGCCCGCGGGCGAGGTCCTCGAGGTCGCCGGGTCCCATGATGGCCAGCTCAGCCGGGGTCAGGACCGGCGGGCGGGTGGACGGCGGGCGGCGGCCGTTGGCGGTCATGACCGCGCGCGGCGCCCGCTTGACGACCGGCGCGAAGATCTCGAGCACCTCGTCCTTGTTGAGGGTCTCCTTGTCGAGCAGCTTCAGCACCATGTCGTCGAGGACGTCGCGGTACTCCACGAGGATCTCCCACGCCTCGTGGTGGGCGTTCTCGACGAGTGCACGCACCTCGGCGTCGACCTGCGCGGCGACCTCCTCGGAGTAGTCGCGGCCATGGCCCATGTCGCGGCCCATGAAGACCTCACCGGACTCCTGGCCGAACTTCACCGCACCGAGCCGCTCGCTCATGCCGTACTGCGTCACCATCGCCCTGGCCGTCGCGGTCGCCTTCTCGATGTCGTTGCTCGCGCCCGTGGTCGGGTCGTGGAAGACCAGCTCCTCGGCCGCACGACCACCCATCGCGTAGGCCAGCGTGTCGAGCAGCTCCGCCCGCGTCTGGGAGTACTTGTCCTCGGTGGGCAGCACCATCGTGTAGCCGAGCGCGCGGCCGCGCGGCAGGATCGTGATCTTGTGCACCGGGTCGGTGTTGGGCAGCGCGTGCGCGACGAGAGCGTGGCCGGCCTCGTGGTAGGCCGTGACCTTCTTCTCCTTGTCGCTCATCAGCCGGGTCCGTCGCTGCGGCCCGGCGATGACGCGGTCGATCGACTCCTCCAGGACCGGGAGGGTGATCTGCTTCCCGCCGGTGCGGGCGGTCAGCAGCGCGGCCTCGTTGAGGACGTTGGCGAGGTCGGCGCCGGTGAAGCCGGGAGTACGACGGGCGATCACCTGCAGGTCGACACCCGCCTCCACGGGCTTGCCCTTGGCGTGCACCTCGA
>JAVXVI010000135.1:0-26239 GCA_032230005.1 Actinomycetota bacterium | reverse complement strand
GTCGCTACAACGAGGGCATGCACCAGGCCATCGAGGCCAAGGAGGGCGTGGCGATCAAGGACGAGAACCAGACGCTCGCCACGATCACCCTGCAGAACTACTTCCGCCTCTACGAGAAGCTCTCGGGAATGACCGGCACGGCCATGACCGAGGCCGCGGAGTTCAGCCAGACCTACAAGCTCGGCGTCGTCGAGATCCCCACCAACAAGGACCCGCGCCGCATCGACGAGCCCGACGTCGTCTACAAGACGGAGGCCGCGAAGTACGAAGCGGTGGTCGAGGACATCGCCGAGAAGCACGAGGCCGGCCAGCCGGTGCTCGTCGGCACCGTCTCGGTCGAGAAGTCCGAGCACCTGTCCAACCTGCTGCGCAAGCGCGGCATCCCGCACGAGGTCCTCAACGCCAAGCACCACGAGCGCGAGGCGCAGATCGTGGCGCAGGCCGGCCGCAAGGGCGCCGTCACCGTCGCCACCAACATGGCGGGCCGCGGCACCGACATCATGCTGGGCGGCAACCCGGAGTACATCGCGGCCGCCGAGCTGCGCCAGCGCGGGCTGTCGCCGGTCGACACCCCGGACGACTACGAGGCCGCGTGGCCCGAGGCCCTCGAGCGGGCGACGGTCAGCGTCAAGGCCGAGCACGAGGAGGTCGTCGACGCCGGCGGCCTCTACGTCCTCGGCACCGAGCGGCACGAGTCACGGCGCATCGACAACCAGCTTCGCGGCCGCTCGGGCCGCCAGGGCGACCCCGGCCTGTCCCGGTTCTACCTGTCCCTCGGTGACGACCTGATGCGGCTGTTCAACGCCGGCGCGGTCGAGTCGATCATGGACCGGCTCAACATCCCCGAGGACGTCCCGATCGAGTCGAAGATGGTCTCCCGGGCCATCCGCAGCGCGCAGACCCAGGTCGAGCAGCAGAACTTCGAGATCCGCAAGAACGTCTTGAAGTACGACGAGGTGCTCAACCGGCAGCGCACCGTCATCTACGACGAGCGCCGCAAGGTCCTCGAGGGCGCCGACCTGCACGAGCAGATCCGCAACATGCTCGACGACGTCATCGAGGGCTACGTCATGGCCGCGACGGCCGAGGGCTACCCCGAGGACTGGGACCTCGACCAGCTCTGGACGGCGCTCAAGACGCTCTACCCGGTCGGGATCCCGCTGGACGAGGTCGACGAGGACCGCTCCGTGCTGTCGCCGGAGTTCCTCATCGAGGAGCTCAAGGCCGACGCCCAGGCCGCCTACGACCGGCGCGAGGAGCAGCTCGGCACCGGGGCCGACGGCGAGCCGGTCATGCGCGAGCTCGAGCGGCGGGTGCTGCTGTCGGTCATGGACCGCAAGTGGCGCGAGCACCTGTACGAGATGGACTACCTGCAGGAGGGCATCGGCCTGCGCGCCATGGGTCAGCGCGACCCGCTGGTGGAGTACCAGCGCGAGGGCTTCGACCTGTTCAACGCCATGATGGAGGCCATCAAGGAGGAGTCCGTCGGCTTCCTGTTCAACGTCGAGGTGACAGTCGAGGAGGCCCCGCCGCCGCCCGTGCTCGACATGAGCGCGCTGGTGGCGACGGGACCAGGGGAGCAGCCAGGCGAGGTCGTCGCCGAGCACCTGGCGCCCGCCGCCCCGATCAAGGAGCCCGGCGGCGTTGAGTCAGCGTTCGGCGCGGTGCCCCAGGCCCCGCCGCAGCCTGCCGTCCCTGCCTCCGGCGTGGCCGGCGAGCCCGTTCCCTCCGAGGCGCCGGCTGCCTTCGTCGAGGAGGAGTCGCTCGAGATGGAGCAAGGCGGCGGTACGACGGCGCCGACCGGTCCGGCTCAGGGCGCTTCGGCCCGTGCCGTCATCCCGGAGAGCTTCGGCCGACCCGATCGGCCGGCTCAGCTGCAGTACACCGCTCCCGCCGTCGACGGCGAAGCCGGCGTGCACCGCTCCACCGGGCCGTCATCGGCGACGGCTGTCGGCGAGGGCCCGCGGCCGGGTCAGGCGAGCGGCAGCGACCAGTCACGCAACTCGCTGTGCCACTGCGGGTCCGGAAAGAAGTTCAAGCGCTGCCACGGGGACCCGCGTAACCGCTAGGCGCCTACGAGCTCGGTGCAGCGCCAGGCTCCGTCCAGCCCTTCCAGGCGCAGGGCCACCGCGCCGAAGCGGTCGCCGCGACGGACCGTGGCGCAGACCTCTGCCACGCCGTCCGGCCGCTGCTGGACGTGCAGGCTGCGGACGGCGCGACCGTCGGGGCGCATCCCCGTCGGCGTCGGTCGCGCGGTGAGAGCGCCTTCCAAAGCGCCGTAGACCTCGAGGCTGGTGTCACGCTGCAGCTGGGCGAGCGGGCGCACGCCGGCCAGCACCTCCAGCAGTCGCTGCACCAGGGCGTGCGCGAAGGGCTTGGCCGCGGGCAGCTCCGCCGTCGGGGTGCGGGTCGCATCCCACGTCTCCTCGAAGACCGGGGGGACGATGCGCAGCCGTGGCGGCCGGACGGTGCTCGGCCGGAGCGCAAGCGGCTGCCCGCCGGGACGCTCGTCGTCGTACGGCGGTTCGCTGCACGGTGCCGGCAGCAGTCGTAGGCCCGGATCGGCGAGGGGCTCCGTGGCCGGGACGGGAAGCGCCAGCGGCAGCTCGACAGCAACAGCGGACATGGGTCGGCTCCTTCTTTCGACGAGGGATCAGGACGAGGTCGAGCTGCTTGGCGGGGTGAGCTGAAGGCCGGGATGGATGAGACCGGGGTCAGGGCCGACCGCGTCGCGGTTCGCCGCCCACCAGGCCGGCCATGCCTGCGCGACGGCCACCTCGGGTGCGTCCGCGGGCAGGTGCGCCGCCGCGATCGCCCAGAGCGAGTCACCGGGACCGACGACGACCGTCTCGTCGCTGACCTGCGGTGCCGCGACCGGCGCGGCTGCCCAGTCCAGCTCCGGCGTGGGCGCTGCGGTCGGCCAGTCGAGCGAGGCAGCGACCGGTCCTGGTGCGGGGGGTGCGGCGTAGGCGGTCGTACTGCCGGCGACGCCCGTCGCCAGGGTCGCCCCGAGGGCCAGGGCGACGAGGCGGCGCACAGCAGCGGGGGCCATGCGCCGCGCCACGGCTGCTGCGGCCTGTCCCGCCACCCCTGGCAGCCGGCCGGCGAGCGTCACCACGCTGACCAGGCTCAGCCAGACGAGCAACGCCCAGGCGACGAGTGCGATGAGCGCGACCAGCGGTGCGGTCGGGTCGGCCGCAGCGGACGGGGACAGCAGCCCCGGCAGCGCGCGGCTCGGCGGAGCGGCAGCGACCAGGGCGATGACGGCGACCGAGGCCAGTCCACCGAGTCGGACGGCCCGCGCTGCGACCTGTGCCGCCATCCCCCACCCATTCCTCGTTGCCTTCGTTTACCTACGTTTACGTTCATACACGTGCAATATGCCCCGGTCAACCTCGGTTGTTCTTCCGCTGTGGAAACGGCAGGCTGCCGTCCATGCGGTGGCAGGCGCTCTTCGACGACCTCGAGGCGCAGGTGGCGGCGGCCGACGCGGCCGAGCTGCAGGCAGAGGTCGCCGACCGGACCAGGCGTGAGCTGGCGCTGCTGCGCACGGTCGACCGGCTGCGAGCGGTGGAAGGTCACCCGCTGGCGGTGACGGTCCAGGGCGCCGGTGTCGTCCACGGCCGGCTTCTCGACGCCGGCGGCGACTGGGCGCTGCTGGAAGAAGCGGGTGGGCGAGAGGTCCTGGTGCCGCTCGACGGGGTGCTCGCGGTGAGTGGGCTCAGCCTTCGCAGTGCGGTACCGGGCAGCGAGGGGGAGGTCGGGCGGCGACTCGACTTGAGATGGGCGTTGCGTGGGCTGGCCCGCAACCGCGCTGCTGTCAGCGTCGTCCTCAGGGACGGCTCGACGGTCACCGGCACGCTCGATCGGGTCGGGGCGGACCACGTAGACGTTGCCGAGCACGCGCCGGGAGAGGCCCGCCGGGCGTCAGCTGTGCGTCAGGTGCGGCTCATCCCGTTGCCTGCCCTGGCGTGTCTGCGGAGCGGATGAGGACGTCAGTCGTCGGCGAGCTCGCCGTCCCGGACCGGGTGTGCGGAGACGAACGCCCGCGTCTCCTCGTAGCACTTGGCGATGTAGTCCTCGAGCGCCGCGCGCTCGACCCGCCACTGGCCGCGGCCGCCGATCTTGATCGCCGGCAGCTCGCCGCTGCGCACCAGGGCGTAGGTCTGCGAGGCGGAGATGTTGAGGATCTCGGCGACGTCGGCAAGCTGCAGGAACCGCTCCGCTGCCACCACTGCTCCTTCGATGTCACTCGGTTGACGACCGCGAGTTTCGCATCGACCGCCCCGAGCCGCTCCCGGTCGTCCACAGGCCCCCCTTGTGGACACCGGCAGCGCGGCGCCGCAGACGTACGACAGGATGTCCGCCACCTCGAGCGGACCACGAAGGGGAGTGCGTGAGCGAGACGCCGGCGTCGCCCAAGGCCAACCGGCTCGCGACTCCCGGCTGGCTGGACACCAGGCTCGTCCTCGGTGTCCTGCTGGTCCTGACGAGCGTGGTCGTCGGGGCGAGAGTCCTGTCGTCGGCCGACCGTTCGCAGACCGTCTGGGCGACGACCCGAGACCTGGCTCCCGGGACCGAGCTCGCCGCTCGCGACCTGACCCGCGTGCGGGTCCGCCTGTTCAGCAACTCGGCCGGCTACGTCCGAGGCAGCGGGCCCGCGCCGACCGGCTACGTCGTGCGTCGTGGCGTCGGCAAGGGCGAGCTGCTGCCGTTCAACGCGCTGACCCCGCCGGGTGAGGACCTGTCCTTCCGCTTCGTCACGGTGCCGGTCACCCGCGGTCACCTGCCGCCCGACCTGACGAGCGGCACCCAGGTCGACGTCTACGTCAGTCCCGACGCCAAGGCCGGCACCGGCGCCACGGCGGCCCCTGCCGGTGCGCCGAGGCTGGTGCTGCGCAACATCACCGTGCGGCTGCGCCGGCCGGCCAGCAGCTTCGGTGGTGGCAACGACCAGGAGCCGATCGTGCTGCGGATCCGGCCGGCTGACGTCACTGCACTGCTCGCGGCGATGTCGGAAGGGCGGATCGACCTGGTAGGCGTGCCCCGCAGGCAGGAAACGGAGCCGCAGCCGGCGGCGAGCAGCTGATGTCGGTCCCCGTTCTCACCGCGGTCTCGGATGCGCGCTGGGAGGCGCAGCTCGTGGCGGCGCTGGAGCGCGGCGACCACGGGGTCAGCGTCGTACGCCGCTGTGTCGACCTCGCCGACCTCCTTGCGACCGCGGCGACCGGGCAGGCCAGGGCTGTGCTGCTGTCCGCGGACCTGCGCCGCCTTGACCGGGACGCGTTGGCGCGGCTCGCCGTCGCGGGGGTCGCGGTCGTGGGTCTGGTCCCGCCCGGTGATGAGGACGCGGAGCGGCGACTGCGGCAGCTCGGCGTGATCCAGGTGCTGCCGTCCGATGCCTCGCCGCAAGCCATCAGCGCGGCCGTCATGGAGCTCATCGCCGGCGGCACGAGCGCCTCCTTCGGCGAGCTGGCCTCGTTGTCCGAGCCGCGATCCGCGTTGCCGGACCTGCCGCTGATGCCGCCCGTCTCGGCGCCGGACGTCGGCGTCGGCACCGGCCGGGTGATCGCCGTCTGGGGGCCGACCGGTGCCCCTGGCCGGACGACGATCGCGGTCGGGCTGGCGAGCGAGCTCGCTGCCCTCGGCCGCTCGACCCTGCTCATCGACGGGGACGTCTACGGCGGTGTCGTCGCGCAGCTGCTCGGCGTTCTCGACGAGGCTCCGGGCCTGGCTGCTGCATCCCGTCTGGCCAACAACGGTCAGTTGCAGCTCGCCGCGCTCGCGCAGCTGTGCCGTTCCGTCACGCCCAACCTCCGGCTGCTGTCGGGCATCGCCCGCGCCGACCGCTGGCCCGAGCTGCGTCCCTCGGCGCTCGAGGGGGTGCTTGCCCTGGCCCGGTCGCTCGCGGCGGTCACGGTGGTCGACTGCTCGTTCTGCCTCGAGCAGGACGAGGAGCTGGCCTTCGACACGGCGACACCGCGCCGCAACGGCGCCACGCTGACCTTCCTCGAGACAGCTGACACCGTTCTCGCTGTCGGCTCGGCCGATCCCGTCGGTCTGCAGCGGTTGGTGCGTGGCCTGGGCGAGCTGAAAGAGGCCGTTCCAGGGCTGCAGCCCGTCGTCGTCATCAACCGGCTCCGCTCTGGCGGGGTGGCGGGTGACGCGGAGCAGGAGATCCGTGGGGCGCTGCAGCGCTACGCCGGCGTCGACGACCTGCTCGTGGTCCCCCTCGACACGGGAGGTGTCGATGCCGCCATCGCGGTCGGGCGGACCCTCGCCGAGACCTCGCCCCAGTCGCCGGCGCGGCTGGCCCTCGCCGGCATCGCCGCCGGGTTGATCGGAGCGCCGCGGCCGCCGGGTCGCCGCCGGTTCGGCAGGGGCCCTGCCCCCGGCCGCCGCCGCGTCGCTCGCTAGGTGCGCTGGACGTACTTCCCGAGCTCCTGCCGGGCGACGGTGCGCACGTGCACCTCGTCCGGGCCGTCGGCCAGGCGCAGGGTCCGCATCCCGGCGTACATCTGCGCGAGCGGGAAGTCGTCGGAGACGCCGCCGCCGCCGTGCACCTGGATGGCGCGGTCGATGACCCGCAGCGCGATGCGCGGCGCGATCACCTTGATCGCGGCGATCTCGGTGCGCGCGCCGCGAGCGCCGACGTTGTCGATCATCCAGGCGGCCTTCAGGGTGAGCAGACGGGCCTGCTCGATCTCCATCCGGGACTCGGCGATCTGCTCCTGTACGACGCCCTGCTGCGCGAGCGCCTTGCCGAAGGCCACCCGCGATGCGGCGCGCTCGCACATCAGCTGCAGCGCCCGCTCGGCGATGCCCAGGGAGCGCATGCAGTGGTGGATGCGGCCGGGGCCGAGGCGGGCCTGGGCGATCATGAAGCCGTCGCCCTCGTTGGCGATGAGGTTCGATGCGGGCACGCGTACGTCGGTGAAGTGCACCTCGCAGTGGCCGTGCTGGTCCTGGTAGCCGAACACCGGCAGGGCCCTGATGACCTCGACGCCGGGGGTGTCAACGGGGACCAGGATCATCGACTGCTGGCGGTGCACCGACTCGTTGAAGTCGGTCTTGCCCATGACGATGAGGATCTTGCAGCGCGGGTCGGCGAGGCCGGAGATCCACCACTTCTTGCCGTTGATGACGTAGTCGTCCCCGTCGCGCTTGATCGAGGTGGAGATGTTCGTCGCGTCCGAGGAGGCCACGTCCGGCTCGGTCATCGCAAAAGCCGAGCGGATCTCGCCTTCGAGCAAGGGCTGGAGCCACTGCGACTTCTGCTCTGGGGTGCCGAACATGTGCAGCACCTCCATGTTCCCGGTGTCCGGCGCTGCGCAGTTGATCGCCTCCGGCGCGATGTGGATCGACCGGCCGGTGATCTCGGCGACCTGGGCGTACTCGACGTTGCTCAGCCCGGAGACGTCCTTGAGGAACAGGTTCCACAGGCCCCGCTCGCGCGCTTCCACCTTCAGCTTCTCGACCACTGGCGGGACCACGTGGTCGCCGTAGCCCTGCGCGCGGCGGAACTCCTCGTACTCGTGCTCCGCGGGGACGATCCTCGTCTCGAGGAAGTCCTGCATGC
This sequence comes from Actinomycetota bacterium, assembly GCA_032230005.1. GTDB lineage: Bacteria > Actinomycetota > Actinomycetes > Mycobacteriales > SCTD01 > RYN-124. The sequence continues at coordinate 18,660 of JAVXVI010000135.1, read as the reverse complement.
GGGCGACGTAGTCCTGCGCCTTGGCTGACGGAGCGAAGTCCACGGCGGGGCCTTTCCGGTAGACGCGCGGCGAGGCTTGCAGTCTGCCGCACCGCCCCGGCACCTAGTCTCGGGACCTGTGAGGATCCCGTCGGGCGACCTGGCCCCTGCCCGCAAGCGGCGCCGCGGCTACTCGGCCCGTCGTCGTCGCCGCAGCCCCTTGCCGGTCGTGCTCGCCGTCCTCCTTGTCGCGGCGGTGGCCATCGGCGCCTACTGGATCCGTCGGGACGACGGCACCGCGAGCAATGCTGCCGCCGGCGCCTGCCCGACGGCCGTCGCCTCCGTGGCTGCCTCGGCGAAGCCGGCTGCCGTGACGCCGCCGGTCAAGGCAGCGCCGGTCCGGCTGCCGGCGCCCGGGCAGGTGGCGCTGCGCCTCTTCAATGGCACGACTCGCGCGAAGCTCGCCCTCACCGTGGGCAACGAGCTGGCCCGCCGCGGCTTCAAGGTCACCGGCTTCACCAACGCGCCGAAGCCGCTCGCAGGTGGCTCGCGGGTCTACTTCGGTCCGGGTGGACGGCCCGCGGCGACGCTGGTCAGCGCGCACCTCCTGGGCTCGCAGATCGTGCCGGTCCCGACGGCGGGCCGGGGGGCCGTCGACGCCGTACTCGGCTCGACGTTCGTCCGGCTCCGCACACCGGCGGAGGTCTCCGCCTACGTCCGCCAGCTCGCCGCCGGCAGGGTTCCCGCTCCCGCCAAGTCGGCGGCTCCCGCCCCCGCTGCCAGTCCGACCTGCCGGTGAACGTCATCAAGGCGCTGGTCGTCGACTACGGGGGAGTGCTCACCAACTCCCTCGGCGACACGATGGGGTCGTGGTTCGCCGCGGACGGTGTGGACGGCGAGGCGTTCGGCCGGGCGATGCGCGACCTGCTCGGCCCGCAGGGCGAGCGGGAGGCGCACGTCAACCCGGTGCACGCCCTCGAGCGCGGCGAGATCGAGATCCCCGACTTCGAGCGGCAGCTGGCCCAGCACCTGGTGTCCACGACCGGCGCGCCGGTGGACCCCGAGGGGCTGCTCAAGCGGATGTTCTCGGGCTTCCAGCGCGCCGACGGCATGGTCGACGTCGTCCGCCGGGTGCGCGCGGCCGGCACCAAGACGGCCCTGCTGTCCAACAGCTGGGGCCTCGACTACCCGCGGGAGGGCTGGGACGAGCTGTTCGACGTCACGGTCATCTCCGGCGAGGTCGGCATGCGCAAGCCCGAGCCCGAGATCTACGAGCTCTGCGCCCGGCTCCTCGGCCTGCCGCCGCACTCGTGCGTGTTCGTGGACGATCTTGCCCCGAATGTGAAGGGCGCAGCGGCCGTCGGCATGATCGGGGTCCTGCACCGAACCCACGACGAGACCGTCGCCGAGCTCGAGGTGCTGCTCGGGATGGACCTCTCGGACGCATAATGGGGCGCCACCGGCGTACCGGCGACGGGGCGGAACCGAAGAGGTACGCATGGATCGGCTGAGCCCGCTTGACGTCTCCTTCCTGTACATGGAGACCTCCACGACCGCCATGCACGTCGGCGGTGTGGCGACGTTCGACCCGCCCGAGGGCGGCTTCGACTACGACCGGCTGGTCGAGCTGATCTCGCAGCGGATCGCGCTGGTGCCGCGGTACCGGCAGAAGGTCAAGCTCATCCCCGGCCGGCTCGCCAACCCGGTTTGGGTCGACGACGAGGACTTCGACGTCACCTACCACGTGCGCCGCAGCGCCCTGCCCAAGCCGGGCACCTACGCGCAGCTGCGTGAGCTGGTTGGCCGGCTGCAGAGCCGCCAGCTCGACCGGAACCGGCCGCTCTGGGAGATCTACCTCGTCGAGGGCCTCGAGGGCGGCCGGGTCGCGGTCGTCACCAAGACCCACCACGCGATGGTGGACGGCGTCTCCGCGGTCGACATCGGCACGGTCATCCTCGACCTCAGCCCCACGCCGCGCGACATCCCCGACGACGACTGGCGCCCGGCCAAGGAGCCGGGCGCGGCCTCGCTGGTGGTCGGTGCCGTCACCGACCTCGTCCGCCGGCCCAGCCAGGCGCTCGACACGGCCCGTGGCGCCGTTGTCGACGTCAGGGCGACGGTCGGCAAGGTCACGAGTGTCGCTGGGGGCATGCTCCAGTCCGCGATGAGCATGGCGAAGCCGGCACCGGACTCGCCGCTCAACGTCGCGATCGGCGAGCAGCGCCGGTTCGGCATGGCCAAGACCGACCTCGACGACTACAAGCGCGTGCGCAAGGCGCACGGCGGCACTGTCAACGACGTGGTGCTTGCGACCGTGGCCGGGGCGCTGCGCACGTGGCTGCTCACCCGCGGGGAGTCCGTCACCCCGACGACGACGATCCGCGCGATGGTGCCTGTCTCGGTCCGGTCGGAGGGCGAGACCGGCGGCAACCGGGTGTCGTCGTACTTCGTCGACCTGCCGGTCGGCGAGGGCAACGCCGTGATGCGGCTGCACCAGGTCTCGTTCGCGATGCGGGCCCACAAGGAGTCGGGGCAGGCGGTCGGGGCCGAGGCGCTCGTGCAGCTGACCGGTTTCGCGCCCCCCACGATCCTCGCGTTGAGCGCGCGGCTGGCGAGCGGCTTCACCCGGCGGTTGTTCAACCTGGTCGTGACCAACGTGCCGGGACCGCAGTTCCCGCTCTACGCCGCGGGCGCCCGGATGCTCGAGATGTACCCCGTCGTACCGCTGGCCAAGGGCCAAGCCGTCAGCATCGGCCTCACGTCGTACGACGGAGGGGTCTACTACGGCCTCAACGCCGACCGAGACGCCATGCCGGACATCGACGTGCTGGCGCAGTGCATCGAGGAGTCGCTGGCCGAGCTCGTGGGCACGGTGCAGTGATGACCCGGCGTGGAGTCGTCCTCGGTGCCGGCGGCGTCCTCGGTGCCGCCTGGACCATCGGTGCGCTGGCCGCGGTGCAGGAGGAGTACGGCTGGGACCCGCGAGAGGCCGAGATCTTCATCGGCACCTCGGCCGGCTCCGTCCTCGCGGCCTTCCTGGGCTGCGGCATCAGCGTCGAGCAGCTGCTCAACCACCAGAAGGGAATCGTCGCCCCGGGCGACCCGCAGATCGACTACGACCCTGACCGCGACTCGGGCGGCGCGCTGCCGCCCCGGCCGAAGATCCGCATCGGCTCGCCGCGCGGGGTCCTGTCCAGCGCGCTGCGGCCGTGGAAGGTGACGCCGATGGGTGCGCTGTCCGCGGTCCTGCCGCAGGGCCGTGGCTCGCTGGCACCGCTGGGTCAGCTGGTCGACGCGGTGCTGCCCGACGGCGGCTGGGCGCCGCACCCGCGGACCTGGGTCGTGGTGATGGACTACGACAGCGGCCGGCGGGTGCCCTTCGGCCGGGGGGGCTCTCCGACCGCAGACCTGCGCGACGCGGTCATGGCGTCCTGCGCGATCCCGGGGTGGTACGCCCCGGTGTCCATAGCCGGCCGGCGCTACGTCGACGGCGGTGCCTGCTCACCGACCTCGATCGACCTGGTGTCGCGGCTCGGCCTCGACGAGGTCGTCGTGCTGTCGCCGATGTCGTCGCTGCGCTACGACACCCCCACCGCGGTGGCGGCCAGGATCGAGCGACGGTTCCGGCGGCTGTCGACGAAGCGGGTCATCGGCGAGGTGAAGAAGGTCGCAGCGACCGGCACGAAGGTGACCCTGCTCGGCCCCGGCGCCGAGGACCTCGCCGTGATCGGCGCCAACATGATGGACCCGCGCCGGCGGGTCGAGGTCCTCGAGACCTCGATGCGGACGTCGACTGCTGCACTGCGCGAGGGCCGCGGGCTGCACCTGTCCGAGACCGGCTGAGCCTTGCGCGTCTACCTGCCGGCCACCCTGCCCGTCCTGCGCCGGCTGCTCGACACCGGTGAGCTCGACGCCCCGCCGCTGCCGGCGTTCGCGGTCACCGGGGCGCTGCGTGAGTGGTACGCCGAGGGCGATGACGAGGAGCTGGAGTACGCCGCGCTCGTCCTCGCGGCGCGGGCGTCGCTGCGGCTGCTCGACGCCGATCCCGATGCCCCGCCGCGGCGGGCCGTGGTGGTGGCAGATGTGCCCGATGCCTCTGCCATGCCGGCACCGGCGCTGGACCGCGCCGCGGTGACGGTGGGGAGCACCATCACCTTGCGCGACATCCGGTCTGTCCACGTGGACGATCCGGCGGCCGAGGCCGACGTGCGCGCCGCCGTCGAAGCGGTGATCGAGGCCGAGCTCGGCAGCGAGGACGCGGCCTTCCGGATGGACCAGGCCGAGGGGCACGAGCTGCAGTGGTACGCCACCCAGGAGCTCGGGCCCCTGCTCGAGCTGTCCTGACCGAGGACCCGGCAGGAGACGGGCGGACGGCGGCGAATGCTCCGGTCAACGTGATCATGACAAAGGAGCCTTTGGTGAGCCGCCTGACCACAGCACTGCTCGTTGCCGCGACCCTCGGTCTCCCCGTCGCGGTCGCCGCGCCGGCCTCCGCCGCCGTCGCCCCGCCGACGAACCTGGTCACGGTGACGACCAACAACGGCGGCGTCCAGGTCGGCGTGAGCGAGCCCGGCCAACCGATCGTCGGCGTGTCAGCTGACAACGGCGGCGTCTGCTTCGGGGTCAGCCTGCAGGTGGGCCACTGCCTGCCGGTCACGATCGGCTAGACACGCCGCCTGTGCGTGGCAGCATGGGTGTCGACCGATCCTGAGGAGACCCCGTGCCAGACGCCGCGACCCAGGTGCCCGCCCCGGTCAACGAGACGGTTCTGGGCTACGCGCCGGGAAGCCCGCAGCGTGCGTCCCTCGAGGCCAAGCTCAAGGAGCTCGCGAGCAGCGACCCGATCGAGCTGACGATGACGATCGACGGCCGGCAGCGGCTCGGCGCCGGCGAGCCGATCGACGTGGTCCAGCCGCACCGACACGCTGCCGTCCTCGGCACGATGCACGATGCCGGCAACGCCGACGTGCAGGCGGCCGTCGATGCTGCGCTGGCGGCCGCGCCGGCGTGGCGGGCTGGGTCGTACGACGACCGCGCGGGCGTCCTCCTGCGGGCGGCCGAGCTGCTGTCGGGGCCGTGGCGCGACACCCTCAACGCCGCGACGATGCTGGGCCAGAGCAAGACCGCGATCCAGGCCGAGATCGACAGCGCCTGCGAGCTCATCGACTTCCTGCGCTTCAACGTCGCCTTCGGCCACCAGGTCCTCGCCGAGCAGCCGATCTCCGGCACCGGCGTGTGGAACCGCATGGACCACCGGCCGCTCGAGGGCTTCGTGCTCGCGATCACGCCCTTCAACTTCACCGCCATCGCCGGCAACCTGCCCACCGCGCCGGCCTTGATGGGCAACACGGTCGTGTGGAAGCCGTCGCCGACGCAGCAGCTGTCGGCGCACTTCATCATGCGGCTGCTCGAGGCAGCGGGACTGCCGCCCGGTGTCATCAACATGGTGACCGGCAACGGCGGCGCGGTCTCGGACGTCGCGCTGACTCACGAGCACCTGGCCGGCATCCACTTCACCGGCTCGACCGCGACCTTCCAGCACCTGTGGAAGAGCGTCGGCAACAACATCGACCGCTACCGCACCTACCCGCGGCTGGTGGGCGAGACCGGCGGGAAGGACTTCGTCCTCGCGCACCCGTCGGCGGAGGTCGAGGCGCTCGAGGTCGCGCTGGTGCGGGGCGCCTTCGAGTACCAGGGACAGAAGTGCTCTGCTGCGTCCCGCGCCTACATCCCGCGGTCGCTCTGGGACGGCGGGCTCCGCGACGGGCTCGCTGATCGCACCCGGTCCCTCGTCTACGGCGATGTCACCGACCTGTCGAACTTCGGTGGCGCTGTCATCGATCGCCGGTCCTTCGACCGGCTGGCGGGCGTCGTGCGCGGCGCGAAGGACAAGGGCCTGGAGGTGATCGCCGGTGGTCAGGCGGATGACAGCGAGGGCTTCTTCGTCCAGCCGACCGTCGTGGTGGGCACCGACCCGCGCCACGAGTACTTCACCCGCGAGTTCTTCGGCCCCGTGCTGTCGGTGTTCGTGTACGACGACAAGGACTGGGACTCGACCCTGACCCTGGTCGACGAGGTCGCGCCGTACGCCCTCACCGGTGCGGTGTTCGCGCAGGACGCCTACGCCGTCGCCGAGGCCTCGGAGCGGCTCCGCTTCGCGGCCGGCAACTTCTACGTCAACGACAAGCCGACCGGCGCTGTCGTCGGTCAGCAGCCCTTCGGTGGAGCCCGCGCGAGTGGCACCAACGACAAGGCCGGTTCGGTGCTGAACCTGCTGCGGTGGTCCTCGCCGCGCACCTTGAAGGAGACCTTCGTGCCGCCGCGCGACCACCAGTACCCGCACATGTCATGACGGTCCCTCTGGACCCGGCCGGCGACCCGGATCGCTACGACCCGGCGAAGGACGTCGCGCCCGAGGGACCGCTCGACTGGGCCCTGGACCCGGACCGGTACGACCCGGCCCGCGACGACTCGCCCAAGCTCGAGCGGCCGCCGCTCGTCCTCGGTCGCACCGGTGGCCGGCGCTCGACGCTGCCAGAGCTGCTCGGTCAGGAAGGGTCCTTCCAGGACACGCCGAGTCCGTACATCTGGCTCCTCGGGCTGCTCGGCACGGTCGCCTTCCTGCTGCTGGTGGCATTCATCTTCAGCCACCTCAGCCCCTGACCTCGACCGACTTCAGACGTGCGCCAGCTGGACCGGCTGGGTCCGTCCCTGCCGGCAGAGCAGGCCGCGGCCGGGGCTGATGTCGCCACCGATTCCGCGCGAGAGCCGCACGCCGAGCAGATCACCGTCGGCAGGGCCTTGCGGCGACAGGAGCACGCCAGACCTCGAGCGCCTGACGTCCACGACGAAGCCCCGGAACCCCGTCACCAGCTCATCCGTCGTGCCTGCGACAACGACGAGGGAACCGGTGTCGCGCATCTGCCGGGTGGTCCTCTCCAGCAGGTGCGCAACGGCTGAGTCGACGAGGAGCTCAGCGTCGTCGACCACGAGCGCGACCCGGCCGGTGCCGAGGGCCGCATCAAGGTCGTAGGAAGCGTCCGGATCGGTGTGGCAGCCGGGCAGGGCGCGGAGCGCCGACGGTCGGGGGGCAACCGCGACGACCCGCGTGCCTTCTGCCTGCAGCTGCGTCGCCATGGCCATCAGGGCCGAGCTCCGGCCGGACCTGGGCGGGCCGGCGACGAGGAAGCCGGAGCCGCTCAGGTCCACCTCGAGGGGGACCAGCTCGTCACCCCCGACGCCCAGCACAACCCGGCTGCCGGTGCCCCTAGGAAGAGCGGACAGCGCGACGGTGGTGGGCAGCACCTCAACGCGTCGGGGAGGACAGACCGAAGCGCGGCCGGCTTGAGCGGCCAGTCGCGACAACGTGGTGGTCTGAGCAGGTCCGGCCGGGTCCTCCGTCAACAGCGCCACCTGCGCGACAAGCGGACCGGTCGACGTGGACCAGCCACGACCCGGCGGGAGCTGTGAAGGAACAAGCCGGGTCGCGATTCCTGCTCCGGCATAGTCCCCCGGATCGGCGAGGCGCAGGACGAGCCGGTCCTCGACCATGGACGAGACGCGGCCGACCAGTCCGCTTCGGTCCGCGGTGAGCACGATGTGCAGGCCGGCTGATGGGCCCTCGCGCAGGAGCCGGTACATGAGGTCCAGAAGACGTCCGCCATCCAGGTCCTGGTAAGTCGTGACGAAGGCTTCCCACCGATCCAGCAGCAGGAGCAGGTGGGGGAGGCGATCGGCCGGGTGCGCGCTGGCGCGCTGCTCGGTGATCCCGGCCTGACCCGCGGCTCCCAATGCGGCCTGGCGCCGGGCGACCTCGGCGACGAGGAAGCTCAGCAGCCGCTCGAGTCGCTCGGTCTGTTCGCGGGTCACGACGGCGCCGGTGTGCGGCAGGTCGGCGAGGGCCCCGAGGCCGCTTCCGCCCGGATCGATCGCGTAGACGTGGACGTCGTCAGCCGACGCGCTGCGGGCGACAGCGCCCGCGATCGTGCGCAGCGCCGTCGTACGCCCCGATCGCGGTGAACCCAGGATCATCAGGTGGCTGGACGTGTCCAGGTCGAGAGCCAGGGGGCGCCTCGTCTGAGAGTCCGGTACGTCGCAGAGGCCGAACACCAGCGGTGCCACGCGACCCGGCCGACCGACCTGCTCATCGGGCGCGGCGACCTCGTCGATGCAGAGCAGCTCGGGCAGAGGGGGCAGCCAGGGCGACCGGGCCGCTGGCATGCGGAGTCGCTCGGCGGCGGACCGGCAGGCGTCGACCAGGAGGGACAGGTCCGTCGTCTCCTCGAGCCGATCCGACGGGGTGAGCGGGATCGGCTCCCCGAGATCAACAGCGGGATCGACGAGCACAATTGGCGCCGCGTCCGGTGAGACCACGCTCGGACGGCGGCCCCCGACCCGTCCGGTCTGGAAGGGCGTGAGGTCGGCGTGCCCGGTGCGGGCGTAAGCGCGCCCCGGAGTCCCCCTGCTGATGCCCGCGGCGGCCGGAGAGTCGATCACGTCGCGCGACTCGGACTCGCGCGTGACGCCGAGGCAGAGCCGAAGGTTGGTGTTGGCCCGGATGTCGGCCGAGACGACGCCCTCGGGCCGCTGCGTCGCGAGGACGAGGTGCACCCCCAAGGACCGGCCGCGCTGCGCGATCCCGACGAGGCCGCCGACGAAGTCGGGCAGCTCGTCGGCGAGCGAGGCGAACTCATCAACCACGATGACCAGCCTGGGCAGATCGGCGTGACCGTGCCGGCGGTAGTCGTCGAGGTCCTTCGTTCCGACCGCTGCCAGCGCGGCCTCACGCCGCCTGAGCTCGGCGGTGAGCGAAGCGATGGCCCGCTCCACGCGTGCGCCGTCGAGATCGGTCACCATCCCGACGGTGTGCGGGAGGTGGGCGCACGGGCCGAACGCCGCGCCGCCCTTGAAGTCGACGAGCAGCAGGTTCAGCTCATCCGGTCGGTTGCCGAGCGCCAAGGATGCGATGAGGCTCTGCAGCAGCTCGCTCTTGCCCGACCCCGTCGTGCCGGCGACGAGCATGTGCGGTCCGTCGCGGGCGATGTCGACGGTGAACGGACCGTCCGGTCCTCTACCGAGCACCGCCGTCGTCGAGTGGCCGGCAGCGGCCCAACGGGCAAGCACCTGCGCGACGTCCTCGTGGCCGCCGGTCAGGGTCATGTCCACGACCTCTGTCCAGCGCACCGATGACGGGAGTCCGTCGGCGCTGCCGCGGTCGCGGCTGTCGTCACGCAGCGGAGCGAGTGCTCGAGCCAAGGTCTCGCCGTACATCAAGGACACGAGATCTGCGGTGACGGCGCTGACGTCGACGCTGCCCGGAAGCGTGGCGTGGACGAGGGCACCAGGCTCGTCGGCGAACACCGCGGTCGCCCCGCACTCCTCAGGCAGAAGACGGGGGTCCTGCTCGACCGCAACCGTGAAGATGCCCGCCGCGGGACCCTCGGCCAGCAGGGCAGCCAGCCCCGGGATCGACCGCAGCCCCCGCGCGCCGTCGACGAGCAGGACGACAGGTCGCTCGTCGGTGCGGGCACGTGGCCCAGCCGACGCCCGCTCAGCCTTGCGCGCGTCGATCAGCTCGCAGAGCTCCGCGACACGGGCTGTGGCCTGCGCGATCCCGAGACCGACCGTGGCACGGCAGCTCTGCCGTCCGTCCGGTCGGCAGTGCGGCAGCCACCTCGGCCACTCCCACGAGGAGGCCGCCGCGCCGTCGGTGATCACCACGATCTGCAGGTCGCGTGGACTGTGCAGGACGGCGAGCTGAGCCAGCACGAACCGCGCCAGCCCCTGGGCGGAGTCGCGCGGCCCGGCGATGCCGAGAACGCCGGCCGTGCGCAGTGGGATGACGACCGGCACCGATCGTGCCGTTGTCATGGCTCGGGTCACGTCGCCCTCGGCCTCGACTCGTGCGGCCTGGTCGGCGAGTCCTATCCGGACGTCCAGCGCATCGGCGTCGCCGCGTCGTCGCTCCCACAGGCGGGGGCGAGGACCTGCCGCCGTCCGCAGGAGCTCAGCGGCGTCCGGGCTCTGCTGTCGGCGACGGCCCTCGTCGGCACGGACAGCGTCGGCGAGCGTCTGCTCGGCGACGTCGCGCTGCGCCCGCCACAGCGCACGTTGCTTTCGCGTCTGTCGCTTGCCGCGGCGGTAGTCGGTCGCGACGTTGCCCAGTACGAGCACCGGCGACAGCAGGGTGAACAGCAGGAAGGTCGCATTGCCCATCACTCGCCACATCACGACACCCAGCACCAGTGGTGCGAGCACGGCGAGAACGGGTATCGGGTTGCGCTCCCTTTCGTCCGGCGGCGCGGGCACGACGACCTGCACCGTGCCGTCGCTCGGCTGCAGCCGCGGTGGCCGGTTGTAGGCCAGCCGCCCGTCACCCGTCGGCGTGGTCGGGGCAGGGGGTTCAGCGGCCGGCACCAGTTGCAGGGTCGAGCTGCCGACCCGCAGCAACCCGCCGGTCGGCAGCGCTGTCTCGCCCTGGATCGTGATTCCGTCCACGGCGGTCCCGTTGGTGGAGGACAGGTCGATGACCTTCGCGCCGGTGTGATCGAGGCGAAGCCGGCAGTGCTCACGGCTCACATCGGGGTCGTCGACACACACCTGTCCCGAGCGGCCGATCACGACCTGGCCAGGGGCGAGGACGTGGATGGCGCCGGCTGCCGGTCCACCGACGACGTGCAGCTCAAGCAGCTCGGGCTGCTGCGTCGGCCGACTCGCCGCGTCGATCTCCAGCAGCGCGCCTTCCACCAACGGGGGGAAGCCCAGGAGGTCAGTGTCAGCGACGCGCTTCCCCGCGATGGTGAACGAGCCCGCAGCCGGCATGACGCTCACCGTGCTGAGCAGCCCCTCGGCGACGTCACCGAACGCCGATCCGTCGGCATACCGGACCCGCACGTCCGCGCGGGCCTTCGTCCTCGGGGCAGCCACGCCAAGGCTGAGCTCCACGTCGACGCCTCCCGCTCTGTTGCTTGTTGCCGCGGGTTGTACCAACTCGCCGGTGCCGGGTGGATCGCGTTGTCCACAGGGCGGGTAGCCGCTGAGCCCGGGACGCCCTAGCCTCCGGCGGGTGAGCGGCGTCGACACGGTGGAGCTCGAGGTCCGCGAGCTCGTGCGCCGTCGCGGCCTGGACCCGATCCAGGACACCGCCGCCGTACGCCGCCTGGTCGACGAGGTCGTCGCTGACTACGACGAGCGGGCACTGACCTCGACGCTGCCTCCGCTGGGCGACGTGGCACAGGCGGCAAGGGCGGTGTACGACGCCGTTGCCGGGTTCGGGCCCTTGCAGCGCCACCTCGACGACCCGACGGTCGAGGAGATCTGGATCAACGAGCCGGGCCGCGTCTTCATCGCCAAGCAGGGGCGCTCCGAGCTGACGACGACCATCCTCAACGACGGGCAGGTCCGCGACCTCGTCGAGAAGATGCTCAAGACAACCGGCCGGCGAGTTGACCTCTCGACGCCCTTCGTCGACGCGATGCTGCCGGACGGGTCGCGACTGCATGTCGTGATCCCCGACATCACCCGTCGCCACTGGTCGGTCAACATCCGCAAGTTCGTGCTGTCGGCGAACAGCCTCGACGAGCTCATCACGCTGGGGACGGTGACACCGCAGGCCGCGCGATTCCTTGAGGCGTCCATCGCGGCCGGGCTCAACGTGATCGTGGCCGGCGGCACCCAGGCGGGCAAGACGACGCTGCTGAACTGCCTGGCCGCTTCGATCCCCGGCCGCGAGCGGGTCATCACCTGCGAGGAGGTGTTCGAGCTTCGGCTGCCGCTGCCCGATGTCGTCGCGATGCAGACGCGACAGCCCAACCTCGAGGGCACTGGCGAGATCCGCCTCCGCCGGTTGGTGAAGGAGGCGCTGCGGATGCGCCCTGACCGCATCATCGTCGGGGAGGTGCGGCAGGAAGAATGCCTTGATTTGTTGATCGCACTAAACAGTGGGCTGCCCGGCATGTGCTCGATCCACGCCAACTCCGCGCGCGAGGCCATCGTCAAGATGTGCACCCTGCCGCTGCTGGCTGGCGAGAACGTCGGGCACGCGTTCGTCGTCCCGACGGTCGCCAGCTCCGTTGACCTGGTCGTGCACATCGGCAAGGACGCGCAGGGTCATCGACGCGTTCGCGAGGTCGTCGCGGTGCCGGGCCGCGTCGAGGGCGATGTCGTGGAGACGGCGGACATCTTCACGACCCGGGCCGGGCGGCTCATCCGAGCGGACGGCTACCCGCCGCACCTGGAGCGCTACGACTGGGTCGGCGCCGATCTGCCGCGGCTGCTGGCCCAGGACGGCATCTGACATGGGGGCCCTGCTCGGGCTGCTGTTCGGTCTCGGCTGTCTGCTGGTGTGGCGGTCCGGCGCGCGTGCACCGGCACCGGCGCTGTCGACAGAGGGGTGGCGCGAGCAGCTGCGCGAGCTCTTGGCGCAGGCCGGCATCGAGGGCGTCACTCCCACTCAGCTGGTCGGCGCCAGCGCCGGCCTCGGCGCCGTCATCGCCGTGCTGGTGCTCGGCACGTCGCACGTGCCGGTCATCGCGCTGGCCTTCGGGGGGTTCGCCGCTCTGCTGCCGCTCGGGCTGGTGCGGCGCCGGCGGGCGCAGCGATCGGTCGAGCTGCGTGAACTGTGGCCGGAGGCGGTCGACAACCTGGCCAGCGGAGTGCGCGCCGGTTTGTCCTTGCCTGAGGCTCTGACAGCGCTCGGCGTGCGCGGACCGGAGCAGCTGCGTTCGCCGTTCCGTCACTTCGGTGAGGACTACCGCGCGACAGGGCGGTTCAACGAGTCGCTGGACCGCCTCAAGAGCAACCTGTCGGATCCGGTCGGCGACCGGGTCATCGAGGCGTTGCGCATGGCGCGCGAGGTCGGCGGCACCGACCTCGGCCGCCTGCTGCGCACGCTGTCGCAGTTCCTGCGCGAGGACGCCCGCACCCGCGCCGAGCTCGAGACGCGGCAGGGTTGGACGGTCAACGCAGCGAGGTTGGCGCTCGCTGCTCCGTGGTTGATCCTGCTGCTCCTGTCGACCAAGCCGCAGGCCGTGGCCGCCTACAACCAGCCGGCTGGGGCAGTCGTGCTGATCGGCGGTGGGGCGGTGTCGTTCCTGGCCTACCGCGTGATGATCCGCATCGCGCGCCTGCCCACGGAGCGGCGGGTCCTGAAATGAGTTTCTCGGTCACCGGAGTCGTGCTCGGCGTCCTCGCGGGCGGGGGACTCTGGCTGGCTGCGACCGGGACTCCGATGGCGCGGCGGCCGACGCTGGACGCGCGCCTCGCGCCGTACCTCCGCGACGCACCTCGGCCGTCCCGGCTGCTCGCCCGCGCCGACACCCTCACGCCGTTCCCCACCCTGGAGCGGCTGCTCAGGCCCGTGCTCGGTGACCTGATGAAGGTCGTCGACCGCTGGGTGGGCGGGGTGGGTGGCGTACGACGGAGGCTGGACCAGCTGGGCACGGAGCTGACCCTCGAGCAGTTCCGGGCTGAGCAGGTCATCTGGGGTGGCTTCGGCCTGGCCGCCGCCCTGGGGCTCGTGGTCCTGTCGCTGCTCGGCGGGTCCGGGACGAACCCGGTGCTTCTCCTGGTCGCGGGGGTCCTGTTCACCATCGGCGGCGTCCTGGCCCGCGACCGCTACCTGACCAAGCAGGTGACGCAGCGCGAGGAGCGGATGCTCGCGGAGTTCCCCACGATCGCCGAGCTGCTGGCCCTTGCGATCACTGCGGGCGAGGGCCCGGTCGGCGCGCTGGAACGGGTCACCCGCATCTCCAGCGGCGAGCTGACGAAGGAGCTCGGTCGCGCTCTCGGGGAGGCCCGCGCCGGCGCCTCCCTGGTGCAGGCCCTCGAGGGCGTCGCGCGGCGTACGTCGCTGGCACCGCTCGCCAGGTTCGTCGACGGGGTGGCGGTCGCCGTCGAGCGCGGCACCCCGCTTGCCGACGTGATGCGTGCCCAGGCCGTCGACGTACGCGAGGCCGGCAAGCGGGCCCTCCTGGAGTCGGCCGGCCGCCGGGAGATCGGGATGATGGTTCCGGTGGTGTTCCTGGTCCTCCCCGTCACGGTGGTCTTCGCCCTTTTCCCCGGTTTCTACGGGCTGCAGCTGGTAGCCGGGTGATCGCATGTCACCCGTACGGCGGCAGGAGCGCGGCCACGTCGCGTCGAATCCCCCAGCGAAACCCACAGGAGGACGCCGTGCCCGCAAGCCTGACCCCGCTCGCCCTGGTCGTGTGGTTCCAGACCCGCGTGGCCCAGAGCGGCGATCGCGAGCGCGGCGACGTGCCCGGCTGGGTGCTCATCACGCTGATGACAGCAGGGCTCGTGACCGTGCTGTGGGGCGTCGCCGGTCCCAAGCTGGGCAGCATCCTCAGCGACGCCCTCGACAGCGTGAAGGGCCCGTCCGGCAAGTGACCCGCCCGGCGGGCGACGACGGCGCTGCCGTCGTCGACTTCGTCCTCGTCTCAGTCCTCGTCGTCGCTCTGTTCCTCGTCGCGCTTCAGGTCGGCCTGGTCCTGCACGCCCGCAACGTGCTGGTCTCCTCGGCGCAGGAAGGGGCGCGGCACGCCGCCAACGCCGACGTCACCGACCTCGACGAGGCAGCCGTGGTGGCGAGGCAGTCGATCGCGACCGGGCTGTCCGCGCAGCTGGCCGCGGATGCCGACATCCCGCCGCCCGCGCTGGTCCCTGTCGGTGCGGGTCAGCAGGCGGTGGAGGTGACCATCACCGCGAAGATCCCGTCCGTCGTGTGGATCGTGGGATCGATCTCGGTGACCGTGCACGGCCACGCGCTGCGCGAGGGCGCCGGATGAGGCGGCGGCCCACGGGTGACGAGGGCAACGCCCTCGTGGAATTCACTTACCTGGCAGTGCTTTTGATGATTCCACTCATCTACGTGCTGCTCGCGGTCTTCCGCGTCCAGAGCGCAGCGTTCGGTGTCACCGAGGCGGCACGGCAGGCCGGTCGGGCCTACGCGCGTGCCGACGACCCAGCGACGGGTGCAGCCGTCGGCGCTGAGGCTGCCCGACTCGCACTGGCCGACCAGGGCATCACCTGGAGCGGCCAGCCCGACTTCTGCGGGGGCTCGTGCTCGCTGGCGCCCGGCGCCGTCGTACGGACCTCGATCCGCTACACCGTGCAGCTGCCCTTCATCGGTGGGATCTTCGGCGAGGGCCACGGAGGCATCCCCGTCACCGGTGTGCACGTCGAGGTCGTCGACCGCTTCAAGCAGGCGCCGTGAGACGCACCCGCGGCGACGAAGGCTCGATCACCATCCTGGTGATCGGCTTCGCCGTCATCCTGCTGCTGCTGGTCGCCGTGGTCGTCGACGTCAGTGTCGTGGTCCTCGCGAGGCGGGGTTCGTCGAGCGCTGCCGACGGCGCGGCCGTGGCTGCCGCCCAGCAGCTCGATGTCGGGGTCGTCTACGACAAGGGACTGACGGATGCGATCCCCCTGTCGCAGGACCTCATCGACTCCGTCGTGGCGCAGTACCAGTCGGACGCTGAGCAGGGACAGCCGGGGCTTGTTCTGACGCCGGCGCTGGACGCGGCGCAGACGACGGTGACCGTGACGGCGACGCGCGAGGTGCGCCTTCCGTTCGCGGCGTGGTTCGGCGTCCAGGCGGTGACCGTGACGTCCGTCGCGCACGCCAGGGCCCCTCTCGTCGCGCCCTGAGCTGGCGGCGCCGCCCGACTAGGCTGACTGCTCGTGTCCGCCGAACGCAGCAACGACGTGTCCGGGGACCTGCAGGCGCTCGACACGACGCTGTCCAGCATCGAGAAGGTGCTCGACATCCCACGGCTGCGCATCGAGCTGAGCGACCTCGAGGAGCAGGCCGGCGCGCCCGACCTCTGGGACGACACGGCCAAGGCCCAGGAGGTCACGACCCGCCTGTCGACCGTGCAGAGCGACATCGAGCGGGTGGAGGGGCTGCGGCGCCGGCTCGACGACCTGTCGGTGCTGTTCGAGATGGCGGCCGAGGAGGCCGACGAGAGCACCCTGGACGAGGCGCACACGGAGCTCGACAACATCAAGCGCGAGCTCGCCTCGCTCGAGGTGCGCACCCTGCTGTCCGGCCCCTACGACCACCGCGACGCGCTCGTCCAGATCACCCCCGGCGCCGGCGGCGTCGACAGCCAGGACTGGGCCCTGATGCTCTGGCGGATGTACTCCCGCTGGGCCGAGCGGCACGGCTACGGCGTCGACGTCCTCGAGTGGCAGGAGGCCGAGGAGGCAGGGGTCAAGTCGGTCGTCTTCCAGGTGAAAGCTCCTTATGCATATGGCACTTTGGCCGGCGAGCACGGCGTCCACCGGCTGGTGCGCATCTCGCCGTTCGACAACCAGGCCCGGCGCCAGACGTCGTTCGCGATGATCGACGTGACGCCCGTCGTCGAGGCCGCCGACGCGGTCGAGGTCGACGAGAAGGAGATCCGCGTCGACGTCTTCCGGTCCAGCGGACCGGGCGGTCAGGGCGTCAACACCACCGACTCCGCCGTACGCATCACGCACCTGCCCACCGGCATCGTCGTCTCCTGCCAGAACGAGCGCTCCCAGATCCAGAACCGCGCCACCGCCATGGTCGTCCTGCAGACCAAGCTGCTCGAGCTCAAGCGGCTGGAGGAGGCCGCCACGATGGACGCGATCCGCGGCAGCAAGGGCGACATCGCGTTCGGCTCGCAGATCCGCAACTACGTTCTGCACCCGTACCAGATGGTCAAGGACCTGCGGACCGGGACGGAGACGGGCAACACCGGCGCGGTGCTCGACGGGGAGATCGACGAGTTCGTCGAGGCCACGATCCGCTGGCGACGAACCTCGTCTGAGGAGTAGGAACCTGCAGGCGGTGCGCTGCGTCACAGGGGCATCGGTTCGAGACTGTGGGGGATCTGATGCACGCCGTACGACGCATTGTTGGCACCGCCGGCATCGCCGGCTTCCTGCTCCTTGCCCCGGCGGGCGCGGCCTTCGCCGCCACGCCGACGCCTGACCCCAGCGCGACCGCGTCCCCCGCGATCAGCCCGAGCGCGACGCCCGACCCCAGCGCCGCCCCGACCGACAGCCCGGCGCCGACCGACTCGCCCGCCGCCGGCGGCTGCGAGCAGAACCCGGTCATCTGCCAGTCCGGCGGAGTCCCCAACACGACGACCGACTGCGGCCAGATCGGCCCGGGCGGCGAGCCCGCGTCACCACCCCCGCCCGGCACCGTGTGCATCGCCGGCGGGCTGAACCCGGGGGCCAACCCCGGTGAGGTCACCCAGGTGACGTCCGGGTCGGGTGCGCCGACCACGCTGCCGCGCACCGGCCCGGCACCCCTCGTGCCCACCGCCGCTCTCGGTCTCTGGCTCGTGCTGATCGGGCTGGCAGCGGGGATCGCCGGCCGCCGCCGTACCGCCCGCCGCTAGCCGCCCGCCTCGGGCCATCCGCCCGGCCGCCGCACCCTCCATGGGTAGAAGCGACCTCGCCGCCGCGCGATCAGGTTGGAGAAGCAGCGGCCGCCTTTCCGGCGCACGCCTTCTCCGACCTGATCGTTTGGTGCGGCCGTGCTCGGGTGGTGATCAGGTTGGAGAAGCAGCGGACGCTTTTCCGGCGTACGCCTTCTCCGACCTGATCGTCGACGGCCAAGATCGGCTGTGGCTGCGTACGGCGGGTGAGTGTGTACGGCGGGTGAGTGTGTACGGCGGGTGAGTGCGTACGGCGGGTGAGTGCGTACGGCGGGTGAGTGCGGGGTTAGTGGAAGTGCTCGGCCAGGACCAGGAGCACGGTCAGCAGGGCCGCCAGGGCCAGCAGCGCCCCAGCGGGCAGGTGCGAGCCGGACGGGAGCGTCTCGCGGGACGCCCGGCAGGTGGGGCAGCCGCCGTCGACGACACGCCCGGAGCAGGCGGCGCAGAGCAGGTCGTCGTAGCCCATGCCGCTCACCTCCCGGTCGAATCGCGTGCCCGATCATGAGAACGCCACACCATTGTCGCTCGTCCTGCCCATCGGCGCCTGTCGGCGTCGCCTGGAGGGGTTTTTGACAGGTTGCGGACCTAGGATTGCTCCCGATGATCCGCCTCGAGCACGTGAGCAAGACCTACCCCGCCAGCGCGCGTCCTGCACTCGATGACGTCAGCGTGGACATCGAGAAGGGGGAGTTCGTCTTCCTGGTCGGTTCAAGCGGCTCGGGCAAGTCCACATTCCTGCGCCTGCTGCTCAAGGAGGAGGAACCGACCGGCGGGCGGGTCCACGTGGCCGGCAAGGACCTGGCCCGGCTGAGCCACTGGAAGGTCCCGGCGCTGCGGCGCACGATCGGCTGCGTCTTCCAGGACTTCCGGCTGCTGCCCAACAAGACGGTGTTCCAGAACGTCGCGTTCGCGCTCGAGGTGATCGGCAAGCCGCACCACCAGATCAACAAGGTGGTCCCGGAGGTCCTGGACCTCGTCGGCCTGGAGGGCAAGGCGCTGCGCATGCCCGACGAGCTGTCCGGGGGTGAGCAGCAGCGCGTTGCCGTCGCGAGGGCCTTCGTCAACCGCCCGATGATCTTGATCGCGGACGAGCCGACCGGCAACCTCGACCCGTCGACGAGCGTCGGCATCATGAAGCTGCTGGACCGGATCAACCGCACCGGCACCACCGTCGTCATGGCCACCCACGACGCCGCGATCGTCGACTCGATGCGCCGCCGGGTCGTGGAGCTGTCCATGGGCAAGGTCGTCCGCGACCAGGTCCGCGGCG
>JAVXVI010000134.1:0-4664 GCA_032230005.1 Actinomycetota bacterium | reverse complement strand
CACCCTTCCAGTGCTCCCCCACGGCGAACACGGCACCGTCGTTGTGCAGCCGCACCGGCACGCCCGCGTAGCGCTCGGCGAGCCGGGCACGCAACGGGAAGCCACGCCAGGCCGGGATGTTCAACGGCGAGACCTCACCGGCCGGCCACACCACCGGCCCCGCGCAGCCGATGCCGACGCCCTCGACCGCGACGTCGTCGACCAACCCGTCGAGCATCGCGGTCAGCGCCTGCCAGGGATCGTCGGCTGCAGTGGCCGTCTGGTCTCGCCGTACGACGGCGCCGGACGCGTCCACCAGCGCGGCCGCCATCTTCGTCCCCCCGACGTCGACGGCGAGCACGCTCATGCGGGAAACGCGAGGACGGATGCAGTGAAGCCGTGCAGGTGGTTGCGGCCGGCGACCGGGCCCAGCTCACCGCCGGCGAAGAAGCCGGCGACCCCTTCCGTGCGCAGCTCCCGTCGTACCGCCGTCACGTCGTGGTCTGCGCCACCGAGCGACGAGCCGAACAGGTGCCCACCCCTGCCGTTGCAGGAGAACAGCAGGGCACCGGCGATCGGCGGGTTCTTGTCGCGGAAGTCACCGAGCAGCTCGCGCAGGTCCTCGTCGGCGGCGTCGGCGTCGCGGACCTGCAGCCGAACTGTCGACCCGACCTCGATGAGGTCGCCCACGACGAGGCCGGACGAGTCGGGGTCGAGGCCGAGGATCGCGCGGATGAGGAAGTCCCCGCGGTCGTGCTCCTCGGCGTACTCGTCGAGGGCGATCCCCAGCTGCAGCCCGGTGCTCGCGAGCGCCTGGTCAGCGGGCGGCAGCATGGCCAGGATGTCCTCCACCTTCTGCAGCGCAGGGACCCCGGCCAGCTCGGAGACGACGTTGCCCTGCGCCCCGGTGACCGTCATCGACGGCCCCACTGGCCGGCAGCCCTGACTGACCACGGTGCGGGCGATGACGTCGCCGCCGACGAGCACCCCGACCGCGCCGCGATGCACGGTCCGGCCGTCGACCCAGAGCCGGTTGGATCCCGGGCCCTGCTGCGCGCTGGCCAGGCCGCCGGCGAACAGCAGGCCGTCGAGGGCCGAGTTGGCCCGGGACACGAAGCCGTCGGACGGGAAGCTGTGGGGGTCGGCGAGCAGGACAGCGACGCCGTCCTCCGGGCGCCGCTCCGGCATCCCGATGACGGCCATCCCCTCGTCGGCGCGCATCACCTCGAGGTGGAAGGACCGGACGATCGCGCCGGGGAGGTGCGCAGCCCAGACGCTGACGGCAGATCGCCCCTCGACGCCCCGGCCGCCGCCGATGACCCCGCCCGCCGTGCAGCCGATCATCGTCCGGGAGCCGGTCACCGCCGCCACCCGCTCACCGGCGGCCGCCATCTGGTCCGGCTCCCCACCCGAGACGAAGGCGCAGACCAGGTCAGGCGCGTGGCTGCCGAGCGCGTCCAGGGCCTGCCGGCTGGCGCGCTCGGCCGCGACGAGCAGGTCGGCATCGAGGCCGAGCCCGTCACCGATGAGCGCCATGCGGTCATCCTGCCGGAGTGCGCACTCCCAGGGAGCGGACGTAGCGTGGAGATGTGACGAGCCACCCCACTGCAACAACCCTCGCCGACCTCCGCGCGTCCGGCCACGAGCACAAGACCGTCAAGACGGAGATCCGCGACAACCTGCTGACGCGACTGGCGTCCGGCGAGACGGCGTTCCCCGGGATCCTGGGCTTCGATGAGACCGTCCTGCCGGAGGTGGAGCGCGCACTGCTCGCCGGTCACGACCTCGTCCTCCTCGGTGAGCGCGGCCAGGGCAAGACCCGCCTCATCCGCACGGTGATCGGGCTGCTCGACGAGTGGACCCCGGTCGTCGCCGGCTGCGAGATCAACGACCACCCCTACGCACCGGTCTGCGTGCGCTGCACCCGGCTGGTCGAGGAGCGAGGCGACAGCACGCCGATCGCGTGGAAGCACCGCAGCGAGCGGTACGGCGAGAAGCTCGCCACTCCGGACACCAGCGTCGGCGACCTGATCGGCGACGTCGACCCGATCAAGGTGGCAGAGGGCCGCACCCTGGGCGACCCGGAGACCGTGCACTACGGCCTGGTGCCGCGCACCAACCGGGGGGTCTTCAGCGTCAACGAGCTGCCCGACCTCGCCGAGCGGATCCAGGTCGCACTGCTCAACGTCCTGGAGGAGCGCGACATCCAGGTGCGCGGCTACATGCTGCGCCTGCCGCTCGACCTGCTGCTGATCGCCAGCGCCAACCCCGAGGACTACACCAACCGCGGCCGCATCATCACCCCGCTCAAGGACCGCTTCGGGGCAGAGGTGCGCACGCACTACCCGCTGCGCCTCGACGACGAGATCGCGCTGATGCGCCAGGAGGCCGTTCTCGGCTGGCCGGGTTCGGAGCACGCCGCCCCCGTCGTACCCGATCACCTGCTCGAGATCGTCGCGCGCTTCACCCGGCTGGTGCGCGACTCTCCGCAGGTCGACCAGCGTTCCGGGGTCAGCGCCCGCTTCGCCGTTGCCGCCACCGAGACCGTCGCCGCGTCCGCCGTCCGCCGCGCTGCGGTGACCGGCGAGAAGCAGGCGGTGGCCCGGGTCTGCGACCTGCCCGCCGTCGTACCCGCCTCGCGGGGCAAGGTGGAGTTCGAGGCCGCTGAGGAAGGCCGCGAGATGGAGGTCCTGGCGCACCTGCTGCGCAAGGCGACCGCGGACGCCTTCCGGGCCCAGCTCGCCGGGGTCGACCTCACCGGGCTGCAGGCGAGGTTCGACGAGGGCGCGACGGTCGAGACCGGCGACCTCGTCCCGGCGGCCGACCTGCTGGAGCGGCTCGGCACGGTGCCGGGCCTGGCCGCGATCCTGACCAAGCTCGGCATCGAGGAGGAGTCGCCGGGGCTGGCCGCGGCGGCGCTGGAGTTCGCCCTCGAGGGTCTGCACCTGAACCGCCGGCTGTCCAAGGACGCCATGCCCGGCCGGACCGTGTACGGCGGCTAGTGGACACGTCCCCGGTTGCTCCCGATCCGGCCGCGCTGCGCCGCCGGGTGCTGCTGACCGGCCTGCTGACCCTCGCGCTGTTCCTCGTCATCGCGTTCGTCGTGGCGACCGCCGGGGTGTCCGACTGGTGGCTGGTCATCGCGATGGTCGCCGTCTACGGCGCGGTGATCCGGCCGCTCATGACGCCCGTGCGCGACGCCTCGAGGTTGCGCAGATCCCTTGCCTACCAAGCCTTCCTGGACAGCAAGGACGACGACGCATGAGGCTGCCGGCGTATCGCTATGGGTCGTGGGCCGGCGGGCGTGACCCGCTCGAGCCGCCGTACGACGTGGCCTCCGCCCTCGACGAGATCGGCGACCAGGTGCTGGCCGGAGCGTCGCCACGGCAGGCCCTGCGCGAGCTGATGCGCCGCGGCACCGACGGCCTGCGCGGCCTCGACGACCTGCGCCGGCAGGTGGCGAAGCGGCAGCGCCAGGCCCGGCAGAAGGGCCGCCTCGACGGCACGCTGGACGAGGTACGCGAGCTGCTCGAGGAGGCGCTCGAGCTGGAGAAGGCGGCGCTGTTCCCGGACCCGTCGGACGCCGCCCGCATGGCCGAGATGGAGCTGGACACGCTGCCGCGCGAGACCGCCCGCGCCGTACAGGCCCTCAAGCCCTACGACTGGCGCAGCCCGGAAGCGAAGGCGAAGTACGACGAGATCGAGGACCTGCTGCGCCGCGAGGTCCTCGACAGCCAGTTCCGCGGGATGAAGGAGGCGCTGGAGAACGCGTCGCCGGAGGACATGCAGGCCGTCAAGGACATGCTCGCCGATCTCAACGCGATGCTCGAGGCCGATGCGCGCGGGGAGCACACGCAGGACCAGTTCGACGACTTCATGAGCAAGCACGGGGACTTCTTCCCGTCGCAGCCGCAGACCCTCGAGGAGCTCGTCGACGACCTCGCCCGCCGCGCGGCAGCGCAGCAGCGGCTGATGGACTCCCTCACCCCGCAGCAGCGCCAGGAGCTCGGCGAGCTCATGCAGGGCGCCATGGACATGGACATGGCCGCGCAGATGGCGCAGCTCGGCGACGCCCTGCGCAACGCCCGCCCGGACCTCCCCTGGGGCGGGCAGGAGCGGATGCGCGGCGAAGAGGGCATGGGGATGGGCGACGCGACGAGCGCGCTCGAGGAGCTGGCCGACCTCGACGACCTCGAGGCCGCACTCGGCCAGGACTACCCAGGAGCGTCGCTGGACGACATCGACGAGGCAGCGGTCCAGCGGGCGCTCGGTCGGGGGGCGCTGGACGACGTCGCGGCGCTGCGCCGGATCGAGCGCGAGCTGCACGAGCAGGGCTACCTGACGCGCGACGCCAACGGCCGCCTCGAGCTCAGCCCGCGGGCGGTCCGCCGCCTCGGCGCGACCGCGCTGCGCAAGGTGTTCTCCGACCTCGAGTCGCGCGGACGTGGTGCGCATGACGTCGCCGATGCCGGAGCCGCCGGCGACATCACCGGTGCCGCGCGGGCGTGGGAGTTCGGCGACGAGCAGCCGCTGGACGTCGTGCGCACCGTCCGCAACGCGGTGCTACGAGGCGGCCCCGGGGATGTGCGGCTGAGGGTCGAGGACTTCGAGGTCGTCGAGACGGAGCGACGTACGACGGCGGCCGTCGCCCTGCTCGTCGACCTGTCCTTCTCGATGGAGCTGCG
>JAVXVI010000133.1:0-13548 GCA_032230005.1 Actinomycetota bacterium | reverse complement strand
CGGTGCCACATGACGTGGTGCCTTCGGCAGAGCAGGACCAGGTTGCCGATCTCGGTGACTCCGCCGTCGGCGAGGGCGATCAGGTGGTGGACGTCGCAGAACGCGGGGGGTTTGGTGCAGCCCTTGGCTGTGCAGCAGCGGTCGCGGGCGGCAACAGCGCGGCGTTGGGCTTTGGTGATGGTGTCGGTCAGGCTGGTGAGGGTGACGATCTGCCCGTCGCTGTCCAGGACGAGGCGCTGGATCCGGGCGTCGCACAGCAGCCGGTCGATCTGGGCTCGGGTTGCCGGTCCGGTCCACGCTGCGGTCGGGCAGTCCGCGCCGGGGTGCCGGTCCAGGTGGACGGTGAAGTCATCGGTCGGGTGGGGCTGGTCGGGTCGGCCGATGCGGTCGGTGGCGGCGTCGGCGAGGCTGAGTGGCAGCAGGTAGGTCAGCAGTGGCCGGTGGCCGCCGGCGTCGGGCAGGTCGGCGTAGCGCAGGGCCAGGCCGAACACGTCGGACAGGGCGTCGGCGCGGCGCTGGCCGGCGGTGCGGCGGTCGTCGGTGCCGTCGCGGCGGGCCAGCGGTTCCAGGACGGTGCGCAGGATCTCGATGGCGGCGTCGGGGAGCTCACCGGTCAGCCGCCAGGACCCGTTGTGCTTGTCGACCAAGGTGAGGAACCGACGGTCCTCGGCGCCGGCTTCCTCAGCCTCCAGATCGGGTTCGCACCAGGTGGCGAGCAGGTGCCGGACATACGAGGCGAGCTGGCTCGGATCCGTGCGGGTGGCGACCTCGATCAGCGCTGGCTGCGAGTCCGACAGGGCCTGCGCGTCGATCTTGCCGACCAACCCGGTCAGGATCCGGCCGTGCTCAGGGCTGATCAGCCCCTCGACGACCGCCTCGGACACCAGCGGCAGCTCCCGCAGCGCCACAGACGTCCGGAGCTGCCGGCCGGCCTCATTGCCGGTGACGTCGGCGACCTGCCGCAGCCATGCCGGCGTCGGGCACGTCTGCCCGTCCCGATCGGGCACCTGACCGCCGCCACGGACCTGCAGCTCACCCAACGCGCGCGACGCGATGCCGCCGAGCCGCGCGGCCTGGGCGGTGCCGAGCGCGATCAGCCCCTGAAGGCCGCTGATGGGCAGGCCGGAGACGTCGATGCGGCTGAGCGCATCGACCTCTCCGACCTGCGACCCGTTCGAACACATGAGCGAATAATATCCGCGATGTCGGACAGAATCCCTTAGTCCACAGGCACTTTCGATTAGCCCGCGAGCATCCACAGATCGGTCCGAGGCGCTTGACGAACGGCGCTCAGGTCTTGGCGGCGGCGTCCCTCATGCTGCGCGCGTCCTGACCCGCGAGGGAGTCGGCGCCCACCTCGGCGTTGTGGGCGTGCGCGAGGTGGTGCAGGCCGAAGACGGCGTCCATCCCGTCGCGCAGCCCCATTTGGTCCTCGCACTGGTTGACGGCCTTCTTGGTCAGCGCGAGGCCGAACGCCGGCATCGCAGCGATCTTCTCGGCCATCGACATCACCTCGGCCTCGAGCGACTCCCGCGGCACGACGCGGTTGACCATTCCGAGCTCACGGGCCCGCGCCGCATCGATGCGCTCACCGAGGAACAGGAACTCCTTCGCGAAGCGTGCCCCCATCTGCCAGGGATGCGCGAAGTACTCGACGCCAGGGATCCCCATTCGCACCACCGGGTCGGCGAAGAACGCGTCGTCCGACGCCACGATCAGGTCGCACGACCAGGCCAGCATCAGGCCACCCGCGATGCACGCGCCCTGCACCATCGCGATGGTCGGCTTGGGGATCTCCCGCCAGCGGCGGCACATGCCGACGTACACCTCCGACTCCCGCGCGTAGCGCGACGCACCGCCCTCCTTGCCGACGTGGTCCCACCACAGCGTCGCCTTGCGCTCGAAGCTCTGATCGATGTCGCGACCCGGGGTGCCTATGTCGTGACCGGCCGAGAAGTGCTTGCCCTCGCCGGCCAGCACGATGACCTTCACCTCGTCGTCGGCGACCGCCGCGTAGTACGCCGCATCGAGCGCGTAGGTCATCGCACTGTTCTGCGCGTTGCGGTACTCCGCCCGGTCCATCGTCACGACCGCGATCGGCCCGCGACGCTCGTAGCGAACCGGCTGGTCCTCGCTCATCGTGCCGTCCTCTCCAGAAGGGCACGGGACACGACTGCCCGATGCTCATCGGCTGTGCCCCAGTCCCTGGCCATCGCCCAGGTCCGCTTGGCGAACAGGTGCAGGTCGTACTCCACGGTGTAGCCCATCGCGCCGTGCGCCTGCAGACACACCCGTGACACGCGGTACGCCGCGTCGGACGCCAACGCCTTCGCCATGCTGACATGCAGACCCGTGTCCGTGTCCTTTGTCGCCAGCGAGTGGGCAGCCCGCAGCACCGCCGGCCAGGCGAACTCGGTACCGACGACGGCGTCGGCCAGCGGGTGCTTGACCGCCTGGAAGCTGCCGACGGGTGCACCGAACTGGCGGCGGTCCTTCACGTAGGCAACCGTCATATCGACCTGCCGGCGGGCCAGCCCCAGCAGGAAGGCGGCTGTGCCGACCGTCGCCGTCGCGCGAGTCGTCGTGGTGGCGGGATCGACGACCGTGCGAGCGGGTACGACGGCGAGCCGACGTGACGGGTCCACGGACGCGATCGGCTGGGCCGGGGAGGCCGGCACGAGGGTGGCGTCGTCGGCGAGGCAGACGTGGGTCGCGACATCGGCGTACGGAACGGCAGTGACGCTCGGCTGCTGCACGGCGATCCGGGCCGTGCCGTCGATGGGCAGGTCGTGTGCGGGCAGGTAGCTGACGGTCTCCACGAGGGGTCCAGGCACGCCGTGCCAGCCGGCCTCCTCCATGGCACCGACGAACGCCAGCTCGTCCAGCCCGAGTCCGCCGCGGCTCTCGTCGACCAGCAGCCCCGGCAGCCCGAAGCTGCCGAGCTCCTTCCAGAGCTGCTCGCCGGTTGAGCCGTCCCAGGCGGATCGGACAACGGCCGGAGAGCACGCGGCGGTCAGCACCTCGCGCAGGCCCTCGCGCAACGCGAGAGCCTCGTCAGAGAGACCGAAGAACATCGCTAGGCCCGCGGCAGTCCGAGCAGGCGCTCCGACACGATGTTGCGCTGGATCTCGTTGGTGCCTGCGTAGATCGGGCCGGACAGCGAGAACTGGAAGCCCTTGCTCCACGCGCTCTCGAGCTCCGCCTCCGGCCCGAGGATGTCGAGGGCGAGCTCGTGCAGGCGGATGTCGAGCTCGCTCCAGAACAGCTTGTTCAGGCTCGACTCGCCGGGCCGAGACCTGCCGAGCTGCTCGTCGCTGACCTGTCGCAGGGTGAACAGCCGGTAGGCCTCGGCGTCCATCCAGGCCTGCGCCAGCCGTTGCTCCTGAGCTCCCGTCAACCCGCGCTCGGATGCCAGGCCGCGCAGCCGCTCGACCGTCGCGGTGTAGCGACCGGGGGAGCGCAGCGTCAGCCCGCGCTCCGAGCCGGTGGTGGCCATCGCCACCTTCCAACCCTCGCCGACCCCGCCGAGCACCGCCGCGTCCGGCACGAACACGTCGTCGAACCAGACCTCCGCAAAGCCCTCGTCCCCGTCCAGACGCGCGAATCCGCGAACCGTCACGCCCGGCGCGTCAAGAGGCACGAGGAAGTACGTCAGCCCGTGGTGCCGGGTGGACGAGGGGTCCGACCGGAACAGCCCGAACAGGTGCGTGCAGAACGCGCCGCGCGTGGTCCATGTCTTCTGCCCTGACAGTCGCCAGCCACCTGCCGCCTCGTCGCGGTCAGCCCGGCTGGTCAAGGACGCGAGGTCACTTCCGGCGCCTGGTTCCGACCACCCCTGGCACCAGAGGTCCTGCGCTGCTGCCATGCGCGGCAGCAGCGCGTCCTGCTGCTGCTGCGTCCCGAACGCGAACAGCGTCGGCGCGAGCAGGAAGATGCCGTTCTGCGTCACCCGTTGCGGTGCGCCGGCCCGGTAGTACTCCTCCTCGAAGGCGAGCCACTCCCACACGGACGCGTCGCGGCCGCCGTACGCCGCCGGCCATGACACCACCGCCCATCGCGCGTCGAAGAGCAGGCGCTCCCACTCGAGGTGCATCGCGAAGCCCTCGCGGGTGTCGCCGGACGGGAGCGGGTGGGCCGGGACGTTGGCTGCCAGCCAGTCGCGGGCCTCCGCACGGAACGCCGCTTCGGTCGCGCTCTCGATCAGGTCCACTCAGGCCGCCGACGGGCCGGGCCGCGCGGCCGCCGGCGCAGTGCCGGTCAGGCCGCCGAGGAAGATGCGCCAGTAGTCGGCGGCGAGCTCCTGGTGGCCGTAGCTCTTCGTCGGCCGGAACCACCGCGCCGTCAGCCAGAGCCCGTCCCGCAGCAGGGGATAGGTGACCTTGAGCGGGACGTCGTCGCGGAAGGCTCCGCTGGCACGCCCCTCCTCCAGCACGCCGACCCAGGCAGCCCGCACCGCCTTCGCCGACTCCTCGACGTAGGGGTAGCCGTTGTCGGCGCGCAGGCGGTGCGCGTCGTTCTGGTAGATCTCGGTCGCCCGCGGGTGAGCGGCCACTGTCTCCAGGCTCGCGACGATCAGCCCGCGCAGCCGCCCTGGCGCGTCACCGGCACCGGTCAGCACCTCGTCGTACCGCTCGCGCAACTCAGTCAGGAACGTCGACAGCACCGCGTCGACGATGTCGTCCTTCGACGCGAAGTGGTGGTAGAGGCTCCCGGACAGGATGCCGGCGGCGTCGGCGATCTCGCGGACCGTCGTGGCGGCCACGCCCTGGCGCGCGAACAGCTCGGCTGCCTCGCGCAGGATGACCTCGCGACGGTCCGTGGGAGCTGCCCCACGTCCTCCTGCCACGCGTCCTCCAGGCGGCGTTGACGGTCGTGCTCGGTCGACTCTACTGTCCCGACCAAGCGCTTGCTACAGACCCGGAGCCCGGCATGGAAGCCCCCACGCTGCCCGCTGTGCTCCGTGCTGCCGCCACCGACTCGCCGGACGTCGAGGCGCTGGTGATCGGCGACGTCCGGCTCACTTTTGCGCGGCTCCAGGACGAGGTCACCTCGTTCGCGCGGGCACTGCTCGCCGACGGCGTTGCACCGGGTGACCGCGTCGCCGTCTGGGCCCCCAACACCGAGCGATGGGTCGTCGCTGCACTCGGCGCGGTGTCCGTCGGCGCGGTGCTGGTGCCGGTCAACACACGGTTCAAGGGGGAGGAAGCCCACCACGTGCTCGCCAGCACCGGTGCATCGGTGCTCGTCGTCGACGACACCTTCCTCGACGCCGGCCGCCTCGCGATGCTCGACGCGGCCGGCCCGTTGCCGGAGCTGCGCAGGACCGTCAGGGCGGACGACGGCAGCTGGACGGACTTCGTCACCCTCGGCGCCTCCGTGTCTGTCGCCGACGCCGAGGCCGCTGCCGCCGCCGTGAAGCCGGATGACCTGTCCGACATCATCTTCACGTCGGGTACGACGGGTCGTCCCAAGGGCGCCATGGTGACGCACGGCCAGAGCGTCCGCCTGTTCGCCGAGTGGTCCCGCAACGTCGGGCTGCGCGCCGGCGACCGGATGCTCGTCGTCAGCCCGTTCTTCCACTCCTTCGGATACAAGGCCGGCATCGTGGCCTGCCTGGTGACGCGCGCCACGGTGCTGCCCGTGACCGTGCTCGACGTCGACGCGACACTGGCCTTCGTCGAGCGGGAGAAGGCAACCGTCATCCCCGGTGCTCCCACCCTGTACGCGACCTTCCTCGAGCACCCGACCCTTTCGTCGTACGACGTGTCCTCGGTTCGCTTGGCGGTGACGGGTGCGTCGGTCGTGCCGACCGAGCTGATCCGGCGCATGCGCGAGGAGCTCGGCTTCTCGAGCGTCCTGACCGCCTACGGCCTGACCGAGTGCTGCGGCTACGCAACCGGTTGCCGGCCCGGCGACTCGGACGACGTCGTCTCGCTCACGAGCGGGCGGGCTGTCGACGGCGTGGAGGTCGTCGTCGTCGACCAGGATGGGGCGCAGGTCCCGGCGGGGGAGCCCGGCGAGGTGCTCGTCCGCGGCTACAACGTGATGGTCGGCTACTGGCACGACCCCGCTGCGACGGCGGAGGCCGTCGACAGCGACGGCTGGTTGCACACCGGCGACGTCGGCGTCCTCGATGACGCAGGCAACCTGCGCATCACGGACCGCCTCAAGGACATGTTCGTCGTCGGCGGCTTCAACGCCTACCCCGCAGAGATCGAGCAGGTGCTGGTGCGGCACGACGCCGTGTCGGAAGCGGCCGTCATCGGCGTGGCAGATCAGCGTCTCGGCGAGGTCGGCAAGGCCTACGTCGTTCCGCGCACAGGAGCCGGCGTGACCGACGACGAGCTCATCGCCTGGTGCAGGGATCGCCTTGCCGGCTACAAGGTGCCGCGCAGCGTCGTCCTCGTCGACTCCCTGCCGCGCAACGCGACAGGGAAGGTCGACAAGAAGCTGCTGCGCTAGGTCAGGACTAGCCCTGCTTGAGCCGCGCAGGCACGACCTCGTCGACGCGCGCGCGACGCGGCCGGATGGCCTTGTCGAGGAACGTCCCGAGGTTGGTGTCCTGCACCGACGTGCGCAGTGTGTCGAGCACGATCAGCCGCTTGGCCTGCTCGTCACGGATGCCGTTGAGCTGTGTGACGAGCGCGTCGATCTGCTCGCTCAGCGCGCTGACTGCGCGCACCTCGGTCTCGACCGAGCTGAGCAGCGACCGCAGTCCACCGGCGAGGTCCGTGCTGCCGGCGGGGGGCGCCGTCGTCGCCGCGCGCGGTGCGGCCTTTGCAGCCGTGGATGTGCGACGCGTCGTCGTACGCCGGCCGGCCGACTTGCGCGCGGTGGCCTTCTTCGCCGGCGCCTTGCGCGCTGCGGTCTTCTTCGCTGCAACTCTTGCCATCGATGTCTCTCCCTCGGTGTCGCGAAAACGTGCTCGCGGGCACGTGCTGCGCTGAACACTAGGGTCGATCGGCCGAAAGATCACCCCCTAGCGGGTCACTCCTTGCCGAACGACTCCCGCACCTTGTCCGCAACTCCCGAGAGGTTGAGCTCGAAGGTGAAGCCCTGCTCGTAGCGGTAGCTGCGATGCACGTCCATCGGATCGATGCCGTTCAGCGACTCCTTGGCCGCGCGAATGACGGTCGGGTCCTTGTCCGCGATCTGGGCCGCGACCTCGATCGCGCAGTCGCGCAGCTGTTCCCGGGGCACGACGCGCAGCACGGAGCCGAAGGCGTGCAGCTGCGCTGCAGTCGCCGTCTGCGACGTGTAGACCATGGCGCGCATGAGGTGCTGCGGAACCAGACGCGACAGGTGCGTTGCCGCCCCGAGCGCTCCGCGGTCGACCTCGGGGAGCCCGAACGTCGCGTCGTCACTGGCGACGATGACGTCACTGTTTCCCACGAGCCCGATGCCGCCGCCGAGGCAGAACCCGTGCACGGCAGAGATCACCGGCACCGCGCACTCGTAGACCGCCGCAAAGGCGGCGTAGCACCCGCGGTTGGCACCGATCAGCGCGGTGAAACCCTCGTCGCGCTGGAACTCCTTGATGTCGACGCCGGCGTTGAAGCCGCGGCCCTCCGCGCGGAGGACGACGACGCGGACCTGCTCGGACTGACCGAGCTCGCGTACGACGCGGGCCAGCTCGAACCAGCCGGCGACGGGTAGCGCGTTGACCGGCGGGTGGTCGACGACGACCTCCGCGATCCCGTCGTCCCGGATGGAGGACGTGACCGATGTCCCTGACGTCACTGCGGCTCCTCGAGAAGGAAGGTCGCCCAGGCTCGTGCGACGACGGCACCGGCCTGGGTGGTGCAGGTCAGCTCGACGTCGACGCTGTCCGGATGCTCTGCTGCCACTGTGCCGGTGCAGGCCAGCGTGTCACCCGGGAAGGCCTGCGCGGAGAACCGCACCCGAAACCGGCGCAGCCGCTCGGCGCCGAGCCACGACGCAGCCCACGTGCCGAGCAGGCCCGCGTGCAGCATGCCGAGTGACAGCGGTGCGTCGTAACCGGCGGCGCGGGCGAAGGGCTCGTCATGGTGCACGGGCTGCATGTCGCCGGAGGCACCCTGGTAGCGGACGAGGTCTGTGCGGGTCAGCGGCCCGACGACCAGCGGCGCCGGCGGCTGTGGGATCACGTCGTCTCCACGCCGGTCAGCCTGGTCTCGGCCACGAGTCGACCCTCGGCGTCGCGGAACTCCGTCACCATCACGACGAAGGTCATGGTCCCGCCGCGCTTGCCCTGCTTCTCGTAGATCTCGGTGATGCGTGATGTCCCGACGAGCCGCTGACCCGCCCGCGGCGGCGGCCCGTGGAAGACGAACTCCTGCTCAGCGTGCAGGCCCCGCGCAGGATCCATCCGGACCTGCTCCCAGGGGTCGGAGTCCGCGCTTTGCCAATGGAACGCCGTGGTCAGGAACGTCGGCGGCCCGACCGGAGCGTCACCGTCCGGTACGGCGGCGAAGGTGGCCCGGGCGAACTCGCGCACCTTCCCGCGCTCGATGTCCATGACGAACGGCGTACCGGTCGCCCCGAGGCTGGCGGCGTCGACCATCAGGGGTGCTGACTGCTGACCGACACGACCTCACCGGTCATGTACGACGACAGGTCGCTCGCCAGGAAGACGATGACGTTGGCGACCTCCCACGGCTCCGCGGCGCGCCCGAAGGCCTCCTTCGCCGACAGCTCAGCGAGGAGCTCGTCCGTCGTCACCTTCGCGAGAAAGGGGTGCATGGCCAGGCTGGGCGCGACCGCGTTGACGCGTACGCCGGCCTTGGCCCCCTCGACGCCGGCGACCCGCGTCAAAGCCATGACACCTGCCTTGGCGGCGGCGTAGTGGGCCTGGCCTTCCTGGGCCCGCCAGCCGATGACGGAGGCGTTGTTGACGATGACGCCTGAGCCGCGCGGGACCATGTGCTTCATGGCTGCGCGCGTGCAGCGGAACGTGCCGTTCAGCGTGACGTCGAGCACCGCTGACCACTGCTCGTCGGTCATGTCGACGAGGTTGGCGGTGCCGCCCAGACCGGCGTTGTTGACGAGGACGTCGAGGTGGCCGTGCTCGGCGATGGTCGCGTCGAACATCGCCTGCACCTGCTCCTCCTTCGTGACGTCGCACTGCAGAGCGAGCGGGCGGACACCGGCGACGTCGGCGAGCGCATCGGCGGCCTCGCCGAGCCGGCGCTCGTGCCAGTCCGACACCACGACGGTGGCGCCCTCCTCGACGCACCTCCTGGCCGTCGCGAACCCGATACCGGTGCCTGCTGCGGCCGTGACGAGCACCGTCTTGCCGGTGAGCAGGCCGTGTCCGTCAGCCACCGGTCGCTCCCAGGCGGTTCAGCACGTCGGTCGCCTCGGCGGCGATGCGGTCGAGCAGCTCAGCGCAGCTCGGGAGGTCGTCGAGGACGCCGACGACCTGTCCAGACGCCATGACGCCGAGATCGGGGCGGCCGTCCACCATCGCGGCCTTGAGCAGCATCGGGGTGTTGGCCGCCATGAGGACCTGGCTCCAGGACATCTCGGCGCTCTTCTTCATCGCGAGGCCTTCGCGGACGATGTCCTTCCACGGCGTGCCCGACAGCTTCTGGAAGGCCAGTGCGTTGCGACCGGAGCGGACCAGCCGGCCGGCGGCCCGGCTCCTCTCGAGGGCGTCGACTAGGTCCGTGCGCAGCACCCGGTGCGGCATGCCGTCCACCTCGCGGGTGACGACCGTGTCCGTGACGCCCTTGCTGAGGTAGACGGCTTTGACGGCGGTGCTCACCGCGCTGTCGCTCGTCAGCAGGAACCGGGTGCCCATCGCGATGCCGGCTGCGCCATAGGCCAGCGCCGCAACGAGACCACGGCCGTCGAAGAAGCCGCCGGCAGCGATGACGGGGATGTCGACGGCATCGACCACCTGGGGCAGCAGGACCGTCGTCGGCACCTGCCCGGTGTGTCCACCACCCTCGCCGCCCTGCACGATGACGGCGTCGGCGCCCCACGCCGCCACCTTCTCGGCATGGCGACGGGCGCCGATGGACGGCACGACGACCAGCCCGTGGTCCTTGCAGCGCCGGATGAGGTCCTGCTTCGGAGCCAGCGCGAACGACGCGACAGCGACACCCTCGCGGGCGAGCAGGTCGATGCGGGCAGCCGCATCCGGTGCGTCGGCCCGCAAGTTGACCCCGATGGGGAAGGTCGTGCGTGACTTCGTCTCCCGGATCGCCGCCTCGAGCTCGTCGTACGACATGGTCGCGGACGCCAGGATGCCCAGCCCGCCGGCGTTGGACGTCGCGGACGTCAGTCGCGGCCCCGACACCCAGCCCATGCCCGTCTGCACGACCGGGATCCGGATGCCGAACAGCTCGCACGCCTCGGTGTGCAGGGCCGGATGGGTGACGGTGGTCAGGAGGGCACCTCCCGATCGCGGAGGCCCTTGGGGTCGAGGACCTCCCGGATCAGCCGCAGCTCCTCCTCGGTCGGCAGCCGCGTCTCCTCGACCTCGCCGAACGCCAAGGCGAAGCCCGTGGCCTCGACCACTTCGTCGACCGAGACGCCGGGATGCACCGACGCCAGCCGCATCGAGTGGTCGTCGGTGTCGAAGTCGAGCACTGCCAGGTTGGTGACGACGCGGCGGATCTCGTGGAACGGTCCGCGATCGGGCTTGTCGTAGCCCACGCCCGACACCATGTCGACCTGCTCCACGAAGACCCGCGTCGAGTGCTTGGGCACCCAGTAGCTGGTGGGGTGGTTGACGGTGTTGCCGGGCGCGCCGCGCACACCGAGCAGCTGGTTGGACGGCCTCGCGTGGTCGCCGATGCAGGAGATGTTCTGGTTGCCGAAGCGGTCGATCTGGCTGGCGCCCATCATCACGTGGCGGCGCCCTGCCCAGAGGATGTCGAACACCGATCGGAAGGGGATCCAGCCCTCGACGGTGTCGGGCGGCGGTGCGCCGAGCGCCCACGGCCCGCTGACGTAGGACGCCTCCCCATCGGACAGCATCAGGTCCGGCTCGAACGTCTCGCGGGCCAGCCGGGCACCAAGGCTCGGGACGAGCGCCATCGGGCTGACCAGGATCTCCCCGTCACCGCGGAAGACCTCGGCGCACGCGACCGCGCACACCTCAGCGCGCGAGACGTCGTTCACGCGGCAGCCCGCTTCGCGATGGCAGCCTGGTAGGCGGCCTCGTCAGCGACCTCGAGGTACGACGCGGAGAAGGCGGCCCACGCCGCCGAGTCCTTGGCGGCGGCGACGTAGTCCTTCTGGAAGGCCTCGTCCCGGTCGTAGTCCGGGACACAGGACGTGAAGTGAGCGCCCCCGGGCGCCTCGACGACCCCGGCCACCATCCAGCGCGGGATGCGAAGCCGCGTCACGTCACCGAGCTCGGCCGTCGGCACGATCCGTTCACACGAGACGTAGGCCTTGTCGGCGGCCGCGCAGAACAGGTCGTCGAAGTAGAGGTCGGGGCCGAGGAACGACGCATTGCCCCGCTCGTCCGCGCGGTTGAGGTGCACCAGCGCTGCGTCGAGGTGCAGAGCGGGTACGGCGAGGAGCTGCTCTCCGTCGTACGGCGACGTCACCGTCTTGAGCTCTGGGTTGACCCGCATGACGTCCGACCCAAGGCCCGCGCGCGTGGGCAGGAACGGAAGCCGCGATGCGGCGGCGTACAGGCCCCACTGCACCATGCCCTCGTCGTACTCCGTCACCTCGATCGTGCCGGCCTTGCGGGCCGCCTGGAAGTGCGGCTCGAGCGGGATGGAGTCGAGGGATACGAAGCCGAAGACCAGCCGGCGGACCTTGCCAGCTGCGCAGAGCAGCCCGACATCCGGACCGCCGTAGGAGACGACTGTGAGGTCGCGCAGGTCGGTGCGCAGGATCGCCCTGACCAGTGACATGGGCTTGCGGCGTGAGCCCCAGCCGCCGATCCCGATGGTCATGCCGGACCGGAGCTCGGCGACGACCTGCTCCTCCGTCATCCGCTTGTCAGCCATGGATCCACCTGTCGAGCAAGCGCTTGGTCGGGACGGCGAACACTAGCAGCCGGACCGGGCGAAGGCGGTGCGTCGGAGGGTGCGTGCGTCGCCGTGCAGGAGGGCGGTCGTCCAGGCCCGCTTGAAGAAGAGGTGGGCGTCGTGCTCCCACGTGAAGCCGATGCCGCCGTGCAGCTGGATGCACTCACCGGCGATGTGCGTGAACGCATCGGTGGCCGCCGCCTTGGCCAGCGGAGCGACGACGGGCAGGTCCGGTGAGGACGTCGCCGCGGCGCGCGTGGCGTACCAGACCGTCGACGTGGCCGCCTCCAGGTCGACGGTCAGATCGGCCACCCGGTGCCGCAGGGCCTGGAAGGACCCCAGGGGACGGCCGAACTGCTCGCGCAGCTTCAGGTGCTCGACGGTCACCTCGAGGAGGCGTCGGGCCGCCCCCACCGACTCGGCGGCGAACGCTACGTGGAGCAGGTCCATGGCGTGCCCCGACGGCCCGATGCGGCGGGCGTGCGTCCCGTCCAGCTCCACGCGAGCCAGCGGCCGGGTCGGGTCGAGCGCCTCCACCGGTCGTACGACAGCGGTGGCTGCATCGACCGCGTAGAGGCTGTCGCCCACTGTGACGAGCAGCAGACCGGCCGAGGCGCCATCCACGACCTGCGGCACGGTCCCTGAGAGGAGGTCGGCTGCTGGACCGGCGGCCTCGACGTCGCCCACCACGAATGCCGCTGCGGTCGACCCATCCACCAGCCGGGGCACCAGGTCGCCTTGTCCGGCTTCGGTCAGAACGAGGGCGGCGACAGCGGTCGACAGCAGTGGCGCGCGCAGCAGCACGCGGCCGGCCTCTTCGACCGCCACCGCGAGCTCGGTGAAGGAGGCACCGGAGCCGCCGTGCTGCTCGGGGACGGCCAGCCCGGTCAGGCCGAGCTCGGCTGTGAGCCGCTTCCAGACGGCCGGGTCGTCGGCGAGCTGCGAACGCACCGGCGCGTGCTGCTCGAAGAAGCCGCGCAACGTGCTGCGCAGCTCCTTTGTGTCCGCGGCCTCGCTCATGCGCGGTCACGGGGGAGGCCCCACAACCGCTCAGCGATGATGTTGCGCTGCACCTCGTTCGATCCGCCGTAGATCGTGCCGGCCCGTGACACGAGGAAGATGTTCTGCAGCGACGACAGCGACCGGTCGATGACGGTGGCGCCTGGGCCTTGCACAGCCATCGCAAGCTCGCCGAGCCGCTGGTGCCAGTTGGCCCAGAGCAGCTTCGACACGTTGGCCTCGACCCCGGTGCTCGATGATGCGTCGTTGTCGAGGGTGCGCAGCGCGGTGTGCCGCAGCGACTGCAAGCCGGCCCACGCCTCGACGATGCGGTCGTGGATCGCGGCGTCGTCGGCTGCCCCGGTCTCGCGCGCCAGGGCGATCACCTCGTCGAGGTCGCGGGCGAACCCCACCTGCTGACCCAGCGTGGAGACGCCGCGCTCGAAGGCGAGGGTGCCCATTGCCACGCGCCACCCTGCGCCGGGCTCGCCCACGACGTTGTCGGCCTCGGTGACCGCGTCGTCGAAGAACACCTCGTTGAACTCCGACGTACCGGTGATCTGCACGATCGGCC
>JAVXVI010000132.1:0-4752 GCA_032230005.1 Actinomycetota bacterium | reverse complement strand
CGTTAGCCGTTCTCTTGTCGCCGACGCGCTTGGTGACGGCCTCGATCAGATCGGCCTTGTTCACGACGTGTCCCTTCCAGAACGGTCGAGGCACTGTGCCTCTCTGTGCGGAAGGTAGAGGTGAATCGCTGCTCATACAAAGCATCTGGAGCAGGAAGTTTCCTTGTGTCGCAAGCCGTTCATCGGCCGTCAGCCGATATCCGGACGCTCCGAAGCCGCGATTCTGCCCTCATCGAGGTCCGTCATGAAGGCCGAGAGGCGCTTCGCTGCGCGCGCGACGTCATGCTTCGATGCATCGCTGATCGCCAGCAAACGCCTGGTAGCTAAGGCTTTTTCGTCGTCCGGGATCTCGAGGCCGCGAACGCGGCGGTGCGCGGCGACGAGATCCGCCGAAAGTCGATCAGCGACGTCGTCGCTCACTGCATGACCGGCAGGAAGGACGGTCGAGACTTTTCGAACGAAGAAATTTCTTCGGCGTGCCGAAGGGTCAAACCGATGTCGTCGAGGCCTTCGAGCAGTCGCCAGCGCGTGAAGTCGTCGATCTCGAACGACGCGCGCAGGTCCCCTGCACGGACCTCGCGAGCTGTCAGATCGATGGTCACATCGATGGATGGATCGGTTTCGACGAGGGACATCAGGTCCTCGACGACGTCCGCCGGCAGCTCTACCGGGAGCAGGCCGCCCTTGAAGGCGTTGCTGCGGAAGATGTCGGCGAACTGCGAGCTGATGACCGCGCGGAACCCGTGGTCCTGGAGGGCCCAGACGGCGTGCTCCCGGGACGAGCCGGTGCCGAAGTTCTCTCCCGCGAGCAGCACGGTCGCGTCGGCGTACTGCGGCTGGTTGAGGACGAACGCGGGCTCCTCGCGCCACTCGATGAACAGACCGGCCCCGAACCCCGTGCGCTCGACCCGCTTGAGCCAGTCGCTCGAGATGATCTGGTCGGTGTCGACGTCGCTGCGGCGCAGCGGCACCGCCCGCCCGGTGTGAACGGTGAACGCATCCATGTCAGACCTCCAGGTCGGTGGGGGCGGCGAGGTGCCCGGCGACGGCAGTGGCTGCGGCGACTGCCGGCGAGACGAGGTGCGTCCGGCCGCCGCGACCCTGCCGTCCCTCGAAGTTGCGGTTCGACGTCGAGGCGCTGCGCTCGCCGGGAGACAACGTGTCGGGGTTCATGCCCAGGCACATCGAGCAGCCGGCGTTGCGCCACTCGGCACCTGCGTCCGTGAAGACCTTGTCGAGACCCTCGGCCTCGGCCTGCTGCTTGACCAGCATCGAGCCAGGCACGATGAGGGCGCGTACGCCGTCGGCGACGCGTCGACCCCGCAGGACCTCCGCTGCCTCGCGCAGGTCCTCCATGCGGCCGTTGGTGCAGGAGCCGAGGAAGACGGTGTCGACGGCGATCTCCCGCATCGGGGTTCCGGCGGTGAGGCCCATGTAGGCGAGGGCTCGCTCGGCTGCCTCGCGCTGTCCGCCGGCAGGGATGGACTGCGGATCCGGCACGCTGCCGGACAACGAGACGCCCTGACCTGGGTTGGTGCCCCAGGTGACGAAGGGCGTGATGGTCGAGGCGTCGAGCACGACCTCCTTGTCGAAGGCGGCGTCGTCGTCCGTGCGCAGCGCCTCCCAAGACGCGACGGCATCGTCCCAGTCGGCGCCGGCAGGAGCGCTCGGGCGGCCTTTCAGGTAGGCGTAGGTCGTCTCGTCGGGGGCGACCATGCCGGCGCGAGCACCCCACTCGATCGACATGTTGCAGACCGTCATGCGGCCTTCCATCGACAGAGCGCGGATGGCGTCACCGCGGTACTCCACGACGTGTCCCTGTCCGCCACCGGTGCCGACCTGGGCGATGAGTGCCAGGACGAGGTCCTTTGCCGTCGTACCGGGCGGAAGGTCGCCCTCGACGTTGACGGCCATGGTCCGCGGACGCACCAGCGGCAGCGTCTGGGTCGCGAGCACGTGCTCGACCTCGCTGGTGCCAATGCCGAAGGCCAGTGCACCGAACGCGCCGTGGGTGCTGGTGTGGCTGTCTCCGCAGACGATCGTCATGCCGGGCTGTGTCGCGCCGAGCTGCGGGCTGATGACGTGCACGATGCCCTGCCCTGCGGCGCCCATCGGGTGCAGGCGGATGCCGAACTCAGAGCAGTTGGCCCGCAGCGCCTCGACCTGACGCAGGCTGACGGGGTCGGTGATGGTCAGCGCGTCCGTCGGGACGTTGTGGTCCTCGGTGGCGAGGGTCAGGTCCGGACGGCGCACGGTGCGGCCCGACATGCGGAGCCCGTCGAAGGCCTGCGGGCTGGTGACCTCGTGAACGAGGTGCAGGTCGATGTAGAGGAGGTCAGGCTCACCCTCCGCCTTGCGTACGACGTGTGCTTCCCAGACCTTCTCGGCAAGTGTGCGACCCATGGCGACATCCTCTTCGGGTAAGCGCGTGCATCTCGCATGTTGAGATGCAAGTATCACTGTATGGAACACACTAGCGGAGTTGGCGTTCTGGACAAGGCCGTTCTCGTTCTCGAGGCAGTGCAGGGCGGGGCCACCTCGCTGGCCGCCCTGACCGAGCGGACCGGGCTGTCCCGCGCGACCGCGCACCGACTGGCCGTGGCCCTCGAGGTGCACCGCCTCCTGGCGCGCGACACGGACGGGCGTTGGCGGATCGGGTCGAGGGCCGGCGAGCTGGCCGGCGGTGGCGGTGACCGGCTGCTGGAACGAGCCGGCCCGGTGCTCGTGCGGCTGCGTGACGCCACGGGTGAGAGCGCGCAGCTGTACCGGCGGCACGGCGACCGGCGACTTTGCGTGGCCGTGGCCGAGCGGGGCAGCGGCCTGAGGGACACCGTGCCGGTCGGGTCGAGCCTGCCGCTGACGGCGGGGTCGGCCGCGCAGGTGCTGCTGGCGTGGACCCCTGAAGACCCGATCGTGGCGCGGGCAGCGTTCACTCCGCGCACCCTGGCCGACGTACGGCGGCGGGGCTGGGCGCACTCGGTCGCCGAGCGCGAGCAAGGCGTGGCCTCGGTGTCCGCACCTGTGCACGGGGTCGGCGGCGGTGTGGTCGCCGCGGTCAGCGTCTCGGGGCCGCTGGAGCGGCTGACCCGGACGCCCGGTCGGCTGCACGCCGAGGCGGTGCTGTCGGCGGCCGCGGAGCTGACCCGGTTGACCGCTCTCTAGACAGTCCCGGTGGTCCGGTCGGACTACTCGGACCATCGGTGCAAAACGGTCACATCGGGTGATGGTGCGAGACGGGCGACGCGTCGACAGTTGTCACACGGCACCACCCCTCGCCGCCGGAGGCCCCGATGCTCACCGTGGTACGCGACAACGACACCGCCGAGGACGTCGCCGCCCGCCTGCAGGCCCGCGAGATGACCGTGGCCGAGATCGCCGCAGCCCCTGTCTCCTTCCTGCCGCCGTCCTTCCTGGCAGCCGTGCAGGGCCTCTGGCCCGAGCTCGTCGAGGAGCCCACCGGCCGCCGGAACGGCCTCGCCGCCCTCTAGCCCTCCCACAAAACGATCACCGCCGTCCTGGCCTCCGGTTCAGGCTGCCAGATCGGCGGTGATCATCTTGGGGGGTCGTCGCCCGAGCGCTCCTAGAACACCGAGGTCGGCCGGACGTGGCTGGCGCCCGGCGCGTTCTGCAGGTCCTGACCGGTGCGCAGGATGAAGCCGAAGGTGCCGCTGCCGGTGAACCGCCGGGTGATGGTCCACTCGCCGGTCGTCGCGCTGGC
Organism: Actinomycetota bacterium; assembly: GCA_032230005.1. Classification (GTDB taxonomy): domain Bacteria; phylum Actinomycetota; class Actinomycetes; order Mycobacteriales; family SCTD01; genus RYN-124. The sequence goes on along the minus strand of JAVXVI010000132.1, from coordinate 1,034 downwards.
CCGCGCCTGCGCGGTCAGCACCTCGCCGCCGGACGACGTGATCCGGTAGAGGCTCACGATCAGGCCACCCGGGCGGGCCGGGAGGCTGTCACCGAAGAACGTGTAGTTGCGCGTCCCGTTGCGGACGGCCGACAGGCTCAGCGTCGTACGAACCCCGAGGACCACCTGGTTGCCGGCCGAGCAGCCGCGCTGCTGGGCGTAGAGCCGGGTGTTGCGAGGCGGCCGGACCTGCCACGTGATGGCGCCGTTGCTGCCGACCGTGCCGGTGCGTACGACGGCGAAGGTCGTCGAGGGCCGGGTGTAGGCGAACAGGTCGACGGTGCTGCCGGCGCGGGCTGTGACCGTGACGTTGGCGGTGTCCATCGCGTTGATGAGCGGCTGCCCGAGCAGGGTGGTCGCCGTCGTACAGGTTGACGTCGGCGTCGGCGACGGGCTCGGTGAGGCGGCCGCCACGGTGACGGTTGCCGTGTCGGTGCAGCGGCCACCCGCGGTCTGGCACTGCGTGTTGGCGGGCGTCCGGATCGCAGCCGTGACGGTGTTGGTGCCGTTGTCGGTCGTGACCGTCTGCAGGGTCACCACGGCGTTGCCGCTGGCGTCGGTCGTCGCGTTGAGGCTCGACGTGCCGCCGTTGCCGGCCGTGCCGCCCTGGATCGAGCCGGGACCGCTCTCGGTGAAGGTGATCGGGACTCCGGAGGCCGGGGTGCCGTTGGCATCGACGACGGTCGCGGTCAGCTGCTTGGTGGTGCCGCTGACGGTGCTCGACGTCTTGGGCGCGAGGGTGATGACCTTCGCCTGGCCGGTGCCGACCGTCGAGGTGGCCGTCGCGGTGTCGCGCGGCTCGTTCTGGTCCAGGCCGGTCGTCGGGGCAGGCGTCCGGGCGGCGGTCTGGTTGACCCAGATGGTCACCGTGTCGGTGCCCGACTTCGTGCCCGAGTAGGTGCAGGTCGCCTTGCCGCTGTTGTCACTCACGCCGCAGCTCGCGGTGAAGGTGCCGGCCGGTACCGCCGTCGTCGGGGCGTTGGGTCCGGCGGTCG
>JAVXVI010000131.1:0-3584 GCA_032230005.1 Actinomycetota bacterium | reverse complement strand
GACCGACTGCAGCGTCGCCACGAACAGCAGCGGGCCGCGCGCGGCCCTGGCCCGGGACAGCTGCCCGGCGTAGACCGCGCTGACCGCCGCGAGTGGCCCCGGCCGCGCTGCCAGCGGAGCGGTCATGTGCGCTCCAGGTCGGTGTCGCGGCCACCGAGCGCCAGGTAGACGTCCTCGAGGCTGGGGGTGGCCAGGGTGAAGTCGTCGAGGGCGGCGAAGGCGGGGGCGCTGGTCAGCCGGCCGAGCGCTTCCCGGGCGTCGACCTGTGGCAGCCGCACGCTCCACCGGCGGCCGTTGACGACGGCCCGGCGCTGGAGCATGGCGACCGTCGCGTCCTCGGTCGGCGGGTCGGTTCGCCAGACGAGGTCGAGCCGGACCTCGTCGCTCACCATCGCCTTGAGCCGCCCAGGGGTGTCACTGGCGATGACCCGGCCACGGTCCAGCACGGCCACCCGGTCGAGCACGGTCTCCGCCTCGAGGACGTTGTGGGTCACGAGGACGACGGTCGTGGTCGTACGACGTCGCGCCAGGGCGTCCCAGACGCTGCGGCGTGCCGTCGGGTCGAGGCCGGTGGTGGGTTCGTCGAGGACCAGCAGGGGGCGGTCGCCGACGAGGGCGGTCGCGAACTGCGCGAGCCGGCGCTGACCGCCGGACAGTCTGGTCATCGGCCTGCGGCCGACCTCCTGCAGCGCCAGCTCCTCGATCAGGTCATCGCGCGCCGAGCGCGCCTGCGCGCGCGACAGCCCGCGCAGGCGCGCGGTGGTCTCGATCGCGAGGCCGACCGGGAGCTCGGCCAGCGCCGGCTCCTCCTGGGCCAGGTAGGCGACCAGCCGGGCGGCGGCGGACGGCTCGCGGACGATGTCGTGACCGAGCAGCGTGACCCGGCCGCTGTCCGGCCGGAGCACCCCGACCAGCTGGCGGACGAGGGTCGTCTTCCCGGCACCGTTGGGGCCCAGCAGTCCGAAGACCTCCCCCTGCCCGATCGTCAGGGACACCCCAGCGGTGGCGAGCACGTCCGGCGTCCCGCGCCGGCCGCGGTGCGTCCGGGACAGGTCGTCCAGCAGGACCGCGGGCACCGCCGTGCCGTCGAGCAGGGGCGGCGCGACAGTGCCCGAGCCGGTCGACCTGCCGCCCATGCGGGTGCTCAGCGCCCCTTCCACGGACGTCGGACTCCGATGCGCAGGGTACGCGGCGCGACGGCGCGAAGTGACCCGATCGTCGTACCCTCCCGGCGTGCGCGCCTGGGGGATCGTCCTGCTCGTCGTGCTCAGCAGCGGGCTGACCGCCGGCTGCGGCGGCAGCTCGGGAGCATCGACGGCTGCCCGATCGGCCGGCCCGACCGAGACACCCAGCACCGCCGTACCGGACATCGTCCTGCCGGCCGACCCCCTGCGCGAGCTCGTGCCCAGGACGGCCGACCTGCCGACCGGGATGGTGGCCGTCCTGTCGGGCTCCGGGCCGCGCGACGCGAAAGCCGTGGCCGCCTACTCCGCCAACGCGACGCAGGCTGGGGCGCTGCTGGCCTCGCACGGCTTCCGCAGCGCCTACGTCGCGCAGTACGCCGACCTGGCGACCGGCCGGGTCCTGTCGGTCGTCGTGAGCCGCTTCTCGACGGCGGCAGGCGCCGCCGCCGACCTCGACGCCGACCTCGCGGCCTCGTCCGGCGAGCAGGTGACCGCGGCGGCTGTCGGCGAGAAGTCGCAAGTGCGACGTCAGCCGCTGCCGGGCAGTTCGGGGCAGCTCGTCACGGTGCGGTTCCGCAAGGGGGCGACGACGTGGCTGGTGGCCTACGGCGCGAAGCCGACAGCTGATCCCGCGGTCGCGGTGACTCTCGCAACGAGCCTGGCCGGTCGGGCCTAGCGCGACGCGGTTGCGAAGCCGCGGAGCGCCGCGCGACGCGGTTGCGGAGCCCCGGAGCGAGGCCCCGGAGCGCAGCGACGGGCGCCTCGGGAGGGGGCGTAGCAGAGCTTGGAGCGCAGGCAAACGTGGAGCGCAGATTCAGTGCCAGGCGTCTGCGGTGCGCCACACCAGGATGTCGAGGATGCGCAGCCGGGTCAGCAGGGCTCCGGCGTCACCGGCGATGCCGATCAGCTCGTCGAAGGCATCGGCCTCGGTCTGCAGGTCGTCGCGCATCTGGCGGCACAGCAGCTCCATGAACTCCCGCCATGAGCGGTGCGTCGAGCGCTCGATGCCGCCCGGTGCGGTGTAGCTCTCGAAGATGCGCGAGTCGTAGAGCGGCACCAGGTCGGGACGCTTGCGATGCAGGACCTTCGAGATGATGGTGCCGCGCACGCCCTTGCCGGCATAGGGAGCCTCGTCGAGGACGGCGAACAGGTCGGCCACCTGCGCCAGCACCGCGTCATCGGCCTGCTCGAGCGGCACGGCCGGCAAGGTGGCGATGCCGGCGAGCGCCGGCAGCATCTCGCGCAGCAGCTGGAACCGACCGCGGTCGACCTCCGCGCCGATGAGGGACGGCGCGAGCAGGTCACCGTCGACGAGGACGGCGGCGCCGTTGGTGACGAGGCGGTCGTACGACGGGTAGGCGTAGCCGTTGCGCACGTCGACGTAGTCGCGCAGCACCTGGTCCGGCGTCTCCACGATGAGTGTCCCGGCGCACAGCTTCAACGGTGTCACGGCGTGAGGCACCCTGATCCGAGGAGGGCCTTGAGATCGGCGAACAGCGCGGGGGTCGCGGAGACCCGCAGCCGGTCGTCGAGCCGCACCAGGGTGGTCTTCTCGCCGTTGACGAGCTGCAGGTGCACCTCGGTGGTGCCGGGGTGGCTGCCGAGGACCTCCTTGAACCGCTCCACCACCGGCGGCGTGCAGCGGGGAGTCGGGATGGACACGACGACAGGGCCGCGCGGCCCGATGGAGAGGTCGGGGACGATCACCTCGTTGGCGATGATCTTCGGGATGTCCTCGCGCTTGTCGATGCGGCCACGCACCAGCACGACCGCGTCCTCGACGAGGTGGACGGCGGCCAGCTGGTAGCTCGCCGGGAAGAACAGCACCTCGACCGAGCCCTCGAGATCCTCGAGCTGCACCAGCGCCCAGGCGTTGCCCTGCTTGGTCATCTTGCGGGTGACGCCGGACAGGATGCCGCCGACGATGACGGTGCTGCCGTCGTCGCGGTCCTGGATCCCCGAGACCGGGCAGTCGACCGCCGAGGCGATCAGGTGCTCCACCCCGAACAGCGGGTGGTCGGAGACGTAGAGCCCGAGCATCTCCCGCTCGTAGGTGAGCAGGACCGACTTCTCCCACTCGCCGATCGGGATCTTGATGTCGAAGACGTTGCCGAGACCGTCGGAGGCCGGCTCGTCGCCGAACAGGTCGAACTGCCCGATCGCCTCAGCCCGCTTCGTCTCCAGGCACGCGTCGATCGCCTCGGCGTGCACGTGCACGAGGCCCTTGCGGGTGTGGCCGAGCGAGTCGAACGCCCCGGCCTTGCACAGCGACTCGACCGTCTTCTTGTTGCAGGCGACGGCTTCGACCTTGCGCAGGAAGTCGGGGAAGTCGGCGAACCGGCCCTTCGACGTACGCGTGCCCACGATCGACGCGACGACGTTCGTGCCGACGTTGCGGAT
>JAVXVI010000130.1:0-2895 GCA_032230005.1 Actinomycetota bacterium | reverse complement strand
GGCCGGCTGTTCTTCGCCGACTACGGGCCTATCCCGCTCGCGCCGGAGCTCGGCGCCGAGCAGGAAGGGCCGGCGCACCTGCTGTGGAGCCCGGACGACGGGCGGACGTGGCACCACAGCGCGATCGACACGGTGTTCCTGCCGGAGAACCCGCGCTACACGTCGGGGCGCGCGCCGGCAGGTGGCGCCAAGCCGGTGGGCTACGCGAACGTCGTGTACTTCTGCGCCAACAGCAACGTCGGCTTCACCAGCCCGGCGATCAACTCGCGCGGCTGCTGGGCGAGCCTCGACGGCGGTGGGTCCTGGACGCAGAAGGGCACGGTGCTGCGGGCTGCGCCGCCCGTGCATCCTGAGTGCGGCAACGCGGGGGAGGACTACTCCGCGATCGACGGCTCCTACCCGCAGGCCGCCTCGGACGGGTCGCTCTACTTGATGGTGTCGTGCGGGGGAGCGACGTACCTCGCGCGGAGCACGGACGAGGCGGCGACGTTCCCGGTGCTGCATCGGCCCGGTGGCGCGGCGGTCACCCTGCCGTTGCCGTCGGTGGGGCCGGGGTTGAACCTCGGACTGTCGGACCTGCGCGTCGGCGGCGGCGACGTGCTCTACCTCGTGGACCAGGAAACCCTTGAGGCGCGTACGACGTTGATGCTGCGCGTCTCGCGCGACCTTGGGCGGACGTGGAGCCGACCTGTCGACCTGCTCGCGCCCGGGCTGCAGTCGGTGCTGCACTGGTCGATGGCGGTGCAAGGCGATCAGGTGGTGGTTGCCTATCTCGGTCATCGCTCGGGCGTGACGACGTGGGACGGCTGGATCACGTCGACGTCGGGCGTGGCGGCAGCGCTGGCCGCCGGGTCGGCGCCGCGGCTGGTGAGCGGGCAGGTCAACCCGTCGTCGCGGCCGTTGCTGTTCGGGGACGAGGTGCAGGGCGGCGGGACGTTCCAGCTGCCCGGGCCGCTCGGCAACCAGGTGCCGTTCCCGCCGCCGTTCGACATCCAGGTGTTCGGCAACGACTTCATCGGCGCGACCATCACGCCGGCAGGGGAGCCGTGGGGGTCGTTCACGCAGGACTGCGGGCCGTCGCCGTCGTCGGCGGGGTGCGTGGCGCAGAAGGGGCAGACGCGCGGCTGGGCAGGTCATCTGCTTGCGGTGTCGGCCTCGGTCGTGCGGCCCGTCGCGGCCCCGCCTGCTGCTGCACCGCCGGCTGCGATGTCACCTCGCCAGCTGCCCGCGACCGGCGGGGTGCCGGGGCTGGCCGCTCTTGGCTTCGTGCTGCTCGCCGTCGTACTCGCCGCTCGTCGTTCGGCTCGACGGTGCTGAGCCTGCAGGAGATCTCCGACCGGCTGGAGATCGCCGATCTGCTGGCGCGCTACAGCGACGCGATCGACCGGCGCTCGTGGGACGACCTGGACGTCTTGTTCGCGGCGGACGCGGTCATCGACTACACCGAGATGGGTGGCATCCGCGGGTCGCTGGCCGAGCAGAAGGCGTTCCTGGCCGCGAACCTGCCTGCCTTCGCCGGGTTCCAGCACCTGACGGCGACGAGCGTCTTCGACATCGACGGGGACACCGCCCGGGTGCGGACCATCTGCTTCAACCCGATGGTCATCACGGACGAGAGGCAGGTGCTGTTCTGCGGGCTCTGGTACCGCGACGTGCTGGTGCGCACTGCCGACGGCTGGCGGATCAGCGAGCGGCACGAGGACAGGGGCTGGTCGCTGGACGTGCGACGGGGCTGACGGTTGGCTGCCTCAGCCGGTGGCGGGGCAGACCTGCATGCGCGGCTTGGTGGGGGACGGCTCGATGCGGGGGCTGTTTCCCGGCAGCGTTGGGGTGAGCGGGTCGCCACCGATCGTGCCGTCCGAAGCCTGCGGACAGCGGCCTCCCGCACGTGCCAAGGGCGCGGGCGGTGTCCCGGGAGACGTCGCCGGTGACGGGGTCGACGTCGCCGTGGGTTGCGGGTTGATGAAGGTGGCATCCGTCTGGCCGGGGTCCAGGGTGCGGACCAGGAGCAGGCCACCGAGCACGAGGAGCGCGACGACGACGCCGCAGGTGACCAGCGTCCGTCGGCTCACATCCAGAAGACGCCGGCGCCGACGAAGTGGTTCCAATGACGGGACCGGCCGCGCCGCGTCAACGGGGTTAACCATCCGGCTCAAACACGGCCGCTACCTCAACGAACACGGCTGGACCGATGCCCCCGACCGCTGAGGCGCGGAGGTCAGTGCAGCGCGTGGGTGGTGAAGTGCTGCCAGTGGGCGAGCATCTCGTCGTACCCGGCCTGGAACTGCTCGAGCCGGGCGGCGCCCTCGGGGGAGAGGGCGGTGAGGTCGTAGGAGACAGTGACCGTTGTCCCGTCAGAAGACGCGGCGCAGGCGACAGCGACGAGGCCCGCGCTGTCGCCGGGAGCGACGCGGGCGTAGCGCACGGACGTGGGGGAGGCGTCGACGGTCACCCAGTGCGTGACCGGCGGGCCCTGCGTTGTCCAGACCTCGCCGACCTCGTGCCGGTGCTCCTCGTCAGCCCAGACCGGGTCCCAGCCCGGCGCCCACGAGCGCTCACCCTCCGCGGTGAACAGCGGCATCACGACCTCGACGTCGGCCGGCAGCGTGAACGTGCCGGTCAGCTGGACGCGCACCGCGGTTCCCCATCCCGCAGTTCGCCATCCCGCAGCTGCTCAGCCCAGAGCTCCTCGCAGCGTGCCTTCAGGGCGACGGCGACAGCGTCGAAGCCGTCCTTCACCCACGCGCCGCTGTGCTCCATCACCATGTCGGCCAGTGGACCGCGAAAGGTGTCGGTCGTCCAATAGGTACAGGAGTCGGGGCCGGTGCTCTCGATGACCTGGTCGCGTCGCGCGTGGACGTCGAGCTCGGGCGTCGCCGGCATCTCGTAGGCGAA
>JAVXVI010000129.1:0-17418 GCA_032230005.1 Actinomycetota bacterium | reverse complement strand
CGGGACCGGCAGCGTCGCGCGGCGCGGCGGCGGCAGTCCGGGCATCGTCATCGGTCACCACCGAGGTCGCGGGCGAGGGCAGCGCGGGCCTCCGACAACCGTCGCTTCACGGTGCCGGCCGGTCGGTGCAGCGCCCTGGCGACCTGCTCCACGGAGAGGTCGGCGTAGTAGTGCAGCAAGACGACGTCGCGGAGTCCGGACGGCAGCCGCTCGACCGCGTCCAGCACCGTGAGGTCCGGCCCGGCGATCGGTTGGGCCAGCAGGTCAGGGAGCGCCATTCGCTCCGTGCGGGCGCGACGCCATCGATCGCGCGCGAGGTTGGTGACGATTCGATAGGCATAAGGTCTCGCCTCGCGCAGCAGGCCCCAGCGGACGTAGACCCGGACCATCGCCTCCTGCGCAAGGTCGTGCGCCGTGTTGTCGTCGCCGACCAGCGACAGCGCGTAGCCCGCGAGCGCGCCGTACGTCTCCTCGTAGAACTGCTCGAAGGACGCGCCTGCCACGTGCGCCCTCCTCCATCGGCTGGCGGCCATCCTTCCCCGTGCCGGGCGATGTCATGGCGGGTGCTCACACCACCACCACGCCTCAGCCGCTAGCCGGGTTCGCCGTCCGGGTCATCAGGCGCGTCCAGCGCGTCGTCGCGAATGGTGAATGCGGCGATCAAGCCCCCTGCGGCGAGCAGTCCGGCACACAGCACGATCGCGATCTGGAAGCCGTGGTCGAACGCATCCGGATGCCGGTAGTCGTCGTTGCTGATCCCGGCCGCCACGGGCAGCACTGCGACGGCGAGCAGACCGGCGGCCCTGGCAACGGCGTTGTTGACCCCCGACGCGACGCCCGCGTGCCGCGAATCGACGGCGGCGAGCACCGTGGTCGTCAACGGGGCCACCGTGAGGCAGAGGCCGAGGCCGAGCAGCACGACACCGGGAAGGACATCGATCAGGTACGACGCATGCGGCCCGATCCGCAGGGTGAGCAGGACACCGGCACTCGCCAGCAGCGGACCGATCGTCATCGGCAACCGGGGGCCGATGCGCTGACCCAGCTGGCCACCGCGACTCGACAGCAGCAGCATGAGCACGGTCACCGGCAGCAACGCCGTGCCCGCGAGCAGTGGGGACATCCCGGCCACGACCTGCAGCTCCACGACGAGCAGGAAGAAGATGGCGCTCAGGGCGGCGTAGACGGCGAACGTGACGGCGTTGGCGGCCGAGAACTGCCTGCTGGCGAAGATGCCGAGCGGCAGCATCGGGTGCGTGCTCCGCCGCTCGTTCAGCACGAAGCCGACGAGCGCGAGCAGCCCGAGGACCCCGAACACGATCACGATCCCGGACCAGCCCGTGCCGGCACCGATCAGGGCGTAGGTGACGCCGCCAAGGCCGACCGCTCCGAGGCCGGCACCGAGCAGGTCGAGGTGGTGGGACGCATCCGGGTCTAGGGACTCGGGGACGTGCCGCTGGCTGATCGTCAGGACCACAGCAGCGAGCGGGAGGTTGATCAGGAAGATCCACCGCCAGCCCGGGCCCTGCACCAGATAGCCGCCGAGGAAGGGACCGACGGCTCCGGCGATGCCGGCGAGGCCGGACCATGCGCCGATCGCGCGTGGCCGGTCCTCTCGGACGAAGGACGAGGAGATGATCGCGAGGCTGCCCGGGGTCAGCAGCGCGCCACCGACTCCTTGCAGGGCCCGTGCGGCGACGAGGAAGCCGATGTTGGGGGCGATCGCGCAGAGCAGTGATGCGATCGCGAACCAGGCGGTTCCCACCATGAACACGCGTCGCCGGCCGAAGCGGTCGCCCAGCGAGCCGCCGAGCAGGATCAACGAGGCAAGCGTCAGCGTGTAGCCGTTCAGCGTCCACTGCAGTCCGGCAAATCCGGCATTGAGGTCCTTGCCGAGCGCGGGCAGCGCGATGTTGACGACGGTGGCGTCGAGCATCGCGATGCCCGAGCCCATGACGGTCGCGAGCAGCACCCATCTGCCAGCTGGTTCCTCCAGGCGGACGTGATCACGCGCGTCGTGCTTCGGCTCCGTCACGGGTCCGATGGTCCTGCACGACGACCCAAGGCGCCCGCCACCGTCCTGATAAGTACGACGCCCCGCCGCTGACCCTCGAGGTCGCCGGCGGGGCGCTCCTGTTTTGCGGCGACTAGGCCGGTTCGTCCATGTGGAAGGTGAACATCCGGTCGGCGTCGATCCGCGCGTAGACCGGGCCGCCGTCGAGAAAGCTCGCCCACTCCTCGCCGTACCGAGGGACGTACGTCGCCAGCAGCGTCCGGCGGAAGCCGCCATCGTGCTCACCGTTCACGTCGATCGGGACCGCTCGGCCGTGGACGGTGACGGCGAGCTCCTCACCTGGCAGGTGCGTCGCGCTGACCTGCGGACGCGCCCGGATGTGCCGGAAGCGCAGCGAGTCCGGGGAGGACCCGAAGTAGAAGGCAGCGCGGTAGAAGACGCCGTCTACCGGTCCGACGATCGGCCGACCGTCCGCAGTCACGGTCGCCAAGGCCAGCAGGCACATGCCCTGGAGGCGCTCCGCGACGGCTGCCGCGCTGAGGCGCCGCTCGGGCGAGATGATCTCCTTGAGGTGCGCACCGGCCGAGGCATAGCTGTCATCGAGGAGCTGCTGCAGCCGTTCGAGGTCTGCCGCGGTCTCTTCCACCGATCAGCCGCGGGTGGTGGTGAACGCGGTCGACCCGAGGACCAGCTCCCCCGCGAGGTAGGCCCAGAAGGCCGCATCCGCCTCCGGCTCGTCGAGCCGGAGGGACGCCAGCCGCGCGGCGGCTGCCCCCAGCCAGGTGACACCGACGGCCCGCCGTGCGAGCGGCTGCCGGCTCAGCAGCGCCCACGCACCCAGCAGGGCATAGGTGCCGCCCAGCCCCGCGCGTGTCTCTGCGACCCCCCGCGGATCGGTCGGCGTCAGGTGCAGCGCTTCCGATACCTGCTGCGGGATGAGGACGCCGGCGACTCCCGATGCCATCATCGCCGCGCAGCTGAGCGTGCCGAGACGTGAGCTGCGAGACCTGACGACGCTGCGCATGCGACGGATCCTGGCACCGACTCGGCGCCCTGCCTATCCGCCGGCCTGATGCAGACCACCCATTGCCGCCCTCCCGAGCCGAGTGCGACGTTCGGCGCAGGTGCGTACGTCGTCGCCCTCCCAGAGGAGTCCGGATGTCCGACCAGCTGCCCAAGATCCCGGCCCACACCCAGGAAGCCATCGCGGAGGTCAACGCGACCGGCCGTACGCCGGTGGTCTTCATTCACGGGCTGTGGCTGCTCCCGAGCAGCTGGGACAGGTGGGCAGAGATCTTCGAGAACGAGGGCTATGCGCCGATCACCCCCGGCTGGCCCGACGACCCCGAGACGGTCGCGGAGGCCAACGCGCATCCGGAGGTGTTCGCCGGGAAGACGATCAGCCAGGTCGCGGATCACTACGCCGCGGTCATCGGGAAGCTCACGTTGAAGCCGGCGGTGATCGGGCACTCGTTCGGCGGCCTGCTGGCGCAGATCGTCGCCGGTAGCGGTCTTTCCGCGGCGACCGTCGCCATCGACGCCGCGCCCTTCCGCGGTGTCCTGCCATTGCCGATCTCGGCCCTGCGAGCGGCCAGCCCTGTCCTCGGCAACCCGGCCAACCGGCACCGCGCCGTACCGCTGACCTACGACCAGTTCCGGTTCGCCTTCGCCAACGCCGTCAGCGAGGACGAGGCCAAGCAGCTGTACGAGACGTTCGCCGTACCAGCGTCCGGCGCCCCGCTCTTCCAAGCCGCCGCAGCCAACCTGAACCCGTGGTCGGAGGCGAAGGTCGACAGCGAGAACCCCGAGCGCGGCCCACTGCTGATCGTCTCCGGGGAGAAGGACAACACGGTGCCGCGGGCCATCGCGGAGGCGTCGTACAAGAAGCAGCAGCGCAACCACGACGTGACCGAGTTCATCGAGATCCCGGGTCGCGGGCACGCTCTGACGATCGACAGCGGCTGGCGCGAGGTCGCGGTCACGTCGCTCGACTTCATCCGGCGGTTCGTGAAGTAGCGGATCGTCGCGCAGCTGTCACGAGCGCTTCATCGCTCGGTCATCCGGCCGGCGCAGCCTGGAGGACATGACAGATCCGACCCAGCCCTGCCTGCGCTGCAACCGCTACACGTGCCGCTGCAACGAGTTGGCGGAGGACACCGACACGGCGACGACGGCCATCGCCGTGCCGGTGCCCCGCGACTGGACGCCCTGGTGGACGAGCCAGGCTGCTAACGCCTGACCCGGCTCAGGAGGTCTTGAGTACGACGGTCGCGCCGCCGGTCTCGACCGCGGCGCACACTGCTGTGGTGAAGCTGAAGCTCGACCTCCACGACATCTACAACCGCGGCGGTGACATCGACCGCGCGCTGCGGGCGATCATCGATGAGGCCGTCGCGAAGAAGGCACCGCTCGTGGAGATCATCCCTGGCAAGGGCTCTGGACAGCTGAAGAAGAGGGTGCTCCGGTTCCTCGACCAGAAAGAGGTCAAGGCGCTGTACCACCGGGTGGAGAAGGACTCCGACAACTTCGGCCGCGTCTTCGTGCACTTCCGATGGAAGTGACGCGCTAGTTGGCGCCCAGGACCTGGAAGCTCTGGCTCACGAAGACGTGGTGCGGCCAGTTCACGCCGATGTTGTGGACCTCGTACTCACCCGAGCTGAGCTGAACGACGCGGTCGACGACGCCGCCCGGATAAGCGGCGAGGGACGCCTTTGTCGCGCTCTCTGCAGTCGAGCCGCTGACGATGGTGCCCGAGCCCTCGGTGTAGCCCGCCGGGATCTGGCCGACGGACTTCGCAGTGGCCGGGGCTCCGCGCTGGAAGGGCACAACTGTCGCCGCCGAAGTCGACGTGCCCGGCGGCTGCACGATGACCTGGCTCGCCGTGATGCTCATGCTGTTGGTGACGCCGAGGACGAGGACCGGCGCTCCGACCGTGACGTCAGTCGCGCTGGCAGGGGCGGTGCCCTTCTCGTAGGTCGTGGCCGTCCCCTCGACAACGGTGACCGTCTGGCCGCCCGAGGTCGTCAGCGTGAAGCCCGTCGTGGAGACGGTGCCGACCGTGCCGATGGATCCGCCCGAGGCCGGACCGGACCTTGCGTTGGAGGCGCCAGCCTTGGCTCCGAAGCCGGCAGCAGGGGCTGCGGCGGCCGGGGCCTGGGCTGAGGACGGCGAGGTCGAGGTCGAGGTGGCCGCGAGACCGGCGGACACCCCGGCGACGGAGAGCGCCAGCGCTGCTGCGCATGCGGCAATCCATCGGCGGCGGGTGGAGCCGAGCAGTCGTCGGGCCGGCGGTTCATACGGCTCGGCAGCTGGCTCGGCGGTGGCGGTTTCGGTGGGGGTGGCGTTCATGGTGGCGCTCCTTTGGTCTGCGACTAGACCCGAGAGTGCCGACCAGGGCTGTGAGCGCCCTGCACATGGGCTGTGAGGGGGAGGTGACTTGCAGGTCACCCCAGCCACAGGCTTGAGCGGAGGGCGTGGGATTCGAACCCACGATGGGTGTAACCCCATAGCGGTTTTCAAGACCGCCGCCATCGGCCACTAGGCGAGCCCTCCAGTGGAACGACTCTAGGGCGTATGCGATCCGTTGCCGGTGTGGTCCAGGCTTGCCCGTCGAGCGGCGTCACATGATCAGGTTGGAGAAGATGCTGCGCCTGAGGTTGGCGGCAGACTCTCCGACCTGATCGATCCGGCCAGACAGCCACTCGCGCGGGTGTGGACAACGCGCTTCCGCGGAAGCGCCGGAAGCAATCGGCGCGAGCATGAACGACAATGCGGCATGCTCCTGAGCGGGTTCAACCACGTGGCCATCCTCACCGCAGACGCCTCGCGGCTGCACGACTTCTACCGCGACGTCTTCGACGCCAAGGTCTCGCACGAGATGGCCGAGCAACCGGGCGTCCGGCTCTCGTTCCTCGACATCGGCCCGGACGCGGAGCTCAACGTGTTCGAGGTCGAGGGCAACGCCGAGGCTCAGCGGCAGACGCCGATGTTCGGCCGCGGCCGCATCGACCACCTGGGGCTGAACGCCGCCTCGATCGACGCGTTCAACACGATCCGGGAGCGGCTCATCGCCCGCGAGGCATCGGACGGCTTCGTGACCGACTTCGGTCCCATCCTCAGCATCTTCTTCCGTGACCCCGACGGGCTCGAGGGCGAGGTCTGCGTGGCCAACCCCGCGGCGCAGCCCGGGATCTACAACCCGCCAGGCACGCCTGCTCCCGGTTACGACACCCCCGCCGACTAGCCGCATGACGTCGCCGGACGAGCAGGTGCTCGCCGAGCACGGAGTCACCCACGTCGTTCGCGTTGGCGACACGGTGCGGCGTCCGGCACGACCGTTCACCGCGACGATCCAGGCATACCTGCTGCACCTCTGGTCCCGCGGCATCGACTTCATCCCCGAGCCCCTCGGCTACGACGACAAGGGCCGCGAGGTGCTGCGCTTCGTGCCCGGTGACGTCCCCGTCGAGCCGCTGCCCGACTGGGCCACGACCGAGGCTGTCCTCGTCGAGCTCGCCGGCATGGTCCGCCGGCTGCACGACGCAGCCGCGGACTGGACCACCCCGTCGGACGCGGTCTGGGGCGGGATCCCGGGCGGCGACGGCCTCGACCTGCCGCCGCTGTTCGACCGGCCCGAGCTCGTCTCGCACCAGGACTACTGCCCCGGCAACGTCGTCTTCCGCGACGGGCACGCGGTAGGGCTCATCGACTTCGACCTCGCGCGACCGACCACCCGCGTCCTCGACTGCGTCAACGCCTTGTACTGGTGGGTCCCGCTCCTCCACCCGCTCGACCGGCCGCCGTCTCTCGTCGATGCGGATGCCGCGCACCGCGTGCGGGTGTTCGCCGATGCCTACGGCATGGACGAAGAGCAGCGGGTACAGGTCGTCCCCATCGCCATTCGCCGGGCGAGCAACACGCACATCTCGATGCGTGCCGCAGCTCAGGTCGACCCGGTCTTCCGGCGCTGGTGGGACGAAGGCGTCAGGGACCGGATGCCGCGCGCAGAGACCTGGCTCGCCGAACACGGCGCAGCCATCGAGCGGTCACTGCTGGCAGAGTCGTCCGGCTAGGAGAGGGGGGTCGGGGCAGCCGGTGCCGGCACGACCGGCCGGACGGTCAACCACTCCGCCGTACCGCCCTCACGACGGCAGATGCTGCGCGATGGCAGGTGACCTGCGTCGAGCAGGTCGAGCAACAGGCTCAGCGGAACACCACTGCTGAGCAGGCTCATCGGGTCTGATGCGCGCATCTCGAGATCCCTCCTCTGGAATCACTAGAGGTGTCGACGCGGTTACAGATTTCCTGTTGCGCTGTACGGGTGAATCGGGCAAGAAGATACGAGTCGGACGCTTTCAGGCGACCGCGTCCCAGGCATCGGCAAGGGCCACCAAACTGGACGTCCGCCGCGCCCGGTCCAGGCTCGGCGTGACCACGACGATCTCGTCGACCTGGGCCTGCTCCTTCAGCTCGAGCAGTCGCTCCGCGACCCGCTTGGGCTCCCCCACGACCATCCGGCCGTCATCACGCGGTCCCGACCGGAAGCCCTCCGAGCGCGATAGCTCCAGCACCTGCTCCGGACGCAGCGGCTCGCGCACGCCGCGGCGGATGTTCTGCATCGTCAGCGTCCACGCCGCCTCGAACTCCACGACCGCGTCGGCATCGTCACTGGCGAAGGCCAGGACCGACATGGCGGAGTACGGCGTGTCGCCCTCGAGCCGCGGCGTGAACTCGCGCCGGTACTCGCGAAGGACCTCGACCGCGATCTCCGGGCTCATGTGGTGCGCGAACACCGCGCTCAGCCCGTTGACCGCGGCGAACTTCGCGCCGTAGCCGCTGGAGCCGAGCATGAACACCTGCGGCTGCTCGTCGACGAGCGGCGCCGCGATCAGCGGCGCATACGGATGGTCGTCGGGAAAGCCCTCGCCCAGGAAAGCCAGCAGCTCGGCCACCTGGGTCGGGAACTCGGCACCGGGATCCACCCGCAACCCGCGGCGCAGCACGTGGGCGGTAAGTGGGTCCGTCCCCGGTGCGCGACCGAGCGCCAGGTCGATGCGACCTGGGTGCATGGCGACGAGGGTCCGGAACGTCTCCGCCACCTTGAAGGCGGCATGGTTCGGCAGCATGATGCCCGCCGCGCCGACCCGGATCCGATCGGTCTGCGCGGCGATGTGCGCCGTCAGGATCTCCGGGGCACTGCACGCGAGGCTGCGCATGTTGTGGTGCTCGGAGACCCAGTACCTGCGGTAGCCCGCCGCCTCGATGGCTTGCGCGATCCCGACCGCGCCACGGATCGCTGACGTTGCGCTCTCGCCGTACTCGATCCCGACGAAGTCGAGCAGGGACAGGGGCAATCCGGTCGAGTCACTCACGCTCATGCCAAGGAGGAATCGCCTCGCAGCATTCCGGAGCGCCTACGTGCAGTCGACCTTCGCGATGTCGTCGTCGGCCCCGGTCGAGCGCATCGCGTAGCCCGAGCAGTAGTAGAAGGACAGCCGGTCAGCGCGCTTCAGCGTGACCGGTTTCCAGACGCCAACGTCGACCGGCTCGAGGTAGCTGAAGGACGTGGCCAGCAGCCGGGCGTCGGCTCCGGCGTCGTGCTTGAGGTACTTGTCGAACCACGCCTGCGAGTAGTAGCTGGCGACGTCCTGGCCGTAGCGCGAGGCCGGCAGCGCGAGGGTGATGTCGGTGTACTCGAGGTGCGTCGACGCGCGCGGCACGATGACCATGGTGTCGACCTTCGCCTTCTTCCACGTAGTGAAGCCGGTGCTCTCCTCGCGCATCGGGTCCGGCCCCTGGTCGGGCGGACCGGGCTGCGGCGCGATCGAGGAGCCGTGGCTCATCGTGTAGGGGTAGACGTTGAAGCCGTACTCCGACTGCAGGCCGAGCGACGGGACGACCGGCTTCATCGGGCCGAGCGCGGTGAAGCTCGACGAGCCGGACAGCTTGTCGAGGGCGACGACCGCCGAGACCCGCCGGTCGACCGCCTGCACGTAGGACACCGCCTGCGCGCCGAGCGAGTGGCCGGCGATGCCGAGGCGGCTGGTCCGACCGGGGGTCACGGGATGCGGGTCGGGGCTCGCGTCGTACAGCGCCCACAGCGGGTTGTAGCGGTCCACCCGAGTCGTGCCGGCTACCGGGTTGCGGTAGTGGTGCGACGGGGTCGAGAGGAAGAAGTCGATCGCGTCCTCGGTGCCGTAGACGAAGTTGGAGGTCTGCTGGAACGGCACCCCGTCACAGAGCCCGGTCTCGCCCTTGCCGGTGGGACCGGCACAGCCGGCCAGCCCGGCAGGTCCCTCGTGCGGCAGCGTCTCGCTCGTGCCCTGGCCTTGCACGTCGTAGGTCAGCACGACGTAGCCGCGCTCGGCGAGGTCCTGCGCGAGCCACCAGTACATCCGCTCGGATCCCTGCACGGAGCCGGTCGTGAAGACCACACCTGGGTACGGCGCATGCAGCGCCCTTCCGGTGTACGGGTCCTTTGCTCCGGGCAGCGGTGCGAAGAGGTCGCCGCGCAGCAGTGAGCCGTAGCGGTTGGTGAAGGCGACCGGCACGGTCAGGCCGCGCTTGCCCGACCACTCCGCGCGGTACGGGTTCCCCGCGTTCCACCCCGGGAAGAACTGCCCCGGCGACAGTGCGAGCCGGTCGGGTGAGCCCAGCTGCGTGGACTGCTGGCCGAGGAACACCGGGTTCTGCTGCTGAAGAGCGGCCAGGTACGTGGCGCTGAGCTGGCCGTCGGAAGCGGTCTGCCGGCTGTTGGCGTCGGCGATGTTCTGGAGGTCGCGCTGCACGTATTCCGGGCTGCCGGGCTGCGGGTCGCCGGAGGCCTGCGCGGCTCCTGCCGTGGTGGCCAGCAGCGCCGCCGCGAGGGCCAGTGCCGTGCCGCGCCGGGTCGCCCGTAGCGTCGTCATGAGGCTTGCTTCGACGCGTTGCGCGGACTTCCTCCTGGCGTTTCGGCCACGTCGGTCAGGGGCGATTCAGGTGCCGTGCAGCAGTCTTATGCCGATGCAGAACACCTCTGACCCCTCCCGGCTGCTCGACGACCGGCAGTGGTTCCTGGACGTCAACAGCTGGGCGCGGCACACCTCCGCCCTGCACGGTGTTGTCACGGCCTACGCGAAGTACGGCGTCCTGCTGTTCGCCGTCCTGCTCCTCGGCGGCTATCTCGTCGGCCGCGGGAACGGCCGGGTAGCGGCCGCGCTCTGGGCGCCGCTCGCCACCCTCGCCGCCGTCGCGATCAACCAGCCCATCGCCCGCGGCGTCGGCGAGCCGCGGCCGTTCACCGTCTTCCCCCACGCACTCGTCCTCGTCCACCGCTCGACCGACCCGTCGTTCGCGTCCGACCACGCCACGATGGCCGGCGCCGTTGCGGTGGGGGTCTTCCTGGTCTCGCGGACCCTCGGCGTCGTCGCCACCGCTGCCGCACTCGCCATGGCGGTCGCGCGGGTCTACGTCGGCGCGCACTTCCCGGTCGACGTTGTCGCGGGCCTCGTCCTCGGCGGGGCAGTCGCGGGACTGGGGTGGCTGCTGGCGCGGCCCGTCCTCACTCGCCTGGTCGACGCGCTGGGGCGAAGCAGGCTCCGCATCCTGACCGGCTGAGGCCTAGGCCGGAGGCAGGCTCACCTCGAACACGCCGTCTGCCAGAACGAGGTCACCGCCTGCGGCGCGCGCCAGCCGCCGGGCCAGCGAGAGCCCCAGGCCGGCACCGGCATGACCATCCACGCCACGCCGCCCGGGCTCGAACACCACGTCCACGAGCTCAGCCGGCACCCCCGGCCCGTCGTCGCTGACCCGGATCACGACCATGCCGTCGCGCGTGACGGTCTCGACGCGCACCGCGCTCGCGGCGTAGCGCACCGCGTTCTCCAGCAGTGGCGCCACGATCCGCTCGACGACATCGGCATCGACGCCCACGTCCTTGGCACCTCGGCCGGTCTTGACCGTGATCGAAACGGCCTCGGGCGTCACGCAGCGGTCCGCCGCGAGCTGCAGAACGGTCCCCAGCTCGGCCCGCCCGGCCTCGGCGATCGTGCGCGAGCGCGCCGTCGTCAGCAGCGTCTCGAGGATGCGGCTCATCTGCGCAGCAGCCTCATCGATGCGCGCATGGGCCTGGTCCCGTTCGGCTGCGCTACGACGGCGCGTCCGCAACAGCTCAGCCTCGGCGGAGATCAGCGAAAGGGGTGTGCGCAGCTCGTGCGAGAGCTCCTCGGTCACCAGCTGCTCGTGCCGCAAGAGTGCGGCCAGCCGGTCGAGCAGCCCGTTGAGGCTGACGGCGAGTGCGGCCAGCTCACCCGGTCGATCGGCCTCGCCGAAGCGACGCGTCGCGTCCTCCGCGCTCCACCGCGCCGCCTGCCCCGTCATCGCCTGCACGGGAGCGAGCGCCCTTCCGATCACGAGGCGCGACGCGCCGTAGACCCCGATCATCAGCAGCACGGCCAAAGCGGCACTGGCGGTCAGGGCAAGACGTGCGACGTTTCGGTACGCCGTGAGGTTGACCGCTGCGACGACAGTCGCGACCTGCCGGCCCTCCAGGAAGACCGGCCGCGCGTAGAGGCGCGTCTCGGCCGGCCGCTCGGTCTGCACGAAGCGCTCGGGCCCGCCGGCGAGCCGGTCGGCATCCGACTGCAGCCTGGAGCCGGCCCTGGGGCGCTCGAGCGCGGTGGTGCCCTCGTAGATCCAGATGTCTGTGTCGAGCGCCTCGTCATCGGCAGGATCACGAACGGTGACCGCACCGGTCGGGGAGACCTCGACCGTGGCGGCCGCGACTCCCGCGCGGACCCGCAGCGTGTCGTCTGCCTGAGCGTGCAGCTGCGACGAGAGCACCAGGTTGAACCCCACCGTGAGCAGTCCCACCCAAACCCCGGTGGACAGCACCGCCAGCAGCGCGAGCCGGCCACGCAGGGTGTGGGGGCGGCTCATCCGATGCGGTAGCCGACCCCGCGCACGGTCGTCAGGGCATGCGCGCTGCCGGCCTCGACCAGCTTGCGGCGCAGCTTCGCGACGTACTGGTCGAGGGTGTTCTCCGCCACGATCGCGCCGGCCGGCCAGCCGGCGGCAAGCAGCTCCCGGCGGCGCACGACGTTGCCGGGCGCGCGCAGCAGGCAGGCCAGCAGCCGGAACTCCGTCGGCGACAGCGGGACGGACCCGGTCTCCGTGCGCAGCGCGTGTACAGCGGGGTCGAGCTCGACGCCGCCGCCCAGCGAGGCTGTCGACGACGACCGTCCGCTTCGTCGCAGGGCCGCCCGGAGACGCGCCAGCAGCTCAGCGATGTGGAAGGGCTTGGCCAGGTAGTCGTCGCCACCGGCGGAGAAGCCGGAGATGCGATCGGTCACGTTGCCGCGGGCGGTGAGGAAGACGATCGGCATGTCGAGGCCACGGGCCCGCATCGCAGCGCAGACGTCGCGGCCGTCCGAGTCGGGCAGGCCGATGTCCAGTACGACGGCGTCAACGTCGGAATCAGCACTGCGCAGCGCGGACGAGCCGTCGGACGCGGTCCGGACCGTGAACCCGTCCTCCCGGAGCGCCCTGGCCAGGACGTCGCGGAGCCCGTGGTCGTCCTCGACGACGAGCACCAGCGCATCCACCCCATGAGTATCCGCCCGCCGCACCTCGAGCTGCCCATGCGCCGCCGTGACGGTCAGGCCGCGTTCAGCCGGCCGACGAGCGCGCGACCGTGCCGGACCGGCCCCAGCGCCACGACGGCGAGAGAGCTGGAGCGGCCAGCATCGCCTTGAGCAGGTAGTAGTCGGCGTACGGAAAGGACGTTTCCTCCTGCATCGCGATCCCCTTCTGGCCGTGCGCTGCGAAGGTGAGGACGGCCGGGTGCGAGGCGGGGGCCAGGTACGGCGGCACGAGCAGCGCCAGCAGCGTGCGGTCCGCAGCGACCCGCCAGCCGGCCGCCAGCTCGGGCGAGGGGTCGGCTGCCGCGAGCAGCCGCAGCCCGTAGGCCCCGACCGCTCCCGCAGCGGTGTCCCGCGGGGTGGCAGTGCCGGCCGGCATCGACAGGTCCCAGTACGGCACGCCGTCGGCGGGCAGGTGGTCGACGTAGTAGCGCGCGGCGGCTCGCGAGGCGGTGAGCAGCGCAGCGTCGTGCGTGTGCGCGTAGGCCTGGATCAGGCCGGTGAAGAACCACGCCTGACCGCGCCCCCAGGCGCTGTCGTCACTGAACCCCTGGCTGGTGTAGGTGCGCAGCAGCCGGCCGCTGGTCGCGTCGTAGTCGAGGACGTGCACCGTCGATCCGTCCGGCCGGAGCGCGTCGTGGGCGAGGCGCAGCGCGTGGCTGTGAGCGTGCGCCGCAAGTGTCGGGCTGCCGCCGTGCTCGGACGCCCAGAACAGCAGCTCCATGTTCATCAGCGAGTCGACGATGGCCTGGGTGTGGCCGGGTGTCGGCGGGAGTGACCAGAGGACGCCGGGGCCGGCTCGCCAGTGCGTGTCGAGGGTCGTCGCGGCGGTGCGCAGCAGCGCGGCGTACTTCGCGTCATGCGTCGCCTCGTAGGCCGGCACGTAAGGGCTCGCCAGCATGAACCCGAGATCGTGCGGCCGTGGGTCGCGAGCCTCCCGCGGCAGGGTCGTGTCCATCGCCTCGGCGAGCCGGCGCCACTGCAGGTCGCCGGTGCTGCGGTACATCTCCCACAGCTGGCCGGGCACGAAGCCGGCCGCCCAGTGCCACGCGCCGGCGGTCGTCCAGGAGGTCACCCCGGGCCGTGCCTCGACGGGGAACAGCCCCGCCGGCGACGACGCGGCGGCGCGCCTCAGCTTGTCGCCGAAGACCGACGCGGGAGTCGGCAGCACCCGCACCACAGTGCCGCCCGGCGCCGCGTCGGCGGGCACCGACACCAGACCAGCGACGACCACCACGCAGGCCATGAGCGCCCATCGCGCCGTACGACGTCTCGACCCGATCACGACGAGCAGTGTCTCTCACGAAACGTGACATGCGCGGCGTCCTTCTCAACTAGCCTGCGATTGTGCGAAAGGAGGAAAGGGCAACACTGGCTGCTGCCGCGATCGCGGTGCTCGCCGCCCTTTCCCTCGGAACCCTGCCGGCCTCTGCCGACACAGCGACTGATCCCACGCCGGTGGCGTCACCGAGCCCCACCGCGACCCCTACGCCGGCGGCGCCCGTGGGCGACGACGGCGGCTGGTCCTACTTCTCCGACCCGCGCGCGGTCATGGTCAACACACCGCGCAAGCTGCTCTACGCCGGCTGGGTCGACAGCAAGGGCAGCATCGTCGCGGGCGCGTACGACGAGACGACCCAGCACGTCGAGACGATGGTGCTTCACGACCGCCTGCAGAACGACGACCACGCCAACCCGTCGGTGCTCGCCCTGCCGGACGGCCGCGTCACCTACTTCTGGAGCAGCCACAACGGCACGTCGATGTACTACCGGACGACGATGACCGCCGGCGACGTGCGGTCGTTCGGCCCGCTGCGCACGCTCCCGGTCCACCTCGTCGGCGACCGCCTCTTCACCTACTCCAACCCGATGCTGCTGCCGGGCGAGAACAACCGCCTCTACCTGTTCTGGCGATCGCAGTACACGCACCAGGTGTTCTCCACCTCCGACGACCTGGGCGAGCACTGGTCCCCGGTGCGGGTGCTGATCGAGGAGCCCAACCAGCGCCCCTACGTGAAGTACGACGCCGACGGCGACACCATCGGCATCGCCTTCACCCGCAGCCACCCCGACGAGGGCACGACCGGCATCTACTACATGTCGTACTGGAAGAACGCGTTCTTCCGGGCCGACGGCAGCTCCATCGGCACGATGGAGGACCTCCCCTTCGCGCCGTCGCAGGCCGAGCTCGTGGTCGACCCCGCGGTCCTGGGCACCTCCGCGTGGGTGCTCGACGTCGCGCTCGGCCCGGACGGCCATCCGGTGATCGTCTACGTCGCGACCGGGGCGACGCACGTCTACCACTACGTCCGCTGGGACGGAGCCAAGTGGAACGACACCGTTCTCGCCGATGCGGGGCCGGGTATCGCCACGGACGGGCGCGAGCCGTCGTACTCCGGCGGTGTGGCCCTTGACCATGCCGACCCGAGCATCGCCTACCTGTCGCGGCGGGTCGGTGAGCTGAACGTCGTCGAGCAGTGGAAGACCGCGGACGGCGGCGCGACCTTCACGTCGACGCCACTGGCGCAGGACACCAACGTCGACAACCTGCGCCCCGTCGTCCCACGGGGGCTGGCTCCTGACGATCCGGTCCGCACGCTGTGGATGTCGGGCACCTACCGCTACTTCACCGAGTTCGCGACGGCAGTGGTCGGCGCGCCGACGGTTGCTTCCACTCCCGAGCGCACCGCGATCCGGGTCGCGCCGGCCGCCACCCAGGTGCCGGAGGGCGGCGTTGCGACCGTGACGGCGCGGCTGTTCTCACCGACGTCGTTGCGACCAGCCGACACCGTCGAGGTGACCTTGTTCGAGCGCCGCGCGGGCGGGCTCGTGTGGTCCCGCGTCGACAGCGCCCGCACCGACCGTGCCGGGCTGGTGGCCTTCCGCTACGGCGTCCACCGCAGCACCGAGCTGATGATCGACTGGCCGGGCGACGACCGGTGGACGCCACTGCAGACGACGCCGGTCCGGATCGCCGCTGTCGCGCCGGGATCCCCGCGCCTCGTCCGGCGCTGAGAGCTAAGCGGTCTGCGCGCGGATCTCGTCCGCCGGCGTGACCTGCCGCAGCTGACCCAGCACCCGCGCCCGCCACTCCGCGTTCTGCGCGCGCCACAGCTCCTGGACGCTGCGATGGACGACACCCTCCTCGACCGCTTCGATGAGGTAGGTGTCACCGGGCGTCTCGGGCATGTCCGCGAGTGTGGGACCGCAGGCGCCGTACACGCGGCGGACACGCCGCGTTCTCCTGATACTCCTTGCCTACCTGGCTAACGTCATCCTTGTGCGCATCCCGTTCGCCCGATTCGTCCTCGTCCCTGCTCTGGTCGCCGGGGCCCTGACGACACCGGCCGCCGCAGCGACCAAGCCGCTCACCGGGCGCATCATCGCGATCGACCCCGGTCACCAGCTCGGCAACTCCCGGCACACCAGCCAGATCAACCGCCAGGTCGACGCG
Source organism: Actinomycetota bacterium (assembly GCA_032230005.1). GTDB lineage: Bacteria > Actinomycetota > Actinomycetes > Mycobacteriales > SCTD01 > RYN-124. The sequence continues at coordinate 1,334 of JAVXVI010000129.1, read as the reverse complement.
GGCGGCTTCCGCAAGCCCTGCAACACCACCGGCACCGCGACCAACGCGGGCTACCCGGAGTCGTCCTTCGCGATGTCGACGGCCAACTACCTCAAGGCCCGGCTCGAGGCACTGGGGGCGAAGGTCTACCTGACACGTACGACGGAGAGCTACGCCCTCTGGGGGCCGTGCATCGACGTCCGGGGTCGGTTCGGCGCCAAGGTGCACGCCGACCTGATGGTGTCGATCCACGGAGACGGTGCGCCGTCGCAGTACCGCGGCTTCTTCGTGATCCGCCCCGCCCTGCGCAAGGGCTGGACCGACGACATCTACACGCGGAGCAACACGCTGGGGCAGTACATCCGGGCCGGCCTCGACGGCGTCCGGCTGGCCCGCGCCAACGACTACGGCGGCGACGGCCTCGACACCCGCGGTGACCTGGGCACCCTCAACTGGAGCAACGTGCCCGTCGTCATGATCGAGATGGGCAACATGCGCAACGCCGGCGACGCCGCCCGCATGAGCAGCGCCAGCAGTCGCAACAACCTCTACGCCGCGGGGCTCGCGCACGGCATCACGGCCTACCTGCGTCGCTGAGCGTCGATCGGAGCAGCCCGTCCCGATGCACGGCCGCGAGCAGGGCGGCCCCGAGGAGGAGATCGCCAAGCGGCGCCTGCCGCTGGCGTGGGCGGCGATCGGCATCCTCGTGGTCACGGCGATCGTCCTCGGTGTCGCCGTGGGCAGGCACAGCCTGATCCTGCTGGGGATCGGGGTGGTCCTCGGTGTGATCGGCGGCGGCTTGGCGCTGAGGTCGCGGATCATGGAGGCGGCGACGGTCGGGCAGTCCGTCAAGGACGAGTAGGCGCTCGCCCTCGCCACCCTGTCGTCCGCCGTCCTCGTCCTCCTGGTCGCGGTGGAACAGCAGCGTCGTCGCGCCGAGCTCGATGCGGTTGCCGTCCACCAGGTCGACCATGACCGCAGCGAGCCCGTCGACCTTCGTGCCGTTGAGGCTGCCGAGGTCCGTCAGCCGCACCTTCTCGCCGTCCGGAGCCACGTCGATCACCAGGTGCCGCGGGGACACCGTGGCGTCGTGCAGCCGCAGGTCGGCACCGGAGTCGCGGCCGATGACGAACGTCCCCGCCGGCAGCAGCACCTCGCGGTCGATCCCGGCAGCGCTCGGGGTGCCGACAGCGACCGTTCCGCCGGCGGCGACCGTGAGGCGTGGACGTCCCGGGACGAGCGCCTCCCGTCGTACGACCTCCGGTTCGCCGAGCCCCACCGCACCCGCGATCCGGAACGTCCCGGCCGGCAGGTCGTCGGCGGTCGGGAAGGACACCGTGACCAGCCCGGATGCT
>JAVXVI010000128.1:0-3999 GCA_032230005.1 Actinomycetota bacterium | reverse complement strand
GACCCGCGTCTCGCACCGCAACACCGGGCGACTGTCCGGTGACGAGGGGCTGGAGCGGCTGCTCGCGAGGATCGCGACCGACGAGAACCTGCACATGGTCTTCTACCGCGACCTCGTCGCCGCGGCGCTCGAGGCCGATCCCGCTGCGATGCTGACGGCCATCGCCTCGGAGCTGGAGACGTTCGCCATGCCCGGCGCGAGCGCGCCGCAGTTCCGCCGGCGCGCGGCCGTCGTCGCGCGGGCCGGCATCTACGACATGAAGGTGCACCGGGAGGACATCGTGGAACCGCTGCTCGGCTACTGGGGGATCCTGGATCTGACCGGTCTCGATCCGGTCGCAGAGCAGGCCCGTGACCGGGTCGTCGCGTTCTGCGCCGAGCTCGACCGCCGCATCGCGAAGAGCGCGTCCCGATGAGCGGGCTCCTCGAGGGCAAGAAGATCCTCGTCACCGGAGTGCTCACCGAGGCCTCGATCGCCTTCTCGGTCGCGCGGCTCGCCTCCGAGCAGGGCGCGACCGTCGTCCTGAGCGGCTTCGGTCGCGGCCTGTCGATCACCGAGCGCATCGCCCGACGGCTGCCCGGCGAGCCCCCCGTCATCTCCCTCGACGTCTCGTCCGAGGACGACTTGGCTGCCTTGCCGGAGCGGGTCGGCCAGCACGTCGACTCCCTCGACGGGGTCCTGCACGCCATCGGCTTCGCGCCCCCCGGCGCGCTGGGCAACGGTGTCCTGGACACGTCGTGGGAGGACGTCGGCACGGCGGTGCAGGTCTCGACCTGGTCGTACGTCGCGCTGGCGCGGGCCTGCTCGAAGCTGCTGACGCCAGGAGCGTCGTACGTCGGCCTGGACTTCGACGCGCGTGTGGCCTGGCCGTCGTACGACTGGATGGGCGTGGCCAAGGCCGGCCTCGAGTCGGCGAACCGCTACCTGGCGCGCGACCTCGGGCCGCTCGGCGTACGCGCCAACCTGGTGGCTGCCGGCCCGCTGAAGACGATGGCGGCGAAGAGCATCCCGGGCTTCGAGCGGTTCGAGGAGGCCTGGGACGAGCGCGCCCCCCTCGGCTGGGACGTGAAGGACGCCGAGCCGGTGGCCCAGGCCTGCGTCGCGCTGCTCTCGGACTGGTTCCCGAAGACGACGGGCTCGATCGTGTACGTCGACGGTGGGTTCTCCGCGGTCGGAGTCTGATCGCGGGAAAACACGCGGAATTGACCCCCACGACACGTCCGGGCAACACACGACCGCGACGCTTCGGCCATGCCAGTGCATCTGCGGGTGGACCTACCGGACCGTCCCGGTGTCCTCGCTCGGGTCGCTGACGTCCTTGCGGCCTGCGGCGCCGATGTGCTGTCGGTCGCCGTCACCGAGCGCTCACCGGGCCGCGCGGTCGATGACTTCCTGCTCGAGTGGCCGGCCGGCCGGGCCGATGACGCGCTGACCTCCGCCGTCCAGGGCATCGCCGGCTGCCGCGTCCTGGGCATGCGCCGGGTGGCCACGGTTCCCGATGAGAACCCGGCTCTCGACCTGGTGACGCACGTCCTCTGGCAGCCGCACCGGGCGGCCGAGACGCTGATCGACATGCTGCCCGCGTTCGCGGGTGCCGACTGGGCGGCCGCCGTTGCGGCGGACGAGCCGCACAGGTGCTTGTACGGCAGCGTCGGGACACCCCCGGCACTGCCCGCGTACACCGCGTCGACGACCCGAGCGGTGGCGTTCGAGACCGAGGAGCTGGTGGGTGTGACGATTCCCGTACCCGACGCGCAGATGACCCTGGTGGTGGCGCGAGCAGAGCCACCGGCGTTCTCGCGCCGTGAGATCGACGAGCTGGTCCGCCTCACGGACTTGATGGTGACGCTCGTGCGCGCCGTCTCACCGCAGCACTCCACGCCGCTCAGCCGGCTCAGCGCACGCCTCCTGCCCCTTGCGGTGCAGGCATGACCGCCCACGCGAGCGAGGCGTCCACTGCGATGACCACCTGGGAACGGCACCGGAGCGCAGCCTCGTCGCCGACTCACCTGGTCGGGTTGCCGGCCAGATCCGGCAAGGACTTCGTCGACCGGGCCGCGGCACTCGGCGTCGACCTCACCAGCCCCGTTGAGGCCGCCGGCATCGCCGTCGACCTGATGACCTACACCGCGACGGTCGACGGGACGCCTGTGCTGCTCCCGCCGCGGCAGGTCGAGATCCTGGCGCTGTTCGTCGGCCAGCCGGGGCGGGTGTGGTCGCGCGACGAGCTGCACTGGGCGTGCTGGGGGCACAGCGGCACCGGCCGTCGCATCGATGTTCAGCTGTCGCGGCTGCGCAGCAGCGCCGGCCGGGACCTGTTCCGCACCGTGCGGCACCGAGGGTGGGCGCTCGCCATCTGACGCCGTTCGCCAGGATGGTCGGGTGACCGATCCTCAGGCACGGGCCGAGCAGCAGGCCGCGGCCATGTATGCCGCCGATGACGCCAGCCGGGCGCTCGGGATCCGCATCCTCGACGTCGGTCCCGGTCGGGCGACGGCGACGATGCAGGTGACGGCGTCGATGGTCAACGGCCACGGCATCTGCCATGGCGGCTACGTGTTCCTGCTGGCAGACACCGCCTTCGCGTTCGCCTGCAACACGCATGGCGAACCGGTGGTGGCGGGCGGTGCCGACGTGACGTTCGTTGCCCCCGTCTTGGCCGGCTCGGAGCTGGTGGCCGAAGCAGTCGAGCGGGTGCGCCGGGGGCGCAGTGGCCTGTACGACGTGACGGTCCGAGAGGGGGAGGAGATCGTCGCGGAGTTCCGCGGACGCAGCCGGGCGCGACCGATCAGGGACTGATGGCGATGGTGAACTGGCCCGTGGTGGCCGAACCCGCGCTGTCGCTCACCCGCACCGTGAAGGTGAAGGCACCGGCGGTCGTCGGTGTGCCCTGCACCCGCCCCGGCGACGCCTGAACGACGAGGCCGGGTGGCAACGCGCCACTGACCAAGGACCAGCTCCAGGGCGGCACACCGCCGCCGGGGAACAGCCCGGTCGCGTAGGCCACGCCGACCTGGCCGGCGGGCAGCTGACTGCTCTGGTTGGTGATGACCAACGGGCTGGCCGGGTCGACGGTCAGGCTGAACGTCTGGGTGGCGGTGTTGCCGGCGTTGTCGCGCGCGCGAATCGTGAAGGTGGTCGTCTGGACGCGCGTTGCGACGCCGGTGACGCCGGTCGACTGGACGAGCCGGAGCGCGTTGCCGGCGAACTTCAGGCCGGACGGCACAGTGCCGCTGACCATCGACCACTGATAGGGACCGCCCTGCCCGCAGCACGCCATGATGAAGCCCGCGTAGTTCTCCCCCACCCGCGCGTTGGGCAGCACCGGCGGGGTCGTGATCCTGAACAACGACGCAGGTGACGCGGTCAGCGTCGCGGATCGTGTGACGCCGCCGTACGTCGCAGAGATCGTTGCCGCACCCGCCGCCGTCGGCGCGATGAAGACCGGGAAGGCGCCCGTCGAGCTGAGCCGCGGGATGGTCACCGTGGCCGGGACGGTGGCTACGGAGCTGTTGCTGCTGACCAGGCTCACCAGCCGGTCGACCGCCGGGCTGCTTCCGGAGAAGAACAGCGTCGCGGAGGACTGCGTCGTGCCGGTCTGCACCGCGGCTGGGTCGAGGGTCAGAGCGTCCAGTGCGTCCGAACCCACCGCCGGCGGCGAAGGGGGCGGCGGCGGAGGCGGCGGAGGCGTTGCGACGCTGCAGCCGGACAGGACCACGTTGACGGCCGACGCGGACCCGTCGTTGACGTCGACATTGCAGTCGTTCGGCGAGGAGTAGCCGGAGCGGTCGATCTTGAAGCTGCCGGTGCTGCTGCTCGTAGCCATCGCAACGCCGTCGACCGTGATGGCCCGGCCGGCGATCGCCTGGCCCTCGAGCCGCAGCCGGCCGCCGCTCGCATCAGCCCGCGAGATGGTGACGCCGGCCAGGGCCGAGTCCGCCAGGGTCACGAGGAAGAGCGGCGTCAGAGCCAGCGCCGCTGCCGTGCGATGTCCACGCC
>JAVXVI010000127.1:0-11366 GCA_032230005.1 Actinomycetota bacterium | reverse complement strand
GTCCCGGGGGTCAGGGCGCGGCATGTCGCCGGACAGCCGCTCCGTGTGCACCAGCCAGCCGTGCAGCACCGCCACGCCGGGCCCGACGTTGCGCAGCGACATGGTCAGGTAGATCGCCTCGTCGGTCGCCTCCACGGTGCCGCCGCCGCCCGGCGTGTGGACCCAGTGGCTGTCCGCGAAGCCGATCTTCTGCTTGTCGTCCTGCGGGCGGGATGCGATGAGCAGGGGGCGCAGGCCGGCCAGCAGCGACCGCTCCGCCGCCCGGGCCGACCGGTTGCCCGAGCGCACCGCCGCGAACGTCGCCCCGGCGAGCACCGTGGTCCCGGCCGCCGTCGCCAGCGCCGAGATCGTCACCCAGTCGGTCATGGCCCTCCCGCGGCCAGCCTAGAGCCGGGATCCCAGGCCGAACGCTGCGCGCGAGTGTGGACCTAGCCTGTCTACCAAGATGCGGTCGCTGCGGGAGTCATTGGACAGGGCGAGCCCGGCATCTCGCGCCTGTGCGGCAGCGATCCTCGCCGGCCTCGTCGCGACGTACGTCCTCAGCCTGCTGACCCCGTCGCTGCTTGCGCACCACGCACTGCTGCTCGAAGTCCTCTCCGGCAACGTCGCATCCATCGTCATCGGAGGCGCTGAGGCAAGTGCAGGTCACACCCCCTTGCTGCTCGTGCTCCTCGCTCCGCTCGTGGGGATCGTGCTGTACGACGTGGCTCTGTGGTGGGCCGGCCGGCTGTGGGGCAACGAGGTGCTTCTGCGGTTCGTGCGCACCCCGCGGGCACGTCGGCAGCTCGCGCGCACTGAGGGGTGGGTCGCGCGACGGGGCGTTCTCGCCCTCGCGCTGGCGTACTTCCTGCCGCTGCCGAATCCCGCGACGTATCTCCTCTGCGGCGCGAGTGGGATGTCGCTCGCTGTGTTCACGCTTGGCGACATCGTGGGGACGCTGCTGTGGACCAGCGTCCTGGTCGGCTTGGGTTGGGCCATCGGCCGGCCGGCGTTGCGCCTCCTGCACGCGTTCGACCACTACTCGCTGGCCGTCACCGTCGCAGTACTGGTCATCTGGATAGCCGTGAAACGCCTTCGGCGACGGGCCGTCCCCGGATAGGCCGGCCCTTGCGGCTCTTCCCAACCGGTCTCGGGCCGGCGGCAGGACTGCCGCGGGGCACGTCGAACACCGTTTCCATGATCCGTTGGCGGCTGGCCGCTGCCCTCGTGCTGACCGGACCCGTCCTGGTCGGCGTGCCCGCAACCGCCCAGCCCGGGGACGTCGGGGGATCGATCGTGGCCGGCCCGGGCGGGGCCACGCTGGGCTTCGCGACGAAGATCACGGTCGAGCCGCAGGGCACCCCGCTGACCTTCTACAACCTCGACGAGCTGGCCCACACGGTGACCGCGGTCGAGCGGGACGCCGACGGCCGGCCGCTGTTCAACGGCAACGCACTCCCGCAGAGCACGTCCACGATCGCCGGCGTCGACAAGCTGCGGGCCGGGACCTACCACTTCTTCTGCTCGTTCCACCCGAACATGTCGGGGACGCTGGAGGTGCAGGGCGGCAACGGGGGAGTGGGGGCCTCGCCGCCACGGTTCGAGCAGCCACTGCGGATCCCGCCGGTGGTCACCGGGTCGCACATCACGCTGACAGCGCACCAGGCCGACGTGCAGGTCCTGGCGCGCCGGCCCGCCACGACGATGCTGACCTACAACGGCAGCTGGCCGGGGCCGACCATCCGCCGGCCGGTCGGTCAGAAGACGACGGTCACCGTGGTCAACACGCTGCCGCCCGAGGTTGGCTCGCTGAGCCTGCACCTGCACGGCGACCACCACAGCTCCGCCGACGACGGCCAGCCCGACGAGGACCTGGTGGCTCCCGGCGGCCGGAAGACCTACACGTTCCCGCTGACGGACGGTGGCAAGGCCGAGCGAGCAGCTTTCAGCTTCTATCACGACCACCGCATGGACGTGACCGGCCGCAACAACTGGTACGGCCTGCAGGGGATGTTCATCACCGACGACCCCGCCGAGAAGAAGCTGCGGCTGCCCGACGGCGCCTACGACGTGCCGCTGATGGTGGCCGACCGCAGCTTCGACGACGCAGCCCAGCTGACCGACCCGTTCCCGAAGCCGACGGACCCGCAGACGGTGACGAGCGGCATCAACGGCCCCTACGCGCCGCCTGGAGACGCGACCACCGGCACCCGGACCCTCGTCAACGGCGTGTTCCAGCCGTACTCCGTGGTCGCCACGCACCGCTACCGGCTGCGGCTGCTCAACGCGTCCGGCTTCTCGTCGTACGACTTCCGCTTCTCCGACGGCCGGCCGATGGTGCAGGTCGGCAACGGCAGCGCGCTGCTGCCCAAGCCGGTGGTACGCACCGACATCCTGCTCGGCCCGGCCGAGCGCGCCGACGTCGTCGTCGACTTCGGCAAGGATCTCGGTAAGAAGCTGGTGCTCGAGAGCGTCGCGCGCGTCGACGGGCGGCCCGGCGGGATCGGGACGCCGACGACGCCGGTCATGCAGTTCCGGGTGCAGAGGCGCGTGACGGACTCCTCCGCCGTACCCAAGGCTCTTGTCCCGCTGCCTCCGCTCGCGGTGCCGACCCAGCCGACCATGACGTGGGCCTTCGCACTCGCCGCAACCGGCGACCACACGACCTGGACCATCAACGGCAAGCCCTACGACCACCACCGCGTCGACGCGACCATCGAGCTCGGGTCCGTGCAGCGCTGGCTGCTGGTCAACGCCAGCCCGCTGACGCACTACGTGCACCTGCACGAGGAGGCGTGGCGGACCGTCTCACGCAACGGCCAGCCGCCGCCACCTGAGGAGGCCGGCTTCCAGGACCTCTGGCGGCTCGACCCCGGCGACACGGTCGAGGTGGCGGCGAAGGTCACCGACTACCTCGGCAGCTTCCTCCTGCACTGCCACATGCTCGATCACGAGGACCACGGGATGATGGCGACCTTCCAGGTCGTCAAGCCCGGCGCGGCGAAGATCGTCCCGCTCGCGCATCAGCACCTGTCCGGCCTGCCCCTGTCCGTCATCACATCGGCGGCCTGGTGCCGTCGCGAGGAGACCGCATGAAGCGTCGTTGGCTGGCCGTCGTGGCCGCTGTACTGGCTGTCGGGCCATTGGCCCTGCACGCCTCCGCGGCACCGCGCAGCCACGTGATCCTCGTGTGCAGCGGTACGGCGGGGTGTCCGGCCGTTCCGAGCGGGACCACGGTCTACAAGAGCATCGCGGTCGGCGTCAGTCACGCCCAGAACGGTGACTGGGTGCTGGTGTGGCCGGGCCTGTACAAGGAGGCGGTGTCCGTCACGCCCAAGGCCTCGCTCACCTCCGGACTGCACATCCGCGGGATGCAGCGCAACGGTGTCGTGCTCGACGGCAGCAAGGCCGACGGCTCCGGCATCCACGTGCAGGGCGTCGACAACACCTGGGTCGAGAACATGTCGGCACAGCACTACAAGACCGGCTCGGCCAACGGCTTCTACTGGACCGGTGTCGACGGCTACTGGGGCAACTACCTGACCGCCTACGACAACGGCGACTACGGCGTTTACGCCTACGACTCGACCTCGTCCGGCCCGACGCCGAGCACGTTCGCGTTCGACTACGGGTCATGGAACGCCGACAGCGGCATCTACGTCGGTGGCTGCAGCGACTGCCACGCCGTCGTCACGAACAGCCGGGCCGAGAAGAACGCACTCGGCTACTCCGGGACCAACGCCGGCGGCGAGCTCTACCTCATCAACAGCGAGTGGGACCACAACGCGACCGGTCTGCTGCCCAACACGCTGACCAGCGAGCCCGACCCGCCGCAGCGGGGCACGACCATCGCCGACAACTACATCCACGACAACAACGACCACGACATCCCCGGCTCCGGCATCACCGGCATCGCACCCGTGGGCGTGGGCATCGGCCTGGCCGGCGGCTGGGACAACATCGTGCGCCACAACCTGATCACCAACCAGAAGCACGTCGGCGTGCTCGTCAACTGGCTGTTCACGCCGCCGGTCAACAACCAGGTCGTCTACAACACCTTCAAGAACGTCGGCTTCAACGGGCAGCCCGGTGATGCGGACGTCGCGATCGACGTCACCGGTGTGCAGAACTGCGTCGAGGGCAACGTCGACCGCACCGGCGGCAAGGCCGCGCCGGCCACCGTGGACCCGCCCAACCCGATCGGCTTGTCCGACTGCGGCGCCGGTAACCCCGGACGCAGCAACCTCGGCCGTGGCGTCTACTCACCTGGCGACCCGATCGTGCTGGCGATGGCGGCCCTGAACGCGGCCGGGATCACCGAGCCCAAGGACTACAAGGGACCCGGGCCGCACCCCGAGGCGCAGAAGAGCATGGCCAACCCGTGCGCCGGCGCACCCGACAACCCGTGGTGCCGCGGCGGCGCGCCCGTGGTCGCCCCGCCGACGTCGCCGGGGCGATAGGCCCGGTTCGCGCACCTGAGTAGCGTCCGCGAGATGGACGAGCTGCACAGGTTGCTGAGCAAGGCCGCGGACGCCGCCGCGGAGTACCGCGCCGGCCTGGCCGACCGCCCCGTCGCGGCCGTGGTCGACGCGGAGACCCTGCGCAAGGGCTTCGGCGGACCGCTGCCGCAGGGTCCGTCGCCGGCCGACGCGGTTCTCGACGAGCTCATCGCGGCCGCGGAGCCGGGTCTCGTCGCGTCGGCGGGACCCCGCTACTTCGGCTTCGTCATCGGCGGGGCGCTGCCGGCTGCGACGGCCGCGGACGTGCTTGCCGCCGGCTGGGACCAGAACGCCTACAGCCCTGTCATGTCACCTGCGGCCGTGGCCGCGGAGGCTTGTGCCGGGGACTGGCTCAAGGACCTGTTGGGCCTCCCGCCGACAGCGTCGGTCGGGTTCGTCACCGGGGCGCAGGAGGCCAACACGGTCGGGCTCGCCACCGGCCGGCACGCGGTCCTCAGCGCCGCGGGCTGGGACGTGGAGCGCGACGGCCTGCAGGGCGCACCGGCGCTGCGGATCATCGCCAGTGAGGAGCGGCACGCCACCGTCGACCGGTCGGTGCGGCTGCTGGGCATGGGCACAGCGTCGATCGAGCCGGTGGCCGCAGACCACAACGGCGCCATCCACGTCGACGACCTCGCGCGCGTCCTCGGCAGGCGCGCTTCCGGACCGGCGGTCGTCTGCCTGCAGGCCGGCAACGTCAACACCGGTGCCTGTGACGACCTGCGCGCGGCAACCGAGGTCGCCCACGGGCACGGCGCGTGGGTGCACGTGGACGGCGCCTTCGGGCTGTGGGCTGCGGCGAGCCCGACGACCCGCCAGCTCGTCGACGGCGTGGAGCTCGCGGACTCGTGGGGGTGCGACGGCCACAAGTGGCTCAACGTCCCCTACGACTCGGGCTTCGTGTTCACCGCCAACCCGGACGCGCACGCCGCCTCGGTGTCTTACAGCGCGTCGTACCTCCAAGGCTCGGGCACGTCGTCGTACGCACTCGGCGATCTGGTCCTGGGCTCCTCGCGACGGGCCCGTGGCTTCGCGGTCTGGGCGGCCCTGCGTGAGCTCGGCCGCAGCGGCGTCGCGGATCTCATCGAACGCACCTGCTCGCTCGCACGCCGGTTCGCCGACGGCCTGAGCGCCGGTGGCGTCGAGGTCGCCAACGACGTCGTCCTCAACCAGGTGCTCGTCAGCTTCGGCTCGGACGAGCGCACCGACCGCGTCATCGCCGCCGTGCAGCACGACGGCACCTGCTGGATGGGGGGTACGACGTGGCACGGCCGTCGGCTGATGCGCATCTCGGTCTCCAACTGGTCGACGACCGAGGCGGACGTCGACCGGTCCGTGGCAGCGATCCTGCGACTGGCGGGTGCGCTCTGAGCGCATAGGGTTGGTCGGCATGACGGCAGCGGATGCAGGAACGGTGCGGCTGGCCGGCCTCGACGTGCCGCGGCTCGGCTACGGGACGATGCGGCTGACCGGTCCGCGGATCTTCGGCCCTCCCGCCGACCGCGGCGAGGCGGTGCGGTTGCTGCGGCGCGCGGTCGAGCTCGGTGTGCGCGTCATCGACACGGCTTGGTACTACGGCCCGTACGTCGCCGACGAGATCCTGGCCGACGCCTTGCATCCGTACGACGGCATCGTGCTCGTCACCAAGCTCGGCGCCGCCCGGCGGGATGACGCGTCGTGGTACTCCGCGCTGACGCCCGAGGAGCTGCGGTCGGGCTGCGAGCAGGACCTGCGACTGCTGCGCCTGGACAGCATCCCGGTCGTCCACCTGCGCTGGATGCCGGGCGCTGCGGTGCCGTTCGAGGACGCTCTCGGGGCGATGGTTGACCTGCGTGACAAGGGGCTGATCCAGAACATCGGGCTGTCCAACATCGACGAGGCCCAGCTCGACATCGGCCTGCGGTCCACAGCTGTCGCGACCGTGTCCAACGCCTTCAGCGTCGTAGACCGCCGCGACGAGCCGCTCGTCGACAGGTGCGAGCGCGAAGGCATCGCCTACCTGCCGTTCTTCCCGCTCGGTGCATCGCCGGTCCGCGCCGGGGACGGTGTCACCGGCATCGACGCGGTGTCGGACGTGGCCGCCCGGCTGGGTGTGTCACCGACGCAGGTCGCGCTCGCGTGGCTGCTGCAGCGGTCGCCGACGATGGTGCCCATCCCCGGGACCAGCTCGGTGGCGCATCTCGAGGACAACGTCGCCGCTGCGTCGCTGCAGCTGTCCGCGACGGACCTCGCTCTGCTGGACGCCGCTTCAGCAGGCGATCAGTAGGGGAGCTGGCGGCCGGAAGGGGTGCGCAGGTCCAGCGGCACCTCGGCAGGACGGCGGACTGGCTTGGCGATCACGATGCGCTGCTGCATGGCGTCTCCTCGGAATCCGTCCTGGCTGCTACATCGGCCGGGGCCGTCCCGGCTTGACGATCAGTTCCAAACTTGGGGCGCAAAGGGGACGGCGAAGGGCGTTGTCCCCAAGTCGGGCGCCTGTCCACAACCTGGGCGCCGGCCGCCCGTTCGCGCTCCGGCGGGGAGACGGTCGAGCCATGACGTCGCCCTCCAGCGCCCTGCCGGTCGCCCGCTTCACCACCCCGGCCGAGATCGCCGCCGCGATCCCCGTCCTGACCGGGTTCGTGCCACGCGAGAGCGTGGTCGTGCTCTCGCTGCGGCCCCCGCGCAAGCGGATCGGGCTGACGATGCGCTTCGACCTGCCGCCGGATGATCTGGCCCACGTGCTCGCGGCGGAAGTGGCAGCCCGCCTCGAGCACGACGGGGCGATGACGGCGGTGGTCGCTGTCTACACCGAGTCGCCGGAGCTCAACGGCCGGCGGGCCGGTCAAGCCCTCGTCGACGCGATCGAGGACGTCCATCCGGTGTCGGAGGCGCTGCTGGTCCGGGACGGCCGCTGGTGGTCCTACCTGTGCAGCGGCGCATCCTGCTGCCCGAGCGAAGGGACACCGCTCGAAGACGCGGCCAGCCCGGCACTGGAGCTGCTCGCGACAGAGTGCACCTTGAAGGGACGAGCGGTGCTCGCGTCGCGGGAGGAGCTGGTCGCATCGATCGCGCCACCGCAGCTGCTGGCAGCCGTTGTCGCTGAGCAGCGGCTCGATGCGGCAGCCGAGTCGTTCGTGACGGCGCTGGCTGAGCCTCGGGCGGCCACCGAAGCTGCGCTGGCGAGCGCCCGCCGGCTGCTCGACGCGGGCTGCGACGAGCCGGTCGGCCCCGCAGCCGCTGCCGACTTCGCGATGGCGCTGCACCTCAAGGCGGTTCGCGACGAGATCGCGACCTGGGGCCTGGATCGCGCCGACGACCTGCTCGGGTTGCTGATCCAGGTCGCGCGGCAGGTCGTGCCGCCGTACGACGCTCCGATCTGCACCTTGCTGGCCTGGATCTCCTACGCGGAGGGCAACGGCGCGCTCGCCAACGTCGCGCTCGATCGCGCCCTGGACACCGATCCCGACTACACGATGGCGGGTCTGCTGCGCCAGGCGCTCGACACGCAGATGGCGCCCGCTGACGTCCGGCGCCTGCTCCGCTCGACGAGGGACGCCTTGACTTAGCTGACCGGCAGCGGCCGGCCGCCGATCGTCGCATCAGGGCCGGCGAGGAGTGACCCGCGGCGCACGGCGGCCACCAGCTTTCCGGGCAACGGCACCCGCAGGGCAGCCCGGCCGTGCACGCGCCGCGCGATCTCGGACAGGTCGAGCTGCTCCGGTCCGGCGATCTCGTCGGGAGCCGAGGCCGGGTCGGCCATCGCCGCGACCAGCTGTTCGGCCACGAACTCCTCAGCGACCGGCTGCAGCTGCGCCCCCCGCGGAGCCACCGGAATGCCCAGCAACGGCAGCGGCCGGGCGAGGCTGCCCGCGAAGCCGTGGAACTGCGTCGCCCGCACGACATAGGCGTCCGGCGCCGCCCGGACGAGCGCCTCCGCCTCGGTCTTCGCCCGGTAGTAGGGCAGCGGCGTGCGGTCGCAGCCCACGATGGACAGGTAGATCAGCGCCGTGCCCGGATCGCGGGAGGCAAGCACGTTGCCGGTTCCTTTCACCTCCGTGCGATGGGCGTCCTTGGTAGGGCTCGAGGCCAGGTGCAGCACCCGGTCTGCGCCGGCCAGCGCCAGCCGCAGCGAGGGCCGGTCGAGGACGTCGGCGACGACCTCCTGGCCGGACCGCGTGCTCCCCGCCGTACGCGTCATCGACCGCACCTCGTGCCCGGCAGCGAGAAGGGCGGGTACGACGACGCGACCCAGCTGCCCGGTGGCACCGGTCACGACGACGATCACGGGCAAACCCTATGGCCGGGCACCCGAGGCGCTCTCAGGGCCGGGTCAGGGCTGAGCCAGGGTCGACCCCTGATGCCGCAGCGCGACCGCACGCCGACAGTGGCAGCACACCACTTCGACGAAAGAGAGAGCACCACTCATGGACAGCGTTCGCGCCGCCTTCGCCCGTGCAGGACTCGTTCGCTCCCGGGACCACCGGCTGCTCGGCGGTGTTGCCGCGGGCCTCGGTCAGCGCTTCGGCTTCGCCCCCGGGGTCTCCCGCCTGATGTTCATCCTGGCGATCATCGTGCTTCCGGGCAGCCCGGTGCTCCTCTACCCGGCACTCTGGTTCTGCATGCCGCGCGAGGAGGAGGCCACTGCGCCGGCGTGGACCGCGCAGCCGGCTGCCTGACGTCAGCGGGCCATGCCACCGCCTGGCGTCAGCGCCAGGGCCGGCGGGCGACGTTGACGCCGAGCTCGTCGAGCGGGACGTCGTGGTCGTTGCTGCAGCGCACCTCGACCGCGACGTCGCCGCCGCACGTGATGTGCCGCAGGGCGAGCGGGGCGCCGCGGTCACCGGCCAGGTGCTTGTCGCCCCAGGCCATCAGCGCCAGCGCCACCGGGAGCAGGTCGCGGCCCTTGTCGGTCAGGACGTACTCGTGCCGCGTCCGCTGGCCCGGCTCCTGGTACGGCTCCCGCGAGAGGAGCCCGTGCGCGGTCAGCTCCTTGAGCCGGGCGGCCGCGACGGCCTCGCTGATACCGACCCGGCGGGCCAGCTCGTCGAACCGGCGGCCGCCGTAGAACGCCTCGCGCATCAGCAGGAACGACGAGCGGGTGCCGAGGACGTCGAGCGCCTTCGCGATGGAGCAGCGGTCGGCGGTCCAGGCGTCGCGGTCGGCGAGCTTTCCCTCGAGCACGGCGGTCATGACGAGAATCCTAGGACATCTGACTTGCGTTCGCCATAGTCAGCGTCTACGGTGCCTGGCTATGGACAACCAGAGCCAGACCTCAGTGCGTCCCGGCGCCGTTCTCGCCGTGCTGTCCGCGGCCGCCTTCATGGCCAGCCTGGACCTGTTCATCGTCAACGTCGCGTTCGACGACATCCGTCGCGACTTCTCCGGCTCGTCGCTGTCGGACCTGTCGTGGGTGCTCAGCGCCTATGCGATCGTCTACGCCGCGCTGCTCGTCCCGCTCGGCCGGCTGGCCGACCGCTACGGGCGCAAGGCCGGCTTCCTGCTCGGCCTGGGCCTGTTCACCCTCGCGAGCGCCGCGTGTGCGGCGAGCCCCGGCCTCTGGTGGCTGGTGGGGCTGCGTGCGCTGCAGGCGGCCGGTGCCGCGGCGCTGACGCCGACGAGCCTCGCGCTGCTGCTGGCCGCGACCCCGACGGAGCGTCGCGTCCGCGCGGTGCGGATCTGGGCTGCGGCAGGTGGCCTGGCTGCTGCGGCCGGTCCCGTCGTCGGCGGGTTGCTCGTCAATGCCTCGTGGCGCTGGGTCTTCCTCGTCAACATCCCGATCGGCGTGCTCGCCCTCGTCGTCGCGGCCCGCATCGTCCCGTCGTCGCGCGACCTCACCGCGACGCGACTGCCCGACCTGCTCGGTGCCGTGCTGCTCACCGCCGCTATCGGTGGACTTGCGCTGGGACTGGTCAAGAGCCCGGAGTGGGGCTGGACGAGCGGCCGTACGACGGCGTCGTTCGTCGTCGCCGCAGCGGGTCTGCTCGTCTTCTGGTGGCGCTCCTCGGTGCACCACACCCCGATCGTCCAGCCCGGGCTGTTGAAGGTGCGCGCCTTCGCGTGGTCCAACGTCACGGCGATCGCGTTCTCCGCAGCCTTCGCCGCCGGCCTGCTCGGCGCCGTCCTGTGGTTGCAGGAGGTCTGGGGCTACTCCGCCCTGCGCACCGGTCTGGCGATCGCTCCCGGTCCCGTCATGGTGCCGCTGTTCGCCGCGCTCACCCAGCGGTTCGCGTCGCGGGTGCCGCCGGGTCGGGTGGCCGCGCTCGGCTGCGCGCTGTTCGGCGGGGCCTACGGGCTGCTGCTCCTCGTCATCGGGCCGTCGCCGTCGTACGCGACGCAGTTCCTTCCCGCCTGGCTCATCGGCGGCGTCGGCGTCGGGCTCGCGCTGCCCACGATCATGTCGGCGGCCACGGTGGACCTGCCACCGGCCAGCACCGCAACCGGCAGTGCGGTCATCAACATGAGCCGGCAGGTCGGCGCGGTCCTCGGCATCAGCGTCCTGGTCGCCCTGCTCGGCCAGCCGGTCGGCTACTCCGCCACCCACACGGCCTTCGTGCACGCCTGGGTCGTCATCGGCGCGACCGGCCTGCTGGGTGCGGTCACGGCACTGGGCATGACCCCGCGCCGGCCCTTGCGCTTTGCCGGCAGCGGGTCCATAACCGAGGTGGAGGCATTCGAGCCGCACACGGATGAGGGGCCAGTCATGAGAGCAGCGGTCGGCGACCGGTTGGCAGTGCCTGGCCGTCATGTGGGCGATGCGGTGCGGTACGGCGTGGTGCTGAGCGTCCTGCAGGTCCAGGGCGACCCGACCAGCCGGATGTACTCCATGCGCTGGGACGACGGGCACGAGGGCACCTTCATCCCCGGTGCGGAGTGCCTGGTCGTGGAGCCCGCCGCCCAGTAGCTCAG
>JAVXVI010000126.1:0-5781 GCA_032230005.1 Actinomycetota bacterium | reverse complement strand
GGGCCACTAGTTCGCCGATCTGTTCGCCAAGGACGGCCGCCAGCGGCGCGGGCTGCGGTTCGACCAGTACGACGTCGACTCCCAATCCGCGCAGACTGGCGGCGACCTCGCAGCCGATGAATCCGGCGCCGACCACCACCGCGTGCCGTGCTTCGGATGCGTGCCGGCGAAGGGCCAGACTTTCGTCGAACGAACGCAGCACCCGGATACCGTCCAAATCGGGGAACGTCGGAATGCGCCGCGGCACAAGGCCCGTCGCGATGACGAGTTCGTCATAGCCGAGCGTTGATCCATCGTCCAGCGTCACCGTCTGCGCCGCAGTGTCCAGGCGGGTGGCCGCCGACCCCAGCCGCAAAGTGATGTTCTGCTCGTCGTAGAACTCACGCGGTTTGAGCGTCACGTCGTCGACTTCGCTGCGCAGCACCTCCTTGGACAACGGGGGCCGGTCGTAGGGCAGGTGCGCCTCCCCGGCCAGCAGCGTGATCGCGCCGTCGTAGCCCTGACTGCGCAGCTCCTGCACGCTCCGGGCACCGGCCAGGCCGCCACCGACGACGACCACGCGCTTCATGAGATCAGTCTGCGGCGCCGCCAGGACCATCGCAGGGTCGCCACGCTGGCGGTGACCGTGATGACGTTGATGGCGAGCTCGATGGCCCCGCCGCTGCCGGAGGTCCAGATGCCGTGCTGGAGGTCGTAGAGCACGTCCATCCCGGCGAGGTAGACACCCGCGCCACCGCCGGCCAGCAGCCACAGCAGCGCCGTGCTGCGACGGCGCCAGAGGGCTTCTGCCGCGAGCAGGGCGCAGGCCCCGAGCCACGCATCGGCGAGCGGGAACGCGTTCTCGAACTCCACGTAGGCGGGACGCGTCGAGCTGGCGAGCAGCGACCGGCCGCCGAGGAACCAGACCAGCCAGTAGGCGAGCAGGATCGCCGCCGCACCGACCAGACCCCACGCCACCGTCAGCCGGCGACGCAGGTCCGGATCGGCGTCAGGCGTCACGCCGGACGAGACCCACGGCGGCGAGCACCAGGACCACCGCGGCGTACAGGAAGAACAACCCGAGGCCGGTCCACGGGCCCAGCTGGGTCGGGTCGGGCTTGACGCTGGTGATGACCTGCCCCGCGTTGCTCGGGAGGTACTTGCCGATCGCGTCCGACCAGGTCGAGGGCAGGAAGTGCACGACGATCGGTACGACGAAGAGCACCCCGAACAACGTGGAGATCGCGCCGGCGGTGTTGCGGATGAGGGCCCCCAGGCCGAGACCCAAGAGACCGACGCCGGTCAGGTAGAGCGCCGAGCCGAAGACGGTGCGCGCAACGCCCGTGGCGCCGAACGTCGTCTCGATGTGCTGCGAGGCCAGGATCGACTGGCCGATGAAGAACGCCGCGAGCATCGACGGGACGGTCAGCACCAGCGACGTCAGGCCGTAGACCAGCGCCTTCGCCCAGAGCACCGGCAGCCGCTTCGGGACGGCAGCCAGGGTCGCCCGGATCATGCCGGTGGCGTACTCGCCCGTGATGACCAGCACGCCGAGCACGCCGATCGCAAGCTGCGCGAGGAAGCCGCCGGCCAGGCTGACACCGACCGGGTCGAAGGTCGCGACGTCGCGTGCGTCCGGCGGCGGCCAGTGTGCTGCGACGACTGCGGGGACCAGGATCGAGAAGCCGAGAATGAAGCCGACCACCGTGAGCAGCGAGAACATCGTGGACCGCAGGCTGCGCAGCTTGGTCCACTCCGACAGCACGACGCGCGCAGGCGTCACGCGCTGGGCCGAGGCGGTCGTCATGCGGCGCTCCCGGCGGAGGTCCCCGTGAACTCCAGCGAGTCCTTGGTCAGCTCCATGAAGGCTTCCTCGAGTGAGGCCGCCTGAGGGGCGAGCTCGAGCAGGGTGATGCCCGCCTGGCCGGCCGCGGTGCCGATCTGGTCGGTGGTGAGCCCGGCGACCGTGAGCGACTTGTCGGCGCCCTTGGTGATGGTGACCTCCGGCGCCTTGAGCAGCGCGGTCAGCTTGCGGGTGTCCGTGGTGCGCACGCGGACGAGGTTGCGGGATGCGGCGGCGATGAACTCCCGCACCCCGATGTCCGCGATCAGCCGGCCGCGCCCGACGACGATGAGGTGGTCGGCGGTCTGCGACATCTCGCTCATCAGGTGCGAGGACACCAGGACGGTGCGGCCGCCGGCGGCGCGCTCGCGGAGCAGCTCGCGGATCCAGCGGATCCCCTCGGGGTCGAGGCCGTTGACCGGCTCGTCGAGCAGCAGCGTGCTGGGGTCGCCGAGAAGCGCGGTGGCAATGCCGAGGCGCTGGCCCATCCCGAGCGAGAAGCCCTTGACCCGTTTGCGGGCCACGTCGTGCAGGCCGACGACGTCGATGAGCTCGTCGACGCGCGAGGTCGGGATGCCGGACGTCTGCGCCAGAGCGCGCAGGTGGTTGCGGGCGGACCGGCCGGTGTGGACGGCCCGTGCTTCGAGGAGCGCGCCGACCTCGTGCAAGGGCGCTGCGTGGTCCCGGTAGGGCTTGCCGTTGACCGTGACCGAGCCGCTCGTCGGGCGGTCGAGACCGAGGATGAGCCGCATCGTCGTCGACTTGCCGGCGCCGTTCGGCCCGAGGAAGCCGGTGACGATGCCGGGCTTCACGACGAAGCTCAGGTCGTCGACGGCGACCTTGTCGCCGTACCTCTTGGTCAGGCCGTGGGCCTCGATCACGCAGGGACCTCTCGGAGGGGGAAGGCGTCCTTCCACACGGGCTCGTAGCCGGCCGCCGCCAGCATCGCAGCCACGGCTGTCGGCGTGCGCTCGTCGGACACCGCGAACTGCTCCTGTGCCGCACCGGGGGTCGTGTATCCGCCCGGCTCGGTGGACGAGCCGGCGCTCATGGTCGTGACGGCGATGCGCACCAGCCCATCGCGCAGAACGGCCGGCTCCCTCGTAGACAGCACGATGCCCGCCTCGGGAGCGGCCAGCCGCAGCGCAGCCAGCGCCTGCACGTATTCCGCGTCCGTAACCGGGACGAGCGGCTGGAAGCCCGACGCGCTGGGCTTGATGCGCGGCAGCGCGACGGTGACCTCGGTGCGCCAGTACTCCCGCTGCAGCCACACCGCGTGGTGCGCGACGGCGAGCACGTCCGCTCGCCAGTCGCTGCTGAGCCCGAGCAGCGCACCGATGCCGAGCCGTCGCACACCGGCCTCCGCTGCGCGTTCGGTCGAGGACAGCCGCCGGTCGTAGTCGCGCTTCCAGCCGGCGAGATGCGTCTCGGCGTAACGGGCGCGGTCGTAGGTCTCCTGGTAGTGGACAACGCCCTCGAGGCCGGCATCGACGAGCCGGACGTAGGTGTCGTCGGACCAGGTCTGGGTCTCGATGCTGATGCTCGGCACGAGTGGTCGCAGTCGCTCGACACAGGCGACGAGGTAGTCGCTGCTGACCTCGACGCGGTGCTCGCCGGAGACGAGCAGCAGGTGCCGAAAGCCTTGCGCCGTAAGGGTTTTCGCCTCGACCTCAACCTCGTCGAGAGTGAGCGTCCTGCGGGTGACGTCGAGACCCTTGCTGAAGCCGCAGTACGTGCAGGAGGACAGGCACGCGTTGCTGACGTAGAGCGGGGCGAACAGGCGTACGGCGCGGCCGAACCGCTGCAGGGTCAGGGCTCTGGCTGCCTGCGCGAGCTCCTCGACGCGAGCGGTCGCCGCTGGGCTGAGCAGCGCCGGCAGTGCGTCGAGCCCGGGGTCGCGGAGAGCCCGATCGACGTCCTCGTCGTCGTACGCCCTCGTCTGCAGGTCAAGGGTCGCCAGGTGCCGGGCGAACCGGCCGGGAGCTGTGCTCAAGACAGAAAGCCGGTGAGGGGGCTGGATGCCTCGGCGCCGTCGAGAACCGCGCCGCGGCCGGCGAGGTGACCCAGCCGGCCGGCCTCCGTCGCCAGCGCGAAGGCTCGCGCCATGCGGACCGGGTCGTGCGCGACCGCGATGGCCGTGTTGACCAGGACGGCGTCGGCGCCGATCTCCATGGCCTCGGCCGCGTCGCTGGGCACGCCGAGTCCGGCGTCGACGACGACGGGCACGTGGGCCTGCTCCACGATGACCTCGATCGCGTCGCGGGTGCGCAGGCCGCGGTTGCTGCCGATCCAGGCACCGAGGGGCATGACGGTCGCGCAGCCGGCCGCCTCGAGGTGGCGGCACAGGACGGGGTCGGCCGAGCAGTACGGCAGCACGGTGAAGCCCTCCGCGACGAGCCGCTCAGCAGCCTTCAGCGTCTCGATCGGGTCGGGGGCCAGGGTGCGGGGGTCGGGCGTGACCTCGAGCTTGACCAGGTCCGCGCCGGTGGCGGCGCGGCCCAGACGAGCCAGCCGCACCGCCTCGTCGGCGTCGACGGCGCCGGAGGTGTTGGGCAGCAGGGTCATCGCCGGCGGGATGAAGTCGAGGACGTCCCCTTCGCCCTGCTTGTCCAGCTCGACCCGCCGGAGGGCGACGGTGACGATCTCCGCGCCGCTGGCCAGCAGCGCGTCCCGCATCACCGCATGGGAGCGGAACTTGCCGGTGCCCACCAGCAGCCGGCTGGTGAAGGCCCGGCCGGCGATGACGAGGCCGGTCTCGTCGGACATGTCGACTCCCCACGCCGGCGTTACCCGGATCGGGTGCTGCGGGTCGCCGACGGGCTGGTCGGCCTCTCAGCCCGCGTCCGCGGGCTCCCCGGTACTGACGGCGTCAGCCTATCCCGCCCGAGCGCGCCATGCCCGATCCCGCCCAGCCGCCTGATCAACCGAGCTCGGAGCCGCCGGTCCGACACACCGGCGTGGCGGACCCGCTCCTCCGAGGTCAGAAGATCGGGCCGTCATAGGCTCGTAACTTCCGTCACTCTTGTCACATCAGCCCCACGCGGCTACCGTCGGTCCCCGGGGGGAACTTCCCCTGCTGTCGACCCCCGGGACCCGCCATGCCGCCCCGCCGCCCGTCCCGCCGCCGGTTCCCGGCCTCGGGCCGCACGATCGCGGTCCTGCTCACCCTCGCCGCCCTGCTGACCGCGGGCGCGACCTCGAACATCCGGGTCAAGCAGGGCGACACCCTCTGGGAGCTGGCCCAGCGCCACCACACGACCGTCGCGGTGCTCCGCAAGCTCAACGACCTGCCCGGCAACGGGATGATCTACGTCGGCGAGCTGCTCAGGGTCCCCGGCGCTGCCGCGCCGGCCCGCCCCACGTCCCGCGTCGTGGAGAAGGGTTACACCGTCCGCTCCGGCGACAACCTGACGAGCATCGCGAAGCGGTACGGCGTGAGCGTGCGCACGCTGCAGGTCCGCAACAAGCTGCCGCACAACGGGATGGTGGTGATCGGCCGGCGACTGGCCATCCCCGTCCGGGTGACCGCAACGAGTCCCGCCCGCAACAGCGCCACCCACAACGCCGGCCTGCTGATCCCCCAGCGGGTGCAGCGCTCGGCCGCGCAGCACCGCGCCTACCTCGGCAGCCACCGCCAGCCCTCGAAGGCCCACGTGCGCAAGCTGGTCTACGCGACCGCCAAGCGGATCGGCCTCGACCCCTCGCTCGCGCTTGCCGTGGCCTTCCACGAGAGCGGCTTCCAGCAGCGCGTCGTGTCCCCCGTCGACGCCATCGGCGTCATGCAGGTCCTGCCCTCAACCGGGCGGGCACTGAGCGCCGGCTACCACCGCAGGCTCAACCTGCTCAAGGCCGAGGACAACGTCCTGGCCGGCACGCTGCTGCTCAAGCAGCTGGTCCAGGCCACCGGTCGCGCCGACCTCGCGCTGGCCGGCTACTACCAGGGGCTGGGCTCGGTGCAC
>JAVXVI010000125.1:0-3359 GCA_032230005.1 Actinomycetota bacterium | reverse complement strand
GTCTTTCTGGCGCCGCCGACGTTCGACGACCTGGCGGCCCGCCTCAGCGGGCGGGGCACCGAGGACCCGGTGCGCATCCGCCAGCGGCTCGACGCGGCGCGGATCGAGTTGGCTGCGGAGGACGAGTTCGACTCGAACGTGGTCAATGACGACATCGAGGCGGCGGCCGACCGGCTGGTAGCCTTGATGCAGATATCCACATCCTGAGGAGCACCGTGTCCGGCACCGTCGCCAACCCGATCGGCATCACCAACCCCCCGATCGACGAGCTGCTCGCTGCGACCGACTCCAAGTACAGCCTGGTCATCTACGCCGCCAAGCGGGCCCGTCAGATCAACGCCTACTACTCCCAGCTCGGCGAGGGCCTGCTGGAGTACGTCGGACCGCTGGTCGAGACCGGCGTGCAGGAGAAGCCGCTGTCGATCGCGCTGCGCGAGATCAACGCCGGGCTGCTCACGCACGAGCAGGTCGCCGACCCGGTCGTCTAGGCCGGTCCGCCCGCCATGACGCGCGTGGTCCTCGGGGTCTCCGGGGGCATCGCGGCCTACAAGGCCGCCGAGCTGTTGCGCCGGCTCACCGAGAGCGGTCACGACGTGACCGTGGTCCCGACCGACAGCGCCCTGCAGTTCGTCGGCGCCCCCACCTGGGCTGCGCTGTCGGGCAAGCCCGTGTGCACGTCCGTCTGGGACGAGGTCCACCAGGTGCCGCACGTCCGCATCGGGCAGACGGCCGACCTCGTCGTCGTCGCACCAGCCACCGCCGACCTGCTCGCGAAGGCGGCCGCCGGCCTGGCCGACGACCTGCTCACCAACACGCTGCTCACCGCCCGATGTCCGGTGGTCTTCGCGCCTGCGATGCACACCGAGATGTGGGAGCACGCCGCGACCCAGGCCAACGTCGCGACGCTGCGCGAGCGCGGGTGCGTCGTGATCGAGCCCGCGGTCGGCCGGCTGACCGGCGCCGACAGCGGCAAGGGCCGGCTCCCCGACCCCGACGAGATCTTCGCGATCTGCACCCGCCTGCTGGCGCGCGGCCTGACGGCCGACCTCGCCGGCCGCCGGGTCGTCATCTCCGCCGGTGGCACCCGTGAGCACCTCGACCCCGTTCGCTTCCTCGGCAACCGGTCCTCTGGCAAGCAGGGTTACGCGCTCGCCCGCACGGCCGCCGCTCGAGGTGCCGAGGTCGTGCTCGTCGCCGCCAACTCCGCACTGCCCGACCCGGCCGGGGTCAAGGTGGTCCGCGTCACCAGCGCGCTGGAGCTGCGGGACGCCGTCATCGCCGAGGCCCTGTCGGCCGACGTGGTCGTCATGTCGGCGGCCGTCGCCGACTACCGCCCGGCGGAGCGGCTCACGACGAAGCGCAAGAAGACCGAGACGCTGAACGTCGACCTTGTGCAGAACCCCGACGTCCTCGCCGAGCTCGGCGCCGCCCGTCGCGACGGGCAGGTGCTCGTCGGTTTTGCTGCCGAGACCGGTGACGCCGACGGCTCGGTCCTCGACCACGGCCGCGCCAAGCTCGCCCGGAAGGGCTGCGACCTGCTGGTCGTCAACGAGGTGGGGGAGACCGGCCACCCGACCGGATTCGAGGGCGACTCCAACGCAGCCGTCGTACTCGGCTCCGACGGCTCGTCCACCGAGATCCCGCTGGCCAGCAAGGACCAGCTCGCCGACGTCGTCTGGGATCTGGTCGCGGCGCGCCTGCCGGCTTCGTAGCGACCGACCAGCCAGGGTGCTTCGGTGAAGCGCGCCCTGCTTGTCGTCAGCCTCCTGGCTGCCGCTGCCTGCACCAGCTCGTCCGGCGACATCCGGACGGTGGAGACCGCCCGGCCGCTGACGGTCCGCCACGCGCCGTCGCCTTCCCCCGCGCCCGCACCCTCGGCGACCGTGTCAACCTCGCCATCGGCCGCGCCGGTCGCTGCGCCCGGTGATGTGGACGGCGACGGCCAGGCCGACACGGTCAGCGTGACCGCCACCACCCTCACCGTCGCCCTCTCGGCGGGCCACAGCGTCTCGGCTCCGATCGTCGCCTCCGACGTACCGAAGCCCGTGGTCAGCGGCCTGGCCGACCTGGACCGGGACGGCCGCGCGGAGGTGTGGGTCGAGACCGCGCGCGGCGCCTCCACGACCTTCGTGCAGGTCTATCGGTACGACGGCACGAAGCTGTCCGAGCTCACCTTCGCCGGCGGCCACATCCGGTTCGGCATCGGCGGATCGGTCACGCACGGCGACGGGTTCGCCTGCACCCCCGAAGGCCACCTGGTCGTCAGTACCGCCGAGTCCGACGACGGCACGTCGTACCGCATCCGCACCCGCACCTTCCGCGTCGCCGGCGCGACCCTGGTGCTTGTCACCGACCGCAGCGCGACTGCCTCCTCCATGGACGATCCGCGGGTCCGCGCCGCCTATCAGGTGGACTGCGGCTCGGTGGGGGAGAGCGGCTAGACGCCCCGCTAGACTGGCGGCAATTCCCAACCCCCGAAGGAGCGCTTGTGTCGCGCCGCCTGTTCACGTCCGAGTCGGTCACCGAGGGCCACCCCGACAAGATCGCCGACGCGATCAGCGACTCGATCCTCGACGCGCTGCTGTCGCAGGACCCCAAGAGCCGCGTCGCCGTAGAGACGCTCATCACCACGGGTCAGGTCCACGTCGCCGGCGAGGTGACGACCGAGGCCTACGCCGACATCCCGACGATCGTGCGCGAGAAGATCCTCGACATCGGCTACGACTCGTCGAAGAAGGGCTTCGACGGCGCGTCCTGCGGCGTCAGCGTCTCCATCGGCTCGCAGTCGCCCGACATCGCACAAGGCGTGGACGTCGGCTACGAGACCCGCGTCGAGGGCCAGGTCGAGGACCCGCTCGAGCGCCAGGGCGCCGGCGACCAGGGCCTGATGTTCGGCTTCGCCTGCGACGAGACCCCTGAGCTGATGCCGCTGCCGATCGCGCTCGCCCACCGGCTGGCCAAGCGGTTGTCCGCGGTCCGCAAGGACGGCTCGGTGCCCTACCTGCGGCCCGACGGCAAGACCCAGGTCACCATCGAGTACGCCGACGGCAAGCCGATCCGCCTGGACACCGTCGTCGTGTCCTCGCAGCATGCCGCCGACATCGACATCGAGACGCTGCTCAAGCCCGACATCGCCGAGCAGGTCATCGGCCCGGAGGTCGCGTCGCTCGGTATCGACCCCGACGGCTACCGGCTGCTGGTCAACCCGACCGGCCGGTTCGAGATCGGTGGACCGATGGGCGACGCCGGCCTGACCGGCCGCAAGATCATCGTCGACACCTACGGCGGCTACGCCCGCCACGGCGGCGGCGCCTTCTCCGGCAAGGACCCGTCCAAGGTCGACCGGTCGGCCGCCTACG
>JAVXVI010000124.1:0-9705 GCA_032230005.1 Actinomycetota bacterium | reverse complement strand
GACCCGACCGCACCGACGGCTGCGGTGTTCGCCGGCACCGACAGCACGGGCAACGCGACCAGCCACACCTGGACCTGGCAGGCCGGCGAGACCAACCTGACCGCCACCTGCCGGCTGTACACCGTCGCCGGCCTGGTGCGGACTCTCGTCAACACGACGAGCAACTGCGGCAGCTCGGACACTGAGGCGCTGGCGAGCTCGACGGCCGGCACGACGTACGTCCTCCAGGTCACCCTCACGGACCGGGCGCTGAACAGCACGGCGGTCGACGGGCCGAGCTACCTGCTCGACACCGTTGCCCCAGCAGCTCCCACCGGCATCGTCGGCTCCGTCACCGGCACCGCCAACACCCGCTCGGCGACGTACACGTTCTCCGCCGACCCGGGCACTGTCTACTGCCGGCTCGTGTTCGCACCCGTGGGCAGTGCTGCCGCCCCATCGCCCATTCCCGGCGCCGGCTTCGCGCGCTGCACAAGCGGCGTCCCGGTGCGGTTCGACGCGGGCGACGGCAACTACCAGCTGCAGCTGCACGTGCAGGATGCGGCGGGCAACGTCGGGCCGGACGCGCTCAGCGCCGTCTACACCCTCGACACGACCGGGCCGCTGCCCGTGACGTTCACGGCGGAGCCCACCGGCACCAGGAACGTCAAGGTCGTCAGCTGGACCTGGACCGGGGAGAACCCCTCGACTGGGCTGTGCACGCTGTCCCGCACGCCGGTCGGCTCGACCGTGGCCTCGGTCGTCGCGACCACTCCCTGCAACGGCTTCACCTACGCGACGACGCTGACGTACGGCGACGGCGTCTACCAGCTCGCCGTCCAGCTGACGGACCCGTACGACAACGCGGGCGCGGTGGCCGTGAGTGCCGCCTACACCCTCGACGCGACGGCGCCTGCCGCACCGGGCGTCGACGGCCCGACCGGCACCAGCAACAAGACGTCCGCCGACTACTCGCTGACCACTCCGGTCGAGGCCGGTGCGACGGCCGAGTGCCAGCTGACCCGCGACGGGGCGGTCGTGCAGGCATGGGCGTCGTGCACGCTGCCGCGTACCGTCCCTCTCGGCGCCGACGGCAGCTACGTCCTGTCGGTGCGCCTCACCGACCAGTACGGCAACCAGGGATTGGCGGGGGCCAGCCCGGCCTACCTGCTGGACACCGTGCTGCCGGCGGTTCCCGTCGTGACAGCACCGCCGAGCCCAGCGAGCAGCGCTGCCCCGCAGTTCACCTTCACGACCGACGCCGACACCACGACGACCTGTCGCGTCACGCGGTCCTCGGTCGTGGTCGTCGACACCACCCCGTGCCGCGCCTCCTTCACCGCGCCGCTCACCGGGATGCCGGACGGCGACTACGTCGTGACCGTGACGGCGACCGACCCGGCGGGCAAC
This sequence comes from Actinomycetota bacterium, assembly GCA_032230005.1. Lineage (GTDB taxonomy): Bacteria > Actinomycetota > Actinomycetes > Mycobacteriales > SCTD01 > RYN-124. The sequence goes on along the minus strand of JAVXVI010000124.1, from coordinate 8,316 downwards.
GTCGCCACCGGGACCTCCGGCGCCTACACGTTCGACACCACGAAGCCGACCGCCCCGGTCGTGACCGGGCTGCCGGGGCCATCGCAGACGCGCAACCCCGCCTTCAGCTGGACCGGCGAGGTGGGCGCCAAGCCGGAGTGCTCGCTGCAGGAGAAGGCCGGCTCGCCGACGGCATGGGGGGCCTGCAGCACGCCTTACGCGCCAGCACTTCCGGCCGATGGCACCTGGGTCCTCTCGGTCCGCCTGACCGACGCTGCCGGCAACGTCAGCGACGCCGGTGCGAGTGGTGCGTACATCCTCGACACCACTGCTCCGACTGCGCCCGTCGTCACCTCGCCGACGAGCCCGGGCCGCGACCTCGCGCCGTCCTGGTCGGCGTCGACAGAGGAGGGCAGCAAGACCGAGTGCCGGCTCACCGGCCCGGGCCAGCTCGGTGCCTGGGGGGCCTGCACGCTTCCCATGACGACGCCGATCAGCGGTGATGGCGACTACACGTTCGAGGTGCGGGCGACCGACGCGGCCGGCAACGTCAGCCTGCCTGGCGCCGGCAGCTACCTGCTGGACACGACCGCTCCGGGCGCTCCGGCGGTGTCCTCCCCGACCAGCCCGGGCCGCACCCGCGCGCCGAGCTTCTCGTTCACCGCCGAGGCCGGGACAACCGGCAGCTGCCGCCTCACTCGGGGAACGACGATCCTGTCCGACTCCGCCGCGTGCGGCAGCCCGTCGACGGTGGACCTGACCGGTCTGCCGGACGGCGCCTACACGCTGTCGGTGCGTGCCGTCGACCCGGCCGGCAACATCGGGCCGGCCGGCACGGCGACCTACGTCCTCGACACCACCGCGCCCGTCGCGCCGACGTACACCCTCATCGCCGGATCGCCGAGCTCGGATCGCGCACCGGTCTTCGGCTTCAACACCGAGACCGGCGCGACCGTCGGCTGCAAGCTGACCATGCCCAGCGGGGCGGTCAAGGACCTGACCTGCGCCAGCCCGCTGACCCTGGATCTGAGCAACGCCACCGACGGCGACTACGTCCTAGCCGTGCGGGCGACCGATCCCGCAGGCAACGTCAGCCCAGCCGCCACCGCGACCTACCACTTCGACAGCGGCGCCCCCGCTGCGCCCAAGGTCGTGGGCCCGCCCACCCCCGGCAGCATCCGCAACCCGCTGTGGCGGATCAGCTCGACCGCTCCTGCCGAGTGCCGTCTCACCCGCTCCGGAGCAGTGGTGAAGGACTGGACGCCGTGCGGCACGTCGTACGCCGCCGACCTCTACGCGCAGCCGGACGGCGCCTATGTGCTCGAGGCGCGGGTGATCGGCACGACTGCCGCGACCACGAGCCGCTACCGGCTCGACACCGCCGGCCCGGCGGCCGCGACGATCGTCGGCCCGCCGTCGCCGTCGACCGTCCGCAAGCCGACCTGGGCTGTCGCATCACCGGACACGACCGCGACGGCGGAGTGCCGGGTCCTCGTCTTCACCGGCGTGCTGCGCGACTGGACCGCCTGCGGTGTGTCGCCGGCCGGCTCGCTGTTCTCCTTCGACCTGACCGGTCTCGGTGACGGCACGTACACCCTGGCCGTCCGCCTCACCGACGGCGCAGGCAACGTCGGCCCGACAGCCACCGACGACTACGTGCTCGACACGTCGGCGCCGGCCGCGGTCGGCGTCGTCGCGCCCTTGAGCCCTGGCAACGACACCACCCCGACGTGGACGCTGACGAGCGCCGCCGGCGTCAAGCTCGAGTGCCGGGTCAGCAGCGGCCAGAAGGTCGTCTCCGACTTCGCGCCCTGCAGCGGGACCTTCACGGCCGACCTGACCGGGTTGCCGGACGGCACCTACACGCTGACGGTGCACGCACTGAGCGCGGCCGGCACGCCGGGTCCGGAGACGACCAGCGGCTACATCCTCGACACCACCGCCGCCGGTGCACCTGGGACCTTGTCGGGACCGACGGGCCCGTCGCGGGACCGTGCACCGAAGTGGACCTTCACCCTGGCCCCCGGCACGACCGCCACGTGCAAGGTCACCGTCGGCGGCAAGGTGTTCCGCGACGGCGCGTGCACGTCGCCGTTCGTGCTCGACCTGAGCAACGCAGCAGACGGCACCTACACGCTGACCGTCCGCGCGGTCGACGCTGCCGGCAACCTCGGCTCCCCATCGACGGCCGGCTACATCCTCAAGACCTCGCCTCCGCCGGCACCGGTGCTCACGATGCAGCCCGGCAGCCCGAGCTCCACGACCGACCCGCGCTGGGGCTTCAGCCTGTTCCGCGGTACGACGGGGCAGTGCCGTCTGCTGCAGAGCGGCGCGGCCCTCGAGGACTGGACGCCGTGCACCAGCCCGACAACCGCGCTGCTGTCGGGCAAGCCGGACGGCAGCTACACGATGCAGGTGCGGGCGATCGACGTCGCCGGCAACACCTCACCTGCCGTCGGTGGCGACTACGTGTTCGACCGCTCCGCCGCTCCGCTCGCGATCTTCGTCGACACACCGGCCAGCCCCGGCAACGACCTGTCCCCGTCGTGGCGGGTCGTGGCGCCGGATGCCGCCCCCGCAGCTCCGACGCCGACAGCTGCACTGCTGCGCGCCGCTGCGCTGACGGGTGCACCCCAGGTCGAGTGCCGGCTCACCACCCCGCGCGGCGTGGGCAGCTGGGCGCCGTGCGGCGGCACCTACACCGCCGCCACCAACGGCGACGGCACCTACCTGCTCGAGGCAAGGGCCTACGACGCGGCAGGCGAACGCGGGCCGGCGTCGTCGTCGACGTACGTCCTCGACACCCGCACCCCGGCGGCGCCGCGCTTCACCGACCCGCTGCCGCCGTCGATCGGCAACGACCCCGAGGTGCCGTGGTCGTGGGCGGACGACGAGAACCTGGTCGAGTGCCGGCTGCTGCGTGACGGTCGTGCCGTCTCCGCGTTCGCTGCCTGCGACCCGCCATACGTCGCTGCGGTCGGCCGGCTGGGCGAGGCGACCTACGCGATCGAGGCCAGGGCGATCGACGCCGCGGGCAACGTCAGCCCGGTCGCCACCGCCAGCTACCGCTACGACATCACGCCGCCACCGGCGCCGGTGTTCGCCAGCCGCCCGGCTGCGCGCGGCACCGCCGGCACGGCGACGTGGACGTTCGGGGTCCCGCTCGACGCGAACGCTGTCTGCATCGCCCGGCGCAACGGCACGGTCGTGGCCGAGGGTGCCTGCGCCGGGAGCTACGCGCTCGACCTGCGTGGGCAGCAGCCGGCGACGTGGGCGCTGTCGGTGCACTTCGTCGACGCCGCCGGCAACGTGGGCCCGTCGACGGTCGGCAGCTACACGCTGACGTCGGCGGTCGCCCGCGGCCGGGTGGACCAGCCCTTCTCCGGTGGTGGCGCTCCGGGTGCCGGCCCGACGGCTTCCGGGCCCCGCCCGGCACCCGGGCCGGCGGTCACCCCGCCGCTGCGCAAGCCCGACGGAGGTGTCGTGGCGGATCACCCGCATGTCACGGGTCTGGCCAAGCTGCCCGACGCGATCAAGAAGGGTGCCGGCGACCTGGTGCGTGGACTGCCGGCGATTCCGGGCGCGATCCCCGGAACCGATGTGCCCAAGGCCATCAAGAACGTCCTTGGGCAGACGATCACTAAACCGCAGCTCCCTCTCGCGCTGTTCGTGATCGTGCTGCTGTTCCTGCTCGTGCAGAACCAGATCGACCGGCGAGACCCCAAGCTCGCCGCGGCTCCCGTGACCGCGGAGCCAGAGCTCACGTTCGGTCCCACCCTTCGGCCAGGAGGTGCCACGGCATGAGCCGATTCCTCCCTTCCCGTGCCGGTTCGGGGCCAGCGGTCCGCGCCGCTGAGTCGGTGCCGGTCGCCGAGCGACTCCGGGTCACGCAGTACCTCCGCCTGGCAGCCATCGGACTGCTGCTGCTCTGCGCCGTCCTCGCCCCACAGGCGCTCGCGCCGGGGCGCAGGCAGGCAGTGCTGACGACCGTCGCGTACGCCGTCATCGTGCTCTTCGGCGAGGCGCTGTCCCGGGTCCTCCGGGAGCGGGTCGTCGTGCTGTTCTCGGCCCTGCTCATCATCGACGGGCTGTGGCTCGCGTGGGCCTCGTACGTCACCGGCAGCCTGAGCAGCCCGGTGCGCTACCTGGTGCTGCTGCACCTCGGCGCGGTCGCACTGCTCGCGTCGTACCGCACCGGTCTGAAGCTGGCGCTGTGGCACTCGCTGCTCCTGCTCGCGGTCTACAACGGACAGCAGCAGCCAGGTGGCTGGCTCACCCCGACCGAGCCGGCCGACCTGAACACGTTGCTGGGCGGCGCTGAGACACGGCTCGCCGTCTTCGTCGTCGTGCTGTGGCTGGTTGCCGTGTCGACGTCTGCGCTGTCGGCCGTCAACGAGCGCGAGCTCCGCCGCCGCCGCCACGACCTCGAGGCGCTCACCGACCTGGCCGAGTCACTGGAGCGGACGGCCGACTCGGCCAGCGTCGCGCGCACCCTGCTCGACTCCGTCGTGGACACCTTCGGCTTCCCGCGTGGCGTGGTGCTCGCCGGTCCCGAGGGACAGCTGCCGGTCCTTGCGTCGTACGGCTTGGACGAGGACACCGCGCGCCGTCCCGGCCGGTCCGGCCCGAGCGCGGTCATCGCCCAGGCCCATGACACCCACGCGACGGTCCTCGTCAGCGGACTCGACGACGAGGCGGATGCCTGGCTGACGAGACTGCTGCCCAACGCCCGCAACCTCGTCGTCGTCCCGCTGCAGGCCGAGGGCCGCCCGCTCGGCGCCATGGTGCTGGAGCAGGCGCCGGCCGAGGGCGGTCGCATCCAGCGCCGTGTCGTCTCGGGTCTGGAGCGGTCGGCGTCGTACGCCGCTCTCGCCCTTCGCAACGCCTGGCTGCTCGAGCAGGTGCAGCGCCTTGCCGCCACCGATGGGCTCACGAAGATCGCCAACCGCAGGACGTTCGAGTCGACGCTGGAGCGCGAGGTCGCCCGCGCGACCCGTAGCGCCGAGCACCTGTCGCTGGTGATGATCGACATCGACCACTTCAAGCGGCTCAACGACGAGCACGGGCACCAGGCCGGTGACGAGGTGCTGCGCAACGTCGCAGCTGCGCTGTCGTGCGAGTGCCGCGACTTCGACACCCCGGCGAGGTACGGCGGTGAGGAGTTCGCGGTCGTGCTGCCGGGCTGCGGGCCGGACGAGGCCAAGCTCATCGCCGAGCGCCTCCGCCACGCCGTGGCCGCCGCGCCTTCCGTCGTGCCGATCACGGCGAGCGCCGGCGTGGCCACCTACCCGGCGCACGCCGGCGATGCCGACACGTTGGTCCGCGCGTCCGACGACGCGCTCTACGAGTCCAAGCGGGCCGGCCGAAACCGGACCACCGTCAGTGCAGGCGTGCCGCCGGAGGCGCAGGTCGACGCGCTGCTGCGTCGCGCTGTCACCCAGCGGCTCGGCCGGCACCGTCCCGACGGCAGTGACCCGCTCGACCGGGGCGACACCGCGACCGCACCGGCACCCCGGGCCGGCGCCAGCTAGACCTTCAGGAGGGGCGGTCGATGACCGCCTCGAGGTCCTCCGGGTCCTGGGCATCCGGCGGGTCGGGCCTGCTCACCCGTCGTACGGCGATGGCCACAGCGATCCCGGCACCGGCTCCTGCCACGGCAGCGAGCAGGGCCCACGGCCAGCGCCGAACCGCCACCGGCGGCCCGACCCGCTCGCCACGGAGGGCATCCCAGGCGGCGCCGCCGCGCAGCAGCGCCTCGTCGAGCGCGGCCTCACCCCGGCTGCGAGCCTCGTCCAGGGCAGCCTCCCCGCGGCTGCGTGCCTCGTCGAGGACGGCTTCGCTCAAGGCGCGGGCTTCGGTGAGCACGGCCTCGCTGCGCGCTCTGGCCTCGGCCAGCACGGCCTCCACCTCCGGGGCGGCTCGCTCGGTGGCTCGATCGACGGCTCTCTCGACGGCGGTCGGAACGTGCACGGCCGGCTCCTGGTCTCTGCGCGGGCGGGCGGTCAGCCTGTCACGACTAGCGTGCAAGGATCGAAGCCGTCCTTCCGCCGTCTCTCTGATCGGAGCCCCGCGTGGCCCGCGAGCTGTTCGCCACCCTGCACACCACCCTCGGTCCCGTCCGGGTGCAGCTGTTCCCGGACCACGCCCCGAAGACGGTGCAGAACTTCGTCGGGCTCGCGGACGGCAGCGGGGAGTGGACCGACCCGAAGAGCGGCCAGAAGGGCGACGGCCCGCTCTACAACGGGACGGTCTTCCACCGGGTCATCTCCGGTTTCATGATCCAGGGCGGCGACCCGCTGGGCACCGGCACCGGCGGGCCGGGCTACCGGTTCAAGGACGAGATCCACCCCGAGCTGGCCTTCACCAAGCCCTACCTGCTGGCCATGGCCAACGCCGGGCCGGGCACCAACGGGTCGCAGTTCTTCATCACGGTCGCCAACACCACCCACCTCACCGGCAAGCACACGATCTTCGGCGAGGTCGCCGACCAGGCCAGCAGGGACGTCGTCGACGCCATCGCCACGACGCCCACCGGCTCGATGGACCGGCCCCGCACCGAGGTCGTGATCGAGAAGATCGACATCGAGCAGGTCGACAGCTGACCGAGCCCGAGGACGGCCAGGAAGCACCGCCGGTCTGCTACCGGCACCCGGGCCGCGAGACGTACGTCCGCTGCAACCGCTGCGAGCGGCCGATCTGCCCGGACTGCATGCGGTCGGCCTCGGTCGGGTTCCAGTGCCCGGAGTGCGTGGCTGAGGGGGCCAAGACGGTCCGTACGCCCCGCACCGTCTTCGGCGGACGGGTGTCCGTCGACACCGCGCGGGTCACCCTCACGCTGATCGCGATCAACGTCGCGGTCTTCGTGGTCGGACTCGGGATCCCGAACCTCGACGAGCGCTTCGGCAACCTGGCGCTCGGGCTGACGACGAACCTTCACGTCGTCGGCGTCGCCAACGGGGAGTACTACCGGCTGATCACGTCAGCGTTCCTGCACGCCGGGATCCTGCACATCCTGTTCAACATGTTCGCGCTCGCCCAGATCGGCCCGGTGCTGGAGAACACCCTGGGCCGGGCGCGCTACCTGGCGCTCTACCTGCTGTCGGCGCTCGGCGGCTCCGTGACCGGGTTCCTGCTCGCGGCGCCCAACCAGCCCAGCGTGGGCGCGTCCGGCGCGATCTTCGGCCTGTTCGGGGCGTACTACGTCGTCGTACGGCGCCTGGGTGGTGAGACCGGCCCGATCGTCGTCCTGCTGGTCGTCAACCTGGTGATCACCTTCAGCGTCCCGAACATCGACTGGCGCGCGCACCTCGGCGGGCTCGTCACAGGCGCGGTGCTGGCGGCGGCCTTCGCCTACACCCCTCGCGGCCCGCGTCAGGCGACGCTGCACGCCGCGGCCTGCGTGGTGCTGGCGGCCGCGATGGTGGTGGCTGTCGTCCTGCGCACGAAGGCCCTCACGGGCTGAGGGATCCCTCGCGGATCTCGAGGAGGTCGGCCAGGACCTCGTCGGGGTAGCGGCCGAGGCGCTGGCGGGACAGGAGGGCGAGGGTGCTGCCGAGGTCGAGCTCGAGCAGTTCGGTACGGCGGTCACGCACCACCCGCATCCGCTCGACCCGCGCCCAGGCCACCCGGATCCGGCGCAGTCCCTGCTGCACCTCCACCCCCTCGGCGTCCGCCCGCAGCAGCGGACCGCTGCGCAGGTCCCGGATGCCGAGAGCGAGCACGGCGACCGCTGCAGGGGCCGTCAGCAGCCGGCCGGCCGGATCGGACAGCAGCGTGACGACCGCGAGCACGCCGGCGAACGCCAGCAGGCCATAGCCCCGCCGGCGCGGAGCCTCGACAACCAGCGTGTCCATCGTCACAAGCCTGCCACCGAAACGCCGTCGTACGATCAGTGAACCGCGACTAACTGGAGGCAGACCGTGCGTGACGCCGTGATCGTCGAGGCTGTTCGGACCCCCGTCGGCAAGCGCAACGGCGGTTTGTCCGGGATCCACTCCGCGGACATCTCCGCGCTCGTCCTCCAGGCCCTCGCGGAGCGCAGCGGCATCGACCCGGCGCTCGTCGACGACGTCGTCTGGGGCTGCGGCATGCAGATCGGCGAGCAGACCTTCGACATCGCGCGCACCGCCGTCCTGTCCGCCGGCTGGCCCGAGTCCGTCCCCGGCACGACCGTCGACCGCCAGTGCGGCTCGTCGCAGCAGGCGGTGCACTTCGCGGCCGCCGGTGTGATCTCCGGGCAGTACGACCTCGCCGTCGCGGGCGGCGTCGAGATGATGTCCCGCACCCCGATGGGCTCGACGTTCACCGCGAGCCCGCTCGGCGCGATGTACATCGAGC
>JAVXVI010000123.1:0-6589 GCA_032230005.1 Actinomycetota bacterium | reverse complement strand
GCGCGCGCTGCTCGCCTCCGCCACCGGTCCGCAGCTCGCCCTCGGCCTCGACCGGCTGCTGGGCAGCGCCTGGGACGACGAGCTCGAGCCGTTCCGGGAGGCCGGCGAGGGCGCCCCGGTCAGCTGGCTGCACCAGGTGGTCTAGCCGCCCGTTGGTGTGAGGTGGCCGCGGCATAGGTAACAGTCTCCGCATGACCGAGACCCGGCTCCTGACCCGGCTGGACCAGGCCGACCTGGCGCTCTACCGCAAGGCGGCGACGTTCCACACGCCCTTCCTCGACAAGGTGCTTCCGCGGCTGACCAGCGCTGCCAATCACGGCATCCTCTGGATGGGCATCTCCGTGCTGCTCGCCGGGGCCGGCAAGCGGCGCGCCGCCGTACGCGGCCTCGCGTCGCTCGCCGTGGCCAGTGCGACCGCCAACGTGCCGGCCAAGCTGGCCGCCCGCCGCAGCCGGCCTGAGCTGCACCCGGTCCCGATCCCGCGCCGGCTGCTTCGCCAGCCCTCCACGTCCTCGTTCCCCAGCGGGCACAGCGCGTCCGCTGCTGCGTTCGCGACCGGTGTCGCCATGGAGCAACCGCTGATCGCCGCGCCGGTCGCCGTGCTCGCCGCCGGCGTCGCCTACGGCCGCGTGCACACCGGCGTCCACTACCCCGGCGATGTCGTGGCCGGGATCGCCATGGGGGCGGGGGCTGCTCTCGTCGTACGCCGGGTTTGGCCGGTGCGACCGGACCGGCCCGCGTTCGCCCGCCCGCCGCAACGGCCGGCGCCGGCCCTGACGGAGGGCGACGGCCTCATTGTCGTCATCAACGAGGCTGCCGGTTCGGGCGAGCGCGCCGACGAGATCGAGCAAGAGCTGCAGGCTGCGCTGCCCAAGGTCGAGGTCGTCCGCTGCGAGGAGGGCGGCGACGTCGCGAAGTGCTTGGAAGAGGCAGCGAAGACCGCCAAGGTCCTCGGCGTGATGGGCGGCGACGGCACCGTCAACTGCGCAGCCGGGATCGCACTGGAGGCGCGGCTGCCGCTCGCCGTCGTGCCCGGCGGCACCCTCGACCACTTCGCCGGTGAGCTCGGCGTGCGCGAGGTCTCCGACGTCATCGAGGCCGTCCGCACCGGGAGCGCGGTCGAGATCACGGTCGGCAGCGCCGACCCCGACGGCCGTGACCTGTACTTCCTCAACACCTTCGCCATCGGGATCTACCCCGAGCTGGTCAAGGAGCGCGAGAAGCACGAGAAGACGTTCGGCAAGTGGCCGGCCATGGCCTACGCGATGACGCGCGTGCTGCGCGGGGCGGAGGCGGTGTTCGTCGAGGTCGACGGGCAGCCGCGCCGGCTCTGGACCCTGTTCGCCGGCAACGGGCACTACCACCCGGCCGGCTTCGCGCCGAGCTGGCGGGAGCGCCTCGACGACGGCTGCATCGACGTGCGACTGATCGATGCGGAGCAGCGATTCTCGCGACTGCGTCTCGTCGCCGCCGTCCTGACCGGCCGCCTCGGCCGCAGCCGCGTGTACGAGCAGCGCCTTGTCGGAACCCTGCCTGTACGCAGCCGCCAAGGTGGCTTGCGCATCGCCCGTGACGGGGAGGTCACTGACGGACCCGGTCACCTCAACCTGCGGGCGGCCGCCGACAAGCTGGTGGTGTACCTGACATGAGTGCCGACGACGAGCCGCCTGGCCTGCGCCCGGCACTCCTCGCCGCTGGGCTCGCCGCACTCGTCGTCGTCGTGCTGCCGCTGGGCGCACTGGTGCGCGCCAAGTGGTCGCCGCTCATCCGCCTGGACAACTCCGTCGAGCGCTCGCTGCACCGGGACGTGGTGGAGCACGGATGGATCGGTACGACGGCGAAGGTGCTCACCCAGCTCGGTGCCCCGGTGCTGCTCGAGCTCGCCACGGTCGTCCTCGTCGTGCTGCTGGTCGTGCGACGTCGTCGACGCAGTGCGCTGTACCTCGCTGCCTGTGTGGCCGGCGCCTACCTGCTCTCGACAAGCGGGAAGCTGATCGTGGACCGCGCCCGGCCGGTCTTCAAGGACCCGATCTCGCACGCGACCGGCGCGTCCTTCCCTTCCGGGCACGCCACCGGGTCGGCGGCGTTCTACCTCGCCTTTGCCGTCGTCCTGCTGTCGGTCATGGTGCGGCCGCGACGCGGGCTGCTCCTGGCGATGGCGGTGCTCATCCCGGTCGTCGTGGCGATCACCCGCGTCGTGCTGGGTGTGCACTACGTCTCCGACGTCACGGCCGGGCTGCTCATCGGCTGGGGGTGGACCGCTGCGTGCACTGCCCTTTTCACGGCGTGGCGGGCGCAGGAGGGTCGACCGGTGGAGCCGCTGGAAGAGGGCATCGAGCCGGAGCCGGCCCGGTGAGAGACCCAGCCGCCGACCTGCGGCGCATCGCGTTCTGCCTGGAGCGGGCACTCGAGCCGTCGTACCGCGTGAAGGCCTTTCGTACCGCTGCCTCGGTCGTTGACGGCGCCGGCCGGGAGGAGCTGGAGAAGCGCGCTGCCAACGGCACGCTGGTCGACCTTCCCGGCGTCGGCAAGGTGACCGCGACGGTCATCACCGAGTCGCTCGCGGGGGAGGAGCCGGTCTACCTGCGGCGGGTCGAGTCGATCGGTCTTTCGCCCGTCGCGCAGCAGGCCGACGACCTGCGGCAGACGCTCAAGGGCGACTGCCACGTGCACAGCGACTGGTCCGACGGCGGCTCGCCGATCGAGGAGATGGCGGTCGCGGCCCGCGACCTCGGCCACGAGTACATCGTGCTCACCGACCACTCGCCACGTCTGACGGTCGCTCGCGGGCTGAGTCCCGAGCGGCTACGTCAGCAGCTCGACGTCGTCGCCGAGATCAACGAGCGGCTTCATCCGTTCCGGATCCTCACGGGCATCGAGTGCGACATCAACCTCGACGGCTCGCTCGACCAGGAGCCAGAGCTGCTCGAGCGGCTCGACCTGGTCGTCGCCAGCGTGCACAGCAAGCTGCGGATGCCGGCTGACGAGATGACGCCGCGGATGGTCGCGGCGATCAGCAACCCCAACACGGACGTGCTCGGTCACTGCACCGGACGGATCGTCACGGGCAAGGGACGGCCGGAGTCTGAGTTCGACGCGGAGGTGGTCTTCGCCGCGTGCGCGCAGTTCGACGTCGCGGTCGAGATCAACAGCCGGCCGGAGCGACTCGATCCGCCGAAACGCCTGCTGCGCCTGGCGATCGAGGCCGGCTGCCGGGTCTCGATCGACACGGATGCGCATGCCCCGGGTCAGCTGTCCTGGCAGCCGCTCGGCTGCGAGCGGGCGGTCCTGAGCGGCGTCGACCCAGAGCGCATCGTCAACGCGTGGAGCGCCGACGACCTGCTCAGCTGGACGGGCCGCGCTGCAGTGGGATGAGTGAGGTGACCGGCTCGGTCAGCAGCCGCGTCATGTCGTCGGACAGCGTGTCCGCGACCAGCAGCGCGCAGGCGGCGTCGAGGCAGAGCGTCATGACCCGCTCGTTCTCGCGCTCGTCGACGGGGATGCCTCGGCAGGACCCGCACGGGCGGGTCAGGCCCTCGGTGCCGCTGCGGCGGACCAGTGCCCACACCCGGCGGCGACTGGTCAGGACCGCGGCCTGGAAGGCCTCGGCGCGCGCGTCGGCGCGGTCGGTCTCGGCCGCGAACGACCGGTCCACCAGCGCGTCGTACAGCCGCTGGCTCTCCGGGTCGTGGCAGCGCGAGGACAGCATCGGCAGCAGCGCGAGCAGTGCCTTGACCTGGTCGCTGCGTGGTCCGAGGTCGGGCTCGTCGACGGTGGCGGCCGGGTAGACGACCCGCCAGGCCCGCATCAGCGCGGAGTACTCCGCGCGCGACAGGATCGGCTTGGCGTACGACGCCGCGATCGCGTCGCGGACGGCCTTCAGGGCGGTGGTCGTGACGTCGCTGGCGACGGTGACATAGGCCGCCTCGCCGCGCAGGTCGTCGTCGAAGAGGGCCCCGAGCGCCTCAAAGGCGGCGAGCGCCTCGAGGACCAGGGGACTGTCGGGGGAGAGGGCGCGGTCGCGGGCCTCGGCCACGGCAACCGTGTTGTGCCACGCGTCGGCAAGCCGCGGGATGTCCGCGTCGCGGATGTGGGCGAGCTGGGCGAGGACCCCGAGGATCTCGGCGAGGTTCGGGTGCTCCTCGAGCACCGAGATCGTGCTGGTTCGCCGACTCATCGCACTGCCCCTTCACGCAACGTCCCTTACGGATACTGCGGCATCTCGAGGACGTTTCTGGAGCGACTCGCGAGAGATGGTTCGCACGGGTGGGTCCGGCATGACCCGATTGGGACTGGATTGCCCCTGATCGATGACACCCGGCTGTTTCCTGAGTGCCCCTACGGTTGTTCCGTGCGCTTCCTGTTCCGCCCGCCCGCTGACAGCGCGGGCGAGCTCCTCACCCTCCCGTGGCACCTGCCGTTGGAGGCATGGGCGGACGAGCGGCTCATCGAGGTGCCGAGTCCGGGTCTGCACCGGCACGTTGTCCGGTTCGTGCAGCTCGAGGACGATGTCTACGCGCTCAAGGAGCTGTCCGAGCGGCTGGCGCGGCGCGAGTACGACATCCTGCGAGCGCTCGCCGACCTCGGCCTGCCGGCGGTGCAGGTGCTCGGTGTCGCCGTCGGCCGGCAGGACGAGCTCGACGCCGTCCTGGTGACCCGCTTCCTGCCGTACTCCACGCCGTACCGCACCCTGTTCGCCAGTCCGCGCGGGGGCTGGCCGACCGAGCGGCTGCTCGACGCGCTCGTCGAGCTGCTCGTCCGGCTGCACCTGGCCGGGGTGTTCTGGGGCGACTGCTCGCTGTCCAACACGCTGTTCCGGCTGGATGCCGGAGACCTTGCCGCCTATCTCGTCGACGCCGAGACGAGCGAGCGCTACCCGGTCCTGTCCGAAGGGATGCGCCGGCACGACGTCGACCTCGCGCACGAGCGCGTCGCCGGCGAGGTCATGGACCTTGAGGCCGGTGAGGAGGTCCAGGACCTCGATCCGATCGGCGTCGCAGACGAGCTGGTACGACGGTACGACGCGCTCTGGAACGAGCTGACCGCTGAAGAGGTGCTGCCCCCGGACGAGCAGCGCTTCCGGATCCGGCAGCGGGTGCAGCGCCTCAACGAGCTCGGCTTCGACGTCGAGGAGCTCGAGCTGGTGGAGACACCTGAGGGCAACGTGCTCAAGGTCAAGACGCGCGTCGCTGAGCCGGGCAACGCCCGGCGCGACCTGCTCGCCCTGACCGGACTGCACGTCCAGGAGAACCAGGCGCGCCGGCTCCTCAACGACATCGCGAGCTACCGCGCGCACCTCGAGCGCAAGACCGGCAAGCCGGTGACCAGGGCGCTGGCCGCGTCACAGTGGCTCACCGAGATCTACAAGAAGGTCGTCGACGGGATCCCGCCGGCCCTGCGCGGGCGGCTGTCGCCGGCCGAGGTGTTCCACGAGGTGCTCGAGCACCGGTGGTACCTCTCCGAGGCGGCCGGCCGCGACGTCGGCACGACCGAGGCCGCGACGTCGTACTTCACCAAGGTCCTGCCGAGTGTCCCGGAGGAGTTCTCCGCGGGGCCGCTGGAGCGCTAGAAGCGCTGCGACTCGACGTGCCCGCCGGACAGCGCCGACCAGACCTCCTGCATGTTGGCGTAGGTCCGTCCGGCCGGCAGTCGGCGCAGTGCGTTGAGGACGAGCTCGGTCGCGTTCATCTCGGCGGCCTTGAGCAGCAAGGCAGCTGCGTCGCACGGCCAGCACTCCTTGCCCAGGCTGGCGGCGATCTCCGAGCGCAGTTCGATGTCGGCTTCGGTCATGCCGTCCGGCACACCGCCGGCCAGGGTGCCGTCGGGGGAACGGTCCACGTCGGGCTGGTCCTCGCCGGATGGCTCAGCGGAGTTCCAGGCCTCCCCGCGGGTCTCGCGACCGGCCGTCATCATGCCGCGGACCTCGGCCCCCATCGCGTCGTCCATCCGGGCGCTGTGCTTGTCGCTGCCTCGTTCCATGCACCCCGTCTACCCACCGCAACGCTGATGACACGGCAGCACGATGTGCCGGAAAAGACAGGTAGAGATCGGACATCCCGGGCACACCTAGGACGTGAACGAGACCCGCCGCCGGCCGGCTTCCTCGTGGCCCGCGTCCCTGCTCCCCACCATGCTGCTCGTCGGATTGCTCACTGGAGGGGTCGCCTCCACCGCGTCGAGCAGTGACGACGAGCCGATCATGGAGATGACCGTCACCGCGGCGCGATAGCTACTCGGCGCCGCCCTCGGTGGTGTCCTTCTCCGGCGGCAGCTGCTCGTCGCGCAGCCGGTACCGCTCCACGGCCTGAGTCGGCAGGCTCGCGTCGACGTCGCCGCGGTGGGCCAGCTCGATCAGCACCGCGACCGCGATCGACTCCGGGTCGACGTGGAAGTGGCGACGCAGCGACGCACGGGTGTCGGACCGGCCGAAGCCGTCCGTCCCGAGGGACGTCCACTGGTTGGGCACCCACCTGCTGATCTGGTCGGGCACCGCGCGCATCCAGTCGCTGACGGCGACGATCGGTCCGAGCGTCGACATGAGGGCCTGCGTGACGTACGGCGTCCGGCGTACGTCACCGGGGTTGATCAG